>NZ_CP031142.1:2222500-2540000 GCF_014697215.1 Saccharopolyspora pogona
GCTATGCGGGCCTTTCAGTTCGTCGAATGGCAAAAACCGCCCGAGCTGCGCGAGGTGCCGGTGCCCGAGCCCGGGCCTGGGCAGGTCCTGGTCAAGGTCGCGGGCGCCGGTGCCTGCCACTCCGATCTGCACCTCATGCAGGCACCCGGACCCGCACCCGGAGACGGCACGACGCTGCCCTTCACGCTCGGCCATGAGAATGCGGGGAGGGTGGAGACGCTGGGACCGGGCGTCACCGGGTTCGCGCCCGGAGACCCGGTGATCGTCTACGGTCCCTGGGGCTGCGGGGTGTGCGCCAACTGCCGGGAGGGCCGGGAGAACTACTGCCAGACGACCGGCGGTCTGGGCGGGGGCCTGGGTGGTCACGACGGCGGAATGGCTGAGTACCTGCTGGTCCCGGCGTCGCGATTCCTGATTCCGCTGGGCACCCTCGACCCCCGCCAGGCCGCCCCGCTCAGCGACGCGGGGCTGACCAGCTATCACGCCGTCAAGCGGTCGCTGCACCTGCTGGGGCCGGGTTCCATCGCGGTGGTGATCGGCGCGGGCGGTCTGGGCCAGATGGCCATCCAGATCCTGCGAGCGCTCAGCGCGGCGACCACCGTCGTCGCCGTGGACACCGCCGCCGACAAGCTGGAGATCGCCAAGCGTGTGGGCGCGGACGAGGCGCTGCTGTCGGGCGACCAGGCGGTCACGCGCATCAAGGACATGACGCGGCGGCAGGGCACTGAACGATTCACCCCAGCAGGTGCTTCAGGGCCGTTCGGCCCCGTTCGGTGAGGACGGGGTTGGCTTTGATGATCCCTGCGTTGAGGTAGTACGCGGTCGTCCGCGCGGTGATCAGATGCAGGGCTCGCTGTTCTGCCCGGCTCAACGCACGTCCATATCCAGTGAGAAAGGCATGGGCGAGGTCGGGGCGAGTGGGCCAGATCGCGCCGTACAGCCACACCAGATCCTCGATGGCGGCGCCGTGGGCGGCTTCCTCGAAATCGATCAGCGAAAGCTGGCTGCGGTCGCTGGACCACAGCCAGTTGCGGGGCGAATAGTCGCCGTGCCGGAACACCACAGGGAGTTCGTCGGCCAGGCCCGGCAGTTCGTTCGTGACCCGCTGGAGGAGACGATGTTCGGCCGGGGCTACGTGCGCGGCGAGGTCATCCAGATACGTCCGGGCTTCGCGTGCCTGCTCCAGCATGGACTGCCGCACAATCGCACGTACTTGGGCCGGCGGTTGGTTCGTGCTGTCGTGCCATCGGCGCAGGAGTTGGTCAGCGAGGTGGTGGACCCGCCGCTCTTCCTGGGTTTCGAGGGGAAAGTCGCGCACGACTCGTCCCCGAAGCGGTGAGGTCAGGAGGGCACGAAGGCCGGGGTCGCTGGCCAGCAACGTCGGGGCTTCGCCGGAGGCCAGCGTCTGTGTCGCGTGGGTGTAGCCGTGCACCTCGCGGCTGTGGGATGCCGCGGTGGGGCTGCGCTTGACGTACGCCTCGCGTGTATCGGTAGTGACGCGCCAGACCTGGGAGTCGCCCCGGTCCCAGGAGACGTCGGTCGCGCTGACGGAGCCGTCCAGGCATGTGACGACCCATTGTTCGAGGTCCGTTGAACTGGCGGCTGTTTCTGCCGGAGTCCTGGGTTGACGACTGCGCGACCGGGGCCGAGGCCGAACGCATCGCCGTCCGGCGGGCGCGGTGCGCGATCCCGGCCGAGGAAGGGCATCTCCCGAAATGGCGGCAGGCGCTGGAGATGATCGACGAACTCGCGGTGTGGGGACACGCTCCGCCGGTGCTGGTCGGCGACGCGGGTTACGGGGACAACGCGACCTTCCGGGGTGAGCTTGCCGATCGGGGCCTGTCGTATGTGATGGCCGCGAAAGCCTCGACCACCGCCCACCCAGCGGATGCCGTGCCGGTGACCGCGGCGTATAGCGGGCGAGGCCGCCGGCCCGTGCCTTGCTACCCGGACCCGCCGTCGACGCTGCGTGGGCTGGCACTGGGCGCGGGGCGCGGCAGTCTGCGGCGGGTGACCTGGCGTGAGGGCAGCAAGAAGACCGGCGGCAACCCCACCGCGAAGATGCGCTCCCGTTTCCTGGCGCTGCGCATCCGGCCCGCCAACCGCGACATCCCCAAAGACGCATGCGGCAACCTGCCGGAATGCTGGCTGGTGGCCGAATGGCCACCGCATCAGCCCGCGCCCACCGACTACTGGATCTCCAACCTGCCCGCCGACACCCCGATCCGCACGCTGGTGCGGTTGGCCAAGATCCGCTGGCGCATCGAACACGACTACCGCGAACTGAAAGTCGGCCTGGGACTCACCCATTTCGAAGGACGCTCCTTCACCGGCTGGCACCGCCACACCACCCTCGTGACCGCCGCGCACCTCTTCCTCACCGAACTCAGGTTGACAAGCCCAAAAGCACCTGGGGCGGCCTGACCCTCTACACCATCCTCAAAGGACTCCAGGTACTGCTGGCCACCTGGACAGGCCGATGCCCCACCTGCCACCAGAAACCACCATGACGATCTAACAAAGCCCTACTAGTGTCCTGCACCGGAAATTCATGGTCGAAATGGCTATACTGCGGGAATGGCGAGGACTGGGCGGCCGAAGGCTGAGTTGGTGCTGACCGACGATGAGCGTTCGACGTTGCAGCGTTGGGCTCGGCGGGCGAAGAGTTCGCAGGCTTTGGCGTTGCGGTGTCGGATTGTGCTGGCATGCGCCGATGGTTTGTCCAATGTGGATGTCGCCGAGAAGTTGCGGGTGTCGCGGCCGACGGTGGGCAAGTGGCGGTCGCGGTTTGTCCAGCGACGACTGAAGGGGTTGGTCGACGAGGATCGCCCAGGCGCGCCGCGGAAGATCACCGACGAACAGGTGGAGAAGGTGGTCGTCTCGACGTTGGAAGAGAAACCGAACAACGCGACGCATTGGTCGCGTACATCGATGGCGAAGCGTTCCGGGCTGAGTAAATCGACCGTGGGACGGATCTGGAAAGCGTTCAACCTTAAACCCCACTTGGCCGACACATTCAAGCTCTCTACCGATCCGCAGTTCATCGAGAAGGTCCGTAACGTCGTCGGCCTGTATATGAACCCGCCCGAGAACGCAGTGGTTCTGTGCACCGATGAGAAATCCCAGGTGCAAGCGCTGGAGAGGTCCCAGCCGGTGTTGCCGATGATGCCCGGCATGCCCGAGCGGCGCACCCACGACTACGTCCGTCACGGCGTCACCAGCCTGTTCGCCGCCTTCGACATCGCCACCGGCAAGGTCATCTCCTCGCTGCACCGCCGGCACCGCTCGGTCGAGTTCCGCAAATTTCTCACCAAGATCGACAAAACCGTACCGGCGGAGTTAGGCGTCCATGTCATTTGTGACAACTACGCCACCCACAAAACCGAGATCATCCAGAAATGGCTAGCGAAGCATCCCCGATTCCAAATCCACTTCATCCCGACCGGATCGTCCTGGATCAACCAGGTCGAACGCTGGTTCGGCGAATTGACCACCAAACTCCTGCAACGCGGCGTGCACACCAGCGTCCAGGCACTCGAGGCCGATATCCGCAACTGGATCGACGAGTGGAACAACGATCCCCGGCCGTTCATCTGGACGAAGAGCGCTGACGAGATCTTGGAGTCACTCCGATCATATTGTCAACGAATCTCCGGCGCAGGACACTAGAAGGATTGAATTCAATTACCCGGCCCGTCCACAACCGAGCGCGCACCGCGTTGATCGCCTCCATCAACGCCACCACATCAGCCTCGGTGAACCGGCGGCAAAAGTCACCCGCCGTGTCCAGTACCGTGGCCGCAGCGTGGTTCACGGAGCCCGACCGAGATAGTGATCGAGGGTCAACGGCGGGGCTTGACCCCAGGACGTCGGCAATCTGCCGGGGCGAAAGCCGCTCGTCATCAAGGATCGTGGCGGCCACCCGCCTTGCTGGGCGCAATACGCATAGGAGCGGGCGTGACTATGTGCACAGGCATGGACACAGTACGTTCCAAAGATGAAGAATGGATCATGCCTACTTCGGTGTCGCATGACGCGTCAGCCTCAGCTCTCGGATACCTGTTCCAGGCTCAGTGGGGTCTGTATGAGCTACTCAGGGGCGCCGAGGAGCGGCCTGATGGGGCCATCAGCCTGGAGCTGCACGATGACGTGGCTTGGGAAGAAGGGGCTCTGGCTGTTGACCTTCTGCAGACGAAGTTCCACCCACGCTCCACCCGCTCCCTGGGGGACAAAGATGATGACGTGTGGCGGACAGTGCGATCGTGGATGGATACCCACGCCCCAGGGGATGCCGATGGTCCCTGGCTGACGCTGGTGACGACACAGCGGGCGCGCGAAGGCAGCGCGATGGCGGCACTGCGCTGTGACATGCGGAGCCCCGATGTCGCGCTGGCGCTATTGGAGGAGGCCGCAAGGGCGTCTACCTCTGAGACGTCGCGGGCGGTTCGCCAGCGGTTCTTAGACCTGTCACCGGCGGACCGGGGGGTCTTTGTGCGGCGGATGCGAGTGATCGACTGCGTTCCTGCCATTGAGGGCCTCGACATTGCGGTGCGTCGGAAGCTGCTGTTCTCTCTGCCATCCGGGGACGGTCCTCAAACGGCGCTGATGCGGCAATTGTGGGCATGGTGGTATGAGCAGGCTGTAGCCATGCTCCAGAAAAAGATCACCAGTGTTTCGGTGGAGCAAGTGCGTCGGCAGATTGAGTACCTGCGGGATGACTACACCGCTGACCGTTTGCCAACGCTGGTGAGCCGGGAGGACTGGCACGCGGCTCGGGAACAGGGCTTCTCGTATGACGAGGCCTGCTTTGTGCACCAGCTGCGTTGGGTGGGGGTGAGCCAGATTCAGCTGGACAAGGCGATCATGGACTACTACCGGGCATTCACACAGGCGGTCCTATGGGTCGACGACGATCTGGTGGCCATTGGCGAGCTTGAGCGGTACCAGGAGAACCTGGTGGATGAGTGGGAGCGGGCCTTCGATTGGATGGTCGAAGACTTGCCACCGGGCGCGACGGATGCCGAGCGTGAGCGGGAGGGTAGGAAGTTGCTGCGCACGACGCTGGATCGGGCAACAGTGAAGGTACGTGAGCGTTACGACGAAGTGTTCTTCCACCGTGGTACCCACCACTGTCTAGCCGATCAAGGACTGATCGGGTGGCATCCGGAGTTCCTCGAGCGTGTGCGGCAGTTAACCGGGACCGTGCATGCCTAGGGGCCGCACACAGCCACTGGCCAGCGCGGTGTTTCTAAATCCGGCGTTGGTGGCAGTGATTCAGGCGACCATGGCGCGTTCCTATGAAGAGGGGCGGGGCGAGGCGATGGTGTGGCCCTTGACCACTGTGCTGCCCGTGATGGTGCTGCACCGATCGACACGGCTGGCCCTGCCCAAGAGAAAGACCACACATCTGTCAAGTACCGGGTTTGATGGAGACTGGATTAGCTGGTTTCCAGGGTTGCGGTGACCGGGTGGGTCATCGCGTGTAGTGCTTCGTACTCGGCGGACGGCACGTGCCCGAGTTCGCCGTGCAGGCGCCGGTTGTTGTACCAGTCGATGTACTCGACGGTGGCGATCTCGATGTCGTCGATCCCGCGCCATGGTCCACGGTTGCGGACGAGTTCGGCCTTGTACAACGAGTTGAACGCCTCGGCCATCGCGTTGTCGTAGGATTATCCGGCTAATGATCTCGGTTTCCGGTGATTGACCGGTTAACGATTTCAGTCGTTTCTGGCTGTGAGGCGTCGGAGTTGTTCTTCGTGGTGGCGTACTCGGGTGGCGAGGGCGTCGAGTGCGGTGCGGAGGGTGGCGATCTCGTCGGTGAAGCCGGTGAGGGTGCCGTTAGTGCTGGTCTGGTGTCGGTGGTGTTCGATGACGGCGCGGAGGGTGGGGTTGCGGTAGAGGGTGGTGCGGCCCAGTCCGGTGCGAGCAGCAATGGCCGTGAAGGTGACGGCGTGGCCGTCGTGGATGAGTTGTGTGCAGGCGCGTTCGACGCGGTTGAGAGTGCTGGTTTTGGTCATCCTGCTTGGGCCTCGTTGATCAGGGTGTCGAGTCGGGCGATGAGTCGTTGGTGTCGTTGGGCTTCGGTGATCCAGCCGCGTTGTTCGGCGTCGCGGGCCAGTGCTTCGGCGTCGACGCGCTGGGCTGCGAGGATGGGCAGCGAGCTGGCTTCGGTGTGGAAGCTGGGGCAGTGCTCGCAGATGTTGGCGTAGGGGCAGGCGTCTTGGGCGGGTGCGCGCAGGCAGAATCCGCCGGCGAGGCGGGATTTGAGCAGTGGGGTGTCTTTCCAGTCGGCTCCGCCGGTGATGTCGGCCAGTGGCAGGCCGATCCTGCCGGTGGTGGAGGTGCGGGCCTGTTGTTTGGCGAGGTCGAGGCCTCGTTCGTATTCGGCTCGGACGGTGGTATCGAACAGTCGCCCGTAGCGCAGGCTCATTTCGGCGGAAACATGGCCCAGCAGCGCCATCAGTGCTTGGAGTGAGACCCCGGCGTTGACCAGGGCGGTGGCGTAGGTGTGGCGGAGCTGGTGCGGGGTGAGGTGGTCAAGTCCCGCGGCCTGAGCAGCGCGGTTGAGTTCGTGACGGACTGCGCTTTGGGACAGTCGCCGGCCGTGGTGGGTGAACAGGAACTGGGCGGGACGCCGGTAGCGGGGGTGCGGCATGGGTCGTCCGTGGGAGCGGATGGCGGTGATGTGGTCGATCAGGTCGAGGATGTCGTCATCGATGGGGATCATCCGCTCTGTTTCCAGTTTGCCGAGCGGGATTTTCAGCCAGTGGCCGTGGTCGGGGACTTCGTGGACGCAGTCGAGTTCGAGGTCGAGGACCTCTCCGATGCGCAGCCCGCAGGCGCGTTGCAGTCGCAGGGTTGTTGCGGCCAGTTCGTTGCCGGGCCCTTCGGTGAGCACCTCGGTGAGTCGTCGGTCGATGTCGACTGGTAGATAGCGGGGCAGGGTATGCGGGAGTTTGGGGACATCGTCGCGGAACATCAGCTTGCGGGGTGGTGCTTGCGGCCAGCCCCACTCGGTGATGTCGGTCAGAAAGCCCATCAGTGCGAGCACTCGCCGGGACCGGTCCGCGACGGTGATGAGCTCATTGTTCTTCGCGCTGATCGCGTCGACCAGCGACGTCAGGTAGGGCTCGATGTGTTTGCGGCGATCGAGCTCGGCGATGGACCCGAGTTCGGGGTCGATGTCGGCCAGGAACACTCCGAAGTGTTTGAGCCGGGTTGCGATCGCCGACACCGTTTTCGGTTGGCAGGTTGCCCGTTTGCGTTCCAAATAGGCGATCATCGTCTCGCGGATCGGTGGCTGTAGGCCGGAAAGCCTTTGCGTGAACGGGACCGGGCCGCCCGAGCGTGGCAGCTCATCGACGATTCCCAGGTGAAACAGCACGCGCTGGGCGTTACTGGCCGCCGCCAGATAGTGCTTGTTGCCCTTGCCAGTTCGCGTCTCGCGCTCCTGACACGCAGCCCGGAACTCGTCCAGATCGGCCACGGTGATCCGGTCCAGCGACCGTCCAGTCTGGATGAGCAGCCGGACCGGCACTTGGGAGCCGGTGGCGAACCGGACCCGTTCGGTGAACCCGAGCTCGGCGGCCGCGGTCATGAACCGATCGAGGTCTGGTCTCAGCGGTGAGTCTTTGATTTCCCGCCAGATGCTGGAGAGTTTGCGTTCCAGCAGATAGTCATAGCCCGGTTGCAGCACCCGGTGCAGCATCAGGAACGTGATGATCGGCCGAGTCGAGCTCCCAGCCGACAAGCGAGTCTCCAACGACTCGGCCACCCACCCTCGCGGGTCCGGCCAGCGCCCGAAGAACACCCGAGCCGCCCACGAGTAGGCAGCGTTTCCCCGTCCTGTCTGCTGAAGATAGTCCAGATAGGCGATGTGCAGATCATTGCTGGGATTGGGAGCGGAGGCGATCGCGAGCGGCATCGAATTCTGCTTTCACGTGGGCCGGAGCCAGATGGATGTAGCGGGCGGTGGTGTCGACATGAGCGTGGCCGAGCAGGGCTTGCATCACCGCGAGATCAACCCCCGCTTCGGCCAGGGCGGTGCCGAAGGTGTGTCGCAGCGCGTGGGGATGTCCTCCGACGATGCCGGTGATTCCACGGTGATAGCGGAAGATCGTGCGCAGCCCGGCCGCGGTCAACGGCTGGCCCCGGTTCGGTCCCTTGGCCACGAGAAACAGGCGAGGACTGCCGGATTCCGGCCGCTCGGCCAGCAAATACACCTGGATGACCGAGCCGACATCAGGGTCCAGCGGGACGCGGCGTTCCCGCTGGCCCTTACCGAGCACCTGCAGCCATCGGCCGCCGATATCGACATCGGCGATGTTCAGGCCCAGCACTTCGGCGGAGCGCAGCCCGCAATACAGCATCAAGCCCGCGATCGCCCTGTCCCGCCATGTGTGGAAGCTCGCCAACAGCTCCGCCGCATCGGACTGCGACAGCGCCGTGGGCAGGCGGCCGGGCTCCCGAAGCCGCAGCGACGAGCGGTTCTTCGGCCGACGAACGGTATGTGCGAGCATCCCGCTGCGCTCACCCGCTACCCGCCAGCGGGCCTCCTTGCCCTTGGGGACAGGATTTTTCATGTCCGGGTCCCGCATCGCCGCGAACCCGAACAAACCCGAGATCGCCGCCAACCGACGATTGATCGTCGTGACGGCGTACTGATCCATCCGACGCCCCGACAACGTGATCACGTTCGGCCCCGGCCGGCCCGGAACCGTCGCCTCACGGCAGGCACGCAAGAACCGCAACAGCACCTCGGTGGTCACCTCCGGCAACGGCTGCTCCTCGGCAACGAGCCACCGGCAGAACGCCAAAAGGTCGTAACCATAGGCCCGCACGGTCTTCGGTGAGTAGTTCCGATCGGCCAGATGAGCCAAGTACTCATCCACCAACCCAAACCCCGACGCGGCCGGCCCGGCCAACGCCCAGCCACCGTCGTGTTCCTCAAGCCGAATACCGGCCTCGGTGTTCATAAGGACAGACGTACCAGCACTGACCACTTCGAGCAGGCAAGTACCACTACCGCAGCATGTCGCTGACCAGCCCAAACACAACTATTAGCCGGTTAAGAGGGAGATTCCGGTGCGACCGACGGAGTTGCGTACACCGTGGGCCGAGCAGAATTCGATGAAAGCGGCACTGGTGTACTGGCTGCCTCGGTCGGCGTGAAAAATCACGCGTTTGCCGGGGCGCCGGCTGTCGAGTGCCATGCGGAAGAAGGCGACTCCCACCCCGACTGCCAGCATCGCGATGACACGCACGACACGGTGCAGGTGCACCGCCAGCGGGCTGGGCGGTCTCCTTGCCCGCTGTGTGACAGCCGCGATCCCTGCCAGCCGGGTGTCCGACCCGGTCGCGATGACCAGCGCGGTGCCCTGACCTTCGGTGAGGTGGGTTCCCGCGTACAGCGTCGCCTCTGGTTGTGGCGAGACGAGTGCGCTTTCCCCGGTCAGCATGGATTCGTCCACCGATAAACCTGCGCCGGCAGCCAAAGTCAAGTCCGCACACACACGGTCACCTGCCTCGAGCAGAACCACATCGCCCTCAACCAGTTCGTTCGCGTCGATCACTGCCGCGCGGCCGTCCCTACGGACGCGTGCACGTACCGGAAGCAAGTCGCCCAGTCGCTCTGCAGCTTGATCCGCCCGGTATTCCTGGACGAACGAGAAGGTGCCGTTGAGCACCACGACGACGGCGATCGCGATTGCGAGGGCGGGCATCCCTGCCAACAGCGCGAGCCCCGCCGCAACCCACAACATGATCGCGAAGAAGTGCACCATTTGACCAAGCAGGACCAACGCTGGACTCGGTCGATGTGCGCGCGGCAACAGATTCGGACCGTCGCGGCGGAGCCTCTCTGCTGCCTCGACGCTCGTGAGCCCGTCGCTCAACAGCGTCGTGGCGCTCCTACGTTGTGCAGGGTTCACGTCGATCGGCCCTTACCGAACGGCTGTGCCGCATTACCCAGTCCGCCGTGCGGAAAGTGACCCGTCACTCCAGGAACTCATCCTGATCATCTCCTGTGAGGTTGCGTGCCGCCGCAGGGCTTGCCACTTCACGGTCGCCACTCTCCCCCACCTGGCGAGTGTCTGCAGCGGCGCTACAGGCAGGCGCTCAGACAGTCGCCGGAAAAGGAACGGTATCGGGACCTTTCTGGAGATCAACAATTCCGCTCGAAGGGTTCACCCTTTTCGCAGCCTGACATGCGAGTCTGAACACTCTTGTGAAACCCCACAGCGGCTTCGATCTTGCTCACCGCAATCGGCTCGATCAACGCGGCGGATCCCGCAGAGGTCGCCGAGGAACCATGATGTTCGGTGAGGTTGCCATGGTTCGGCAACCTCACGAGAAACGAGGCTGCCGGGAGTGGACCTGGCCGCGACAGCTAACTCGCAGGCATGCTGGAGTCATCGGGACAGTTGACACCAGCCGCGAAACAAGTCCTGTCGGAGAGCGTTTGTGACCGTTGCCGTCAGGACCGTCCCGCATTTTACCGGCGAAACTGCCGGTCAATTGGGCTCTTGTGACTGATCCGTGGGTGATGTGAGCTGCTGTTTTAGGCCCGGAGACGGGGGCACGCCGTTGCTTCGTCTAGGTTTCTGGCTTGTCGAAGGTCAGGAACCGAGGGGACGGAGAACGGCGTGCCGAAGGCCAGTTTATGGCGTGCTCTGGTGGGCGTCGACAGGCGCACGGTGATCGAGGATGTGGAGTTCGACGAGGCCGCGGAACGGGTGATGGTGCACGTGCGCCCGCGCAAGGGCGGGCGCGGCCGTTGCGGCCGGTGTGGCCGCTGGTCCGGGCGGTATGACCGGGGCGAGGGACGGCGCCGGTGGCGGGCCCTGGACCTGGGCACCATCCAGGTCCATCTCGAGGCCGCCGCGCCGCGGGTGCGCTGCCGGGAGCACGGGCCCACCGTGGCGCGGCTGCCGTGGGCGCGTCATGGCGCCGGGCACACCTTGGCTTTCGACGACACGGTGGCGTGGCTGGCGGTGCGCTCCTCGAAATCGGCGGTATGCGAGCTGATGCGCATCGCCTGGCGCACCGTGGGTGCGATCGTGGCCCGGGTGTGGGCCGACGCCGAAACCCAGAGTGACCGGTTCGGTGGGTTGCGGCGGATCGGGATCGATGAGATCTCCTACAAGAAGCATCACCGCTATCTGACGGTGGTGGTGGACCACGACACCGGGCGGCTGGTGTGGGCCGCGCCGGGGCGCGATTCCGCGACGCTGAACCGGTTTTTCGACGCCCTCGGCGAGAGGCGCGCCGCGGAGATCACGCATGTGTCCGCCGATGCGGCCCAGTGGATCGCCGACACCGTCGCCCGCCGCGCCCCGAAGGCCATCCGCTGCGCCGACCCCTTCCACGTGGTCGCCTGGGCCACCGAAGCACTCGATGCCGAACGGCGACGGGCCTGGAACGACGCCCGCGCCCTGGCCCGCACCGAAGGCACACGCCGCCGGGGCCGCCCGGCCACCGACTCCCCGGCCCGTCCCGGGCACGAGAAAGCCAAGAAGCTCAAAGACTCCCGTTACGCGCTGTGGAAAAACCCCGAAGACCTCACCGAAAACCAGCAGGCGAAGCTGGCCTGGATCGCCACCACCGACCGCCGCCTGTACCGGGCCTACCTGCTCAAAGAAGGACTCCGGTACGTCTTCACCGCCAAAGGCGAGCAAGGCAAACAAGCCCTGGACCGCTGGACCTCCTGGGCACGGCGCTGCCAGATCCCCGTCTTCGTCGAGCTCGCCAAGAAGATCACCAAACACCGCGCCCCCATCGACGCCGCCCTCGAACACGGCCTCTCCCAAGGACTCATCGAATCCACCAACACCAAAATCCGCCTGCTCACCCGCATCGCCTTCGGATTCCGCAGCCCCCAAGCACTCATCGCTCTCGCCATGCTCGCCCTCGGCGGCCACCGACCCACCCTCCCCGGACGCGCCTAACCCACCCACGGAAGCAGCAGAAGAGCCGTCAATTGAAACGATTGGCTGCGCGCCACGGGCTGGAATCATGTGGCGCGCAGCTCGAGATGGGTGTTGGTATGTCTAAAGTGGTCATTGTAGGTATAGACGGCTCGGCCGACTCGGTTACAGCCCTGCGTTGGGCAGTGAATTACGCAGTGACAGTCCACGCTGTGGTGCGAATGGTGCACGCCTGGACCCCACTACCCAAGCACGGGCTGCCCAAGGCACGCCGCCGCAAACTGGAAGTAGACCGAGCCCGCAGCGCATCGGATGCCGAAAGAGTGCTGAGTGAGGCGTTGCGGTGCGTGGACGTGGGATCGGTGGTCATCGAGCAGCGTGTGGTCGAGGGCGCACCGGGCGTCGTATTGGTCGACTCAAGCCGCAATGCCGACCAACTGGTCGTGGGAGCCACTGGAGGTGAGCGGGATGCGTTCCTCGATCGCCCTCCTCTTGGCTCGACGGCGCGCTACGTCACACGACACGCTAGCTGCCCGGTGACCGTAATCAGACACTCGCACACGCGGATTGAGCCGCTTCCCGCGAAGCGGTACCAGCTCGGCGCGGTGCGTGTACCGCGGCCCCGGCAGCGCCATCAGAATGCACACGCGCAACTGGGATGGGGACCCTTATGAGGGAGCGGCGAGGTTAACGAAGTCCCGTCATGCTGTCGGTCCGGCTCGTGAATGTTGCCGGGCCGATCGGCAGGTAAATTTCGTTCGAGACAATGGATACAGCGGTTAGCCCGCCGGTAGCTCATGCTGGGGCCAGCCAAGGAACTTTGCTCCCAGCACCGCCGCGTGCAGCGTAAAGCGTTGCGCAGGATCGGTCGGGGCATGCCCAGTCAGTGCCTTGATCCGGTCCAGCCGGTAGGTGACCGCACGCACCGACAAATGCAACTGTCGCGCGGTATCGGTCGCCACGCCACCAGTAGCGAAAAAGGCATCCAAGGTCGCCAGCAGCGGTTCAGCGCCGCCGCGGGCGTGCGTGAGCGGGCCAAGCACCGCGCGCACTAGTCCTTCATCAAGCGTGTCGGGTGGGTAGATCCGGCCTGAGATAAGGCAAAGGCCTTATCCTGCTTGGGTTTGCGACTCCAACGCATCCCAAGAGGAAAGGCCTTTGTGGTGAAGAAGATACCGCACGAGCAGAGTCGGCGGAACGCGGCACGCCGACGGCGCAAGGTGGCGGCCCGGCATGCACGTGCGGGACACTGGGGCGCGCAGTCCAAGCCGATGCTGCACTCGGGCACGGTGAGCTACGAGATCGGCGGGAACGTCGACGCCACGTGCTTCGGCGGGATCGCGGCGGTGCACCGACTGGTGACCAAGCTCGGTTTGGCCGAGCGGATCAACGACAGTCTGGCGTTGTTGAAGGTGCACCTGCCCTACCATGAGTCCGATCACGTGTTGAACCTCGCCTACAACGTGGCCTGCGGCGGCACCCGGCTGGAGGACATCGAGCGGCTGCGGCATGACACCGCCTACATGAACGCGCTGGGCGCGGACCTGATCGGCGGATCCGACCACGGCGGGGGACTTCTGCCGTCGGTTCGCCAAGGATGACGTGGTGGCGTTGATGGAGGCGATCAACGCGGTGCGCCCGCAGTTGTGGACGGGTCGGGGACGAGACCTACTGGGTCCGATCGCCTACCTCGACGTCGACGGCACGATCGTGCCCACCGGCGGGGAGCACAAGGCCGGGATGGACATTTCCTACAAGGGAATCTGGGGGTATGCGCCGCTGATCGTGTCGCTGGCCAACACCAAGGAAGTGCTGTATCTGGTCAACCGGCCCGGCAACGCGCCCAGCCATCAGGGCGCGGCGCAGTGGATCGACAAGGCGATCGAGTTGGTGGCCCCGCACGCCGAGCGGGTGTGCCTGCGCGGGGATACCGACTTCTCGTTGACCGCGCACTTCGACCGCTGGGCCGAGAAGGTTGACTTCGTCTTCGGCATGGACAACAACGCCGCGCTGCGCTCCCGCGCCGAAGCGCTCGACGAGGCCTGCTGGAGCCGGCTGCAGCGGCCCGCCGCCTACGAGCCGCGCACCGGAGGGACCCGTGCCCGCAGGGAGAACCACAAGCAGCGGATCGTCACCGAACGCGGGTATGTCAACCTCGAACTCAACCACGAGGACGTCGCCGAGTTCACCTACCAGCCCGGCAAATGCCGGCGGCCCTACCAAGTGGTCGCGGTGCGCAAGAACATCAGCAAAACCCGCGGCGAACAGGTCCTGTTCGACGAGCTCCGCTACTTCTTCTACATCACCACCCGCACCGACCTCACCGCCGCCGAGGTGGTGGCCTGCGCAGGCGACCGCTGCGATCAGGAAAACATCATCGGACAACTCAAATCCGGCATCCAAGCCCTGCGGGTACCGTTATACGACCTGATCTCCAACTGGGCCTACATGGTCATCGCCGCGCTCGCGTGGAACATCAAATCCTGGTTCGCGATGATGATGCACCGAAAACACCACCGGCGCGACTACATCCGCATGGAATTCCGCCGCTTCCTCCACCACATCATCCTCATCCCCGCCATGGTCATCCGCCACGCCCGCAGCATCACCATCCGGCTCATCGGCTACCAACCCAGCCTGGACCGACTCTTCAGCACCTGGAACACCATCGAACGCACCCGCTTCGGCTAACCCACCACCGGTTACCAGACTTCACACCCGACCACCGCGCACCCGCGGTGGCGACAACGCCTGCCCGAACCCCGAAATCGGCGCCCAGCACCCACCCGAGCGCCACGACACCGGCCCATACGAGCCCCACAACGTCCCCCACCACTCATCGGCGTATCCCACGCTCACGCCAACGTGATCATTTCGGCTACCACCGCCCCACAGAGACCGACTCGCTTATTTGAGGACTAGATCGACCATCGCAGGTTGGTCGCGAACTAACACACGATAGACAAGCAACTCCTCGGCATAGATCACAGGGCTGCTCAAGTGCATCGTTGCCGCCATGGTGAGCGTGTCCCGGGCCTCCTCATACGAACGGGCGATACCGAATGAACCTGAGTATGGTCGGCCGACCGTAACCCGCCATGGCCCTCCGTGCGGCAAACGGTTCAGTTCAGCATGCATGCGCTCGCCGAGGTCACTGGCTGCCGTCGGGAGCGGCGACGGTTTCCCGGCTGGGTCAGAATCGGCGGGTGCCAGTACGACCAAGACACCCTCCTTTGTGGCGACCAACACGTCGCGGTCGCCCAACCAGTCCAGCATGACCTTTTCAAGAGAACTGGTCGCGGCCTCGGCGTCGGCCAACCGTCCATGAGGGGCCGCCAGTGCCACCCGATGTGTTCGGCTCAAATCAAGGCCGAATGGCTCTGCTCGCTCCACCAACCCTCCAACGTCGGCATCCCCGCGCAAGAGGTCATCGATCAACTCCCGGCGCAGCGTCTCCTCCCACCGAACCATCTGTCGGCGACCCTCCGTGTACCCCTCGGCCAGGGTTGCCACCGAGTCAGCAACCACGTGCAGAACCGCCTCAGCAGCCGCCCGGACCTCCTCGACGTCGCTGGAGCGGGCCACTTCCGGAAGTTGTCGCCACAACCGCCAGGCCGCCGACAGATAGAGTTCCACCGCGCTACCCGCCGAGATTCCCCGCTCCGCGGCCCGGCGTCCAAGCGAATCCACCACCTTGAGTTCCGAGCGTTTCGGGCGCCGTCCAGTGGCGGCAGCCTCGGCCAGTAGCGGCAGGTAATCACCTAACAGTTCCACCGGCACGCCGCCCGCGGCTTGGCTGGCAGCCTCCGCTACCTCTGCCAGCCAAGCCGCCGCCGTCTCGGTATCGGGCGCCGTGCGTCCGCGCCCTCGGCCCACTCTGCCGGCCATTTCAGTCCCACCCTCCAGGCCTGACCCCCGTAATGCAGAAACCCACGCGTCGACGCCCCAGCCAGCAACTACCCGAGGAGACGATCATTCGTCGACGGATGCACCGGCCCACCGTGCTCTGTGGTGGTCGATTCCAGTGAACGTTCCGCATGCGCGAACGGACCGGGCGTCGAGAGCTGCGTAGTTTGGCCTCCCTCCAGCCAGACGTTCACCTGGGCGGGGCTGACGGATTCGACGATCGCCATCGTCTCGGTGAAGGGCAGTACACGACCCGTCCGAACCCCAACAGTGGCCAATCTCCTGCGGCATGCCGAGGGTCATATGTCCCGGTTCGTTCCGGGATCCCTGGCTAGTACCAGGACCGCACCCGCTACGCCAGGAAAGATCTCCGTGCGCTCGCCGGAAGGCTCTTATCGCCAGCAGGACGCCGGGGACAGCCGCCCCGAAGCCACTGAGCGTGTGCACCGCGGCGGCGAGCACGGTTCGTCGTCATCACGTTTGCGGAGCAAGCTCACGTCCGGTGTCCGTAGTAAGGCGCCTCGGTGGGAAGCAATGAGCTCAGTCCGGATCCTCGAACGCTGGGCGGTGGTGATTGAGCCGGTAGCGGAGAAAGAGATATGACGCCCGGTGCCTGGCGCTGATCAAGGCGACTCGGGCTGGGTGGTCGGGCAGCAGTTCAAGCCCGGTGATCAAGCCGGGTCGGGAACTGTCGTCCCGCCCAGCCAGAACGGGGGAGACGGTCAGGAACAGCTCGTTGAGCAGATGTTCGGCGACGAGATGCCCGAGAAGGCGCGGACCACCCTCGGTGAGCACTGAGGCGTGTCCGCGTGTGCTGACCATTGTCAGCACGTCTCTCATCGCCAGCAACGGCCCGTCGCCCAGGGCAACGAGCGTGCATGCGGGTGGAAGCTTCGTCTCGAGCCGTCGGGCCCCGGGCGTCGTGGTGGCGACGAGTGCGCCGTCCTGCAATGCGGGGTGGTCAGTCGGCACGTTGCCGCTCGCGGTCACTACGACCAGCTCCGGTTCTGCGGTGCGCCGTAAGCTGCGGCGCAGAGCAGCGAAGTCGGTGGCGCCTGCCGGGCAGACATGCTCGGGCACCCACCGATGACCCGGCGCGGCACGCAAGGTGCCGGCCCCGATGAGGACAACATCGGCGCACGTGCGAAGGAGCCCCATGACGAAACGGTCTCCGGGATCGGCGTTGCTGATCGCCGAGTCGGAGGAGGGGTATCCGGGGTCTAAGGCGACGACACCATCGACCGACGAAACGAAGTTTCCGTACACGCATGGTTCGGGGAAGCCCAACTCTCCGCCGTAGGCGACGGCCAGTGGCGCGGGTAGGCGCCAGCGGACCAGGCTCGACTCCTCGTACAACGGTTCCAGCGGCGTTGGCAGGATCCGCGGCGCCTGAGCGGCGAGAGATGGGTCATCGTGGTCTGCCATGTCCGATCAGCCCCGTTGACTGCACAGTGTGAAGAACTCTGTTCGCAGTTGTGGGTCGGCGTCGTAGTTGCCGCGCCAGTAGGTGGTTCGGGTGCTGGACTCTCTCTCGCGGACGCCCCGCATCTGTGTGCACAGGTGGACCGCCTCGATGTGCACCGCGACTCCGTGGGGGGACAGGATCGACTCCAGCGAGTCCGCGAGCTGATGGCCGATGCGTTCCTGAACCGAGAACCTACGGGCAAACAACCTCAGCAGTCTGGTCATCTTGGACAGCCCGAGGATGTGCTCGTGCGCGATGTAACCGACGTAGGCGGTGCCGAAGAAGGGCAAACTGTGATGCTCACATAGTGAGAAGAACGGAATCGGTCCTTCCACCACCTGGCTGATGCGGCAATCCGGGCCGCCGTGACACTCGGTCGCGAAGGCGGTGACCAGCTTCTCGTCTCCCTCGTACCCGCTTGTGGCATCGAAAAGAGCCTGCAAAAACCGGCGTGGCGTCTCGGCTGTGGACGGTGACCTGACCGGCATGCCGAGCGCGGTGAAGATCTCCTCCATATAAGCCTCAAACTGCTGCCACTGCTCCGAGGTGATCTGCCTCGGCGCAACAGAAGCCCACCGCTCCTCCTCAACCTCAAGTCCTTCGCCAGCCAATCCCGCAACGAGGGGAGGCGTGTTTGGTTGGTGTTTCTCGTGGCTCACCCGCATCACCTTCTCGATACGCTGCCAGCCACCGGCTGATTGGCTCGACTGGCCATTCCGCGCACGAGCCGAAAGCTCGTGGATCTTCCTACCATTGCTCACGACCTCAGAAAGCTGGATCTCGTGAATCATGGATGTTGTGAATTATTGCCCGGAAATTTGGTGGTGAGGCTCCTAGTTCCGCCGGAACTCGCTGCAGGACCAAGCGGATCACCGCGAGGCGGCGTGCGGCCGGTCAGCTACTCAGGACATCAACGAGCACGGCGGCCTCGCTGATGTCGGGGTGTTTGGTCCCGGTCAGCAGGGTCAGCCGCCGGTGTTTGGCGAGTGCGCGTAAGTGCTGCAACGCCTCGGCGCGCTCCGGTTCGTCGAGTTCGGCTCGGTAACGGCGGCGGAACTCCTCGAACTTGGCCGGATCGTGGGCGTACCACTTGCGCAGCGTCGTTGACGGTGCGATGTCCTTGCACCACTCGTCGAGTTGCGCTTTGGCCTTGCTCATGCCGCGCGGCCAGATGCGGTCGACCAGCACACGGGCGCCATCCTGGTCGGCCGGTTCGTCGTAGACCCGGCGTAGCTGGACGTTCTGCTTGCTCCTCGCCATCGTCCTTCTCCTCGATGTGACTCGAACTCGTTGCTGTACAAGGAACGGCGTTGGAGTTGTGTATTCGTTCCTTCTTCCCTCGGATGGCGGCGGGTTACCGCTCAGGGCGCGTCGGCGATGTCGGTGAGCGAAGCAGTGGGGTCGGCGAGTTTGGTCGGATCGACCTGTTTGCCGGATCGGATGAGTTGTTGGATGGTGTCGGTGACATCCCAGATGTTGACGTTCATTCCTGCCAGGACGCGGTTCTGGGACAGCCAGAACGCGATGAACTCGCGTGTGCCGAGATCGCCGCGGATGACGACTTGGTCGTAGCCGTCGGGTTCGGTGTAGCCGGCGTATTCCATGCCCAGGTCGTACTGGTCTGTGTAGAAGAACGGCAGCTGGTCGTAGACGGCATGTGGGTCGCCGAGCATGGCCCGCGCAGCGGTGGCTGGCTGGTTGAGCGCGTTGGCCCAGTGTTCGACCCGGATGTGGGTGCTCAGCAGCGGGTGGAAGGCGCGTGCGACGTCTCCAGCGGCGTATATGTCCGGGTCGGAGGTGCGCAGCGAACCGTCGACGACGATGCCGTCGGAGACCTCGAGCTCTGCGTCCTCGGCGAGTTGGGTGTTGGGGGCCGCACCGACACCGATGATCACGGCGTCGGACTCGATTCGCGTCCCATCGGAGAGGAGCACACCGGCGGCGCGTTTGCCTCGCTGGACGATCTCCTTGACACCGGTACCGAGCCGCAGGTCAACCCCGTGGTCTTGGTGCAGGTCGACGAACACCGGCGCGATCTGCGTACCTAGCACTCGCAGGAGCGGCAGGGTAGCGATCTCCACGATGGTGACGGCCACGCCCGCGGCGCGTGCGGCGGCGGCCACCTCCAGGCCGATCCACCCGGCGCCGATGATTACCACCTGTCCGATGGAGCGAAAGAGGTCCCGGAGGCGGTCGCTGTCGTCGACCTGCCGCAGGTAGAAAACGTTGTCGGCGTTCGCGCCGGGAACCGGCAGCCGGCGTGGTGCGGCGCCGGTAGCCAGCAGCAACTTGCTGTAGCCGACTCGTTCGTTGCTCTCCAGGACGACCTCGTGCCGGTCACGGTTGATGGCCTTCGCGGCGAGGTTCAGGCGCAGGTCGACAGCGTGGTCCGAGTACCAGTCCGGATCGTGCACGAAGATCGTGTCTTTGTCCGTCTTTCCTTGCAGGTAGTCCTTGGACAGCGGTGGTCGCTCGTAGGGACGCTCCGGCTCGTTCCCGATGAGAGTGATTTCGTGGTCGTAACCTTCGTCGCGGAGTGCTTCCGCAGTCTTGGCACCGGCCAAACCAGCTCCGACGATCACGAAACCCGGACGTGATGGCGTCATGAAGGCGCTCCCATCTGTGTAGCGCGCGGTGCGGTGAGTGTGCGGGCCAGCTGCTCGCCCAGCTGGTCCCAGCTGGCGTCGAATGTCGTCACGCCCTGGTCTTCCAACACCTGGACCACATCGTCGTAGTCGACGCCGAGATCGGCGAGGTCGTGGAGCACGCGTTCGGCGTCGTCGTACGCACCGTGGATGCTGTCGGTGGGCACGTTGGCATGGTCGGCGACGGCGTTGAGAGTGGCCTCGGGAATGGTGTTGACCACGTTCGGTGCAACCAGGTCAACGACGTAACGGGTGTCGGAGTAGGCGGGGTCCTTCACTCCGGTCGAGGCCCACAAGGGGCGCTGGGGCCGGGCTCCCAGGCGCTGAAGTGCCTTCCATCGGTCGCTGGCGAAGGCTGTTTCGTAGTGGCGGTAGGCCAGCCGGGCGTTGGCGATCGCGGCCTTGCCGCGCAGCGTGGCGGCCTGCTCGGTGCCGATCTTGTCCAAGCGCTGGTCGATCTCGGTGTCCACTCGGGATACGAAAAACGACGCCACCGAGCCGATGCGCGACAGATCGTGTCCGTTGTCGTGGGCCTGTTCCAGTCCGGTCAGGAACGCGTCGACCACTTCGGTATAACGCATCAGCGAGAAGATCAGGGTGACGTTGATACTCAACCCCTCAGCCAGGCACGCGCTGATCGCCGGAAGGCCCTGCTTGGCCGCCGGGATCTTCACGAACAGGTTGGGCCGGTCCACCAACCACCACAGCGCCTTAGCCTCGGCGATAGTGCGATCGGTGTCGTGCGCGATGCGCGGGTCGACCTCGATCGACACCCGGCCGTCCACACCGCCGGTTGCGTCATACACCGGCCGCAACACGTCACACGCCCACCGCACGTCATGGGCAGTCAGCTCGCGCAGCGCAGCGTCGACCCCGACCTGCCGCACCGCCAGCTGCTGGATCTGTTCGGCATAGATATCGCTGCCCGTAATGGCCTTGGCGAAGATCGTCGGATTCGTAGTGACCCCCACCACGTGCCGGTCGCGAACCAGCGCCTCCAAGCCACCGCTTGCCAGCCGGACACGGCTGAGGTCGTCCAGCCAGATCGACACCCCGGCTTCGGTGAGCGTCGTCAATGGGTCGGTCACCGCAACCCCCTCCAGCGTGGCTCCGGGCCAGAACGTCGCCAGGACGTGTGAACACGCACCAGGTAGATCAATTTTCGCGGCCGTGCCAACCCAGATGCATCACCGGACCGACCATGCATGATCTACAGAAACCAGGTAGGCGCGGCTGCGCACGGTCTTCCCGTTTCCTCTTGTGCCGAAACCGCCCGCACTCTGCAGGCACCGTTGAGGCTTGCGGCACACAGTCCTGGGACGCCCAGCACAGCACAGCTGGTCGCGTATCTGAACAACCGGTCCGACACTGGGAACGAGGTCAGGGCAGGACTGACCGACAATGACGAGGGAGCACGCCATGAAAGCCGCCGACATCATGACGCGACCGGTCGTGTCCGTGACGAACGAGACCTCTCTCCGGGAGGCGATCGTGTTGTTAACGGAGAACGGTGTCGGTGCCCTGCCGGTTATCGACTCCAACAATCAGGTCGTCGGCGTTGTCGGCGAATCGGATTTGCTGCGCGACCGCGTAGCGGACGGCTCATCCACTGCAGACTGGGACTCAACCACCGCGGTCGGCGATGTGATGCACCACCCGGCTCGGGTGGCGGAAATGGGCACCGAGACTGACGAACTAGCGAGCATGATGCTGTCATTCGGTCTGCACAGCATTCCCATCGTCGATCACGGGACGCTTGTCGGGATCGTGGCACGCCGCGATCTGCTCCGGACACTGGTGCGCAACGACGACGTGATCGCCAGCCAGGTCCGTCACCTGCTGGACAGCTACACCGGTGACCCTGGGAGCTGGACGGTGCGGGTCGAACAGGGCCAGGTGACCATCACCAACGCACGGGCGGATCACACCGACCGCCGAGTCGCTACCGCACTCACCCGCACAGTGACCGGCGTCCAACGGGTACGGATCGAGGAGGTCAGCTCCGCAACTTGATCCCGGTGCGGCCGTCAGCCTTAAGCTTCGCACCCAGGGGTTAGCCCAGGAGATCGTCAAAGTCGGTTTGTGCTGGTAGCGGCTGCGATGATCGGAATGATTCGGGTTCGGTCAGCGGCGATACGTTCCAGAGTTCGGGTGATCTGGGTGATTCCGGCCAGGCGTAATAGCCCGAGGGCGAGGTTGCGGAGGGTGGCCATGACCTGGGCTCCTGTTCCGGTGTAGGCGTGTTGGTGGTCTTCGCGGTAGACGACGTCTCGAACCCAGTGAATCTTGTTCTCTATGCCCCAATGTTGGCGGACGAACCGGGCGATCAGGTCGGCGCCGGCTTGTTCGGCGGTCAGGCTGGTGATGCCGTGCACGACCTCCTTGGTCAGGTGGTTACCCGCGTGGTCGAAGGTGTCGCGGCGGATACGAAACACTTGTGCGGCACCGGGAAAGTCAACATCGTTGGCCGGTGCGACCCAGATCTGGCGGCGCACGATCTTGCCTGTGCTGCGGTCGGTTTCGGCGTGATGCGCGGTGCCCGGCGCGGCCGGCGGGAGCACTGAGGCGATCTGGGTGAGCAGGGTGGGCTGGTTGCCTTTCACCGTGAGTGCGTAGTGGCCGCCCCGGTCCTGGGTCAGGTACGCGGCGGTGGTGTGCTGGGCGTGCGCGGCGTCCCCGGTGACGACCACACCGGTCAGATCGATGTCCTTGAGCAGCGCGGCCACCTGGGTGATCTCGTTGGTGCCCTCAGGAACCCGCAACTGAGCAATGACGACGGCTTCTCGGTGCAGCATCGCCGAGAACAGCTTCACCTCGCTGCCTTCCGGATCGCCGGGCGCCACCGTGTTCCGCAGGGTCTTGCCATCCATGGCCACACCGACCAGTCCCTCTGGTCCGTGGTCATCACCCCCGGCCACATCGACGCCACGGGCCAGGGCCGCAGCCGCAGCTTGCTCCCGCAGCCACCGGCACACCTGCTCATCGGCGGCGTCAGCATCGATATCGTGCGCCACCCGACGAATCGTCGATTCGCTGGGCGCGACATAACGCCCGGTCAACAGGTGCCGACGGCAGCCGGCCAACACCAACAACTCCTGCGGCAGGTCCGCGGCACGATCCCCCGCTTCCCGGAAGTTACCGGCCCCGGCCAGCGCTGCGAACACCGTTACCGCCAGCACTGAACCAACCCGGTGACGAACCCCGCGCGGCTTGCGCGGGTCAGGCACCCGACTCAGCATCTCGACCAACCCGCCCACCGCGGCAACACCGACGTCCATGCCGATCTCCACGGACGCACCGAACCCGCCAGCAATCGGCGAGCACGAATCCTGGACATGCGACACTGACACCGGTGGCCTCCTGTTAGGACGATGATCAAGGTGTGGTAACCCGCATCATCGCAGGCAGAAGGCCACCACCCACATCCAGACACACCACGCGTCACCACGCACTCAGGACTTCACACCAAGATCACAAACTTTGACGTTCCCCTGACGGGGACCCGACCGCGGCCGCGGACGGTTTAAGTAACTGGCATTGGTTCTGATCAACGGAGTTCCGCAGATCTTGCTGCGCGGTTAGGCGCCCCTTGTTGTCGTGCCGCGGCGTCTCTCCTAGCCCATTGCTGAAGATCATCAATGCTGAATAGGAATTGACTGGAGCATCCATGAATAATCGTAATGATAAGCCGGTCGTGGTTGGGATTGATGGTTCCTCTTCGGCTGTCCACGCGGTTCGGTGGGCCGCAGCTGAGGCTCATCGGCGGCGCACAGGGCTCCATGTCGTTTTCAGTGACGTCGCTTCGCTGGTGTACCTACCCGAGCGGCCGATGGTGGCGCTGCCGGATTCCTACAGTGCCGCTGTGCAGCGGCAAGCGCGGGGCTGGCTCGAACAAGCGCAAGACGTAGCCAACCGTGAGGCACCCGCTGTCGATGTGGACACCGCGATTCGCGCGGGTGCGCCTGAATCTGTACTGATCAGCGAGTCACAGACCGCGCAGCTGGTCGTCGTCGGGAGCCGGGGCCTGGGAGGTTTTACCGGCCTGATCGTGGGATCGGTGGCCGTCGCCCTGGCGGGACACGCGCACTGTCCCGTGGCGGTAGTTCGCGGGCCGGAAATCGCGGTCGCTGACGCACCGGTGGTCGTGGGCGTCGACGGTTCACGTGGCGCCGAGACCGCCCTGACATGTGCGTTCGAGGCCGCGGCGATGCGCGGGGTCGGGCTGCGGGCGGTGCACACGTGGTACTCGGTCGTCGGTGACGAGACATGGGATAGTCAGCAGGCTGGCGGTGGCTGGGCATCGGTGCAGGCAGACGAGGAACGTCTGCTCGCTGAGCTTCTATCCGGATGGAGCGAGAAGTACCCTGACGTGGACGTGCGGCGGTTCGTCACCCGCGACAAGCCCGCCCGGGCCTTGCTCGAGCACGCGAAGCACGCCCAACTTGTCGTCGTGGGTGCACGGGGCAGGGGCGGTTTCACCGGGCTGATGCTCGGGTCGACGAGCCAACAGTTGGTATACCACTCCCCGTGCCCAGTCATCGTTGCGCGATGACAGCCTGGATGCAAGTGAAACCACGCGCCTGACTGCCATGACGAAGTCCTGGGCGACCTCGTCTTATGGGGGTGAGCAATGCCGCAGCCAGAGTCAGTATCGCCGCCGCAGCGCCACGGCGTACTGGATACGGCACTGCACCACGCGTCGACCGATGTACCGGTTGCAGCCGCTGGCGACTCCGTTGATCAGGTATTAGCCGGCCTGCGCGGACAGGTTTTCGACAGCGCCTCCGTCGTAGCCGTGTGTGATGGCTCCCGGTTTGCAGGACTGGCCACGATGGAACGCCTGCTGGCGGCTCCGGCCACTTCGTCGGTAGCCGAGGTAATGGATCGACAGTCGCCGATTGTCACGCCAGACACCGACCAAGAACGTGCCGCCTGGAAGGCCGTGCAGCATCAGGAGTCCGGTCTCGCGGTCGTCGATCAAGACGGAGAGTTCCGCGGACTCATCGCGCCTCAGCGCTTGCTCGCGGTCCTACTCGAAGAACACGACGAGGATATGGCCCGCCTCGGGGGCTTCATGGCCTCCAGCGCGTCCGCACGTGTCGCATCCACTGAAGGGGTCATGCGGCGGTTGTGGCATCGGCTGCCGTGGTTAGTGGTGGGCCTTGCCGGAGCCCTGCTATCGGCAGTCATCGTGGGCTCGTTCGAGCGCCAGATAGAGGAACAGCTCCTCATCGCCTTCTTCATTCCGGGGGTGGTCTACGTCGCGGATGCCGTCGGTACCCAGACCGAGGCCGTCGTCATCCGCGGGCTGTCAGTCGGAGTCAGCGTTGCTCGGGTGGCCGTTCGCGAAGTCTTGACCGGGGTGTTACTCGGCCTGCTGATGGCTCTTCTGGCATTCCCGCTGGTGATGTGGCTATGGCAGGCCACCGATGTCGCACTGGCGGTGTCGGTGGCGCTGCTCGCCGCATCGTCGATCGCCACCCTTATCGCCATGATCCTGCCCCAGGGGAACGTCAAAGTTTGTGATCTTGGTGTGAAGTCCTGAGTGCGTGGTGACGCGTGGTGTGTCTGGATGTGGGTGGTGGCCTTCTGCCTGCGATGATGCGGGTTACCACACCTTGATCATCGACCTAACAGGAGGCCACCGGTGTCAGTGTCGCATGTCCAGGATTCGTGCTCGCCGATTGCTGGCGGGTTCGGTGCGTCCGTGGAGATCGGCATGGACGTCGGTGTTGCCGCGGTGGGCGGGTTGGTCGAGATGCTGAGTCGGGTGCCTGACCCGCGCAAGCCGCGCGGGGTTCGTCACCGGGTTGGTTCAGTGCTGGCGGTAACGGTGTTCGCAGCGCTGGCCGGGGCCGGTAACTTCCGGGAAGCGGGGGATCGTGCCGCGGACCTGCCGCAGGAGTTGTTGGTGTTGGCCGGCTGCCGTCGGCACCTGTTGACCGGGCGTTATGTCGCGCCCAGCGAATCGACGATTCGTCGGGTGGCGCACGATATCGATGCTGACGCCGCCGATGAGCAGGTGTGCCGGTGGCTGCGGGAGCAAGCTGCGGCTGCGGCCCTGGCCCGTGGCGTCGATGTGGCCGGGGGTGATGACCACGGACCAGAGGGACTGGTCGGTGTGGCCATGGATGGCAAGACCCTGCGGAACACGGTGGCGCCCGGCGATCCGGAAGGCAGCGAGGTGAAGCTGTTCTCGGCGATGCTGCACCGAGAAGCCGTCGTCATTGCTCAGTTGCGGGTTCCTGAGGGCACCAACGAGATCACCCAGGTGGCCGCGCTGCTCAAGGACATCGATCTGACCGGTGTGGTCGTCACCGGGGACGCCGCGCACGCCCAGCACACCACCGCCGCGTACCTGACCCAGGACCGGGGCGGCCACTACGCACTCACGGTGAAAGGCAACCAGCCCACCCTGCTCACCCAGATCGCCTCAGTGCTCCCGCCGGCCGCGCCGGGCACCGCGCATCACGCCGAAACCGACCGCAGCACAGGCAAGATCGTGCGCCGCCAGATCTGGGTCGCACCGGCCAACGATGTTGACTTTCCCGGTGCCGCACAAGTGTTTCGTATCCGCCGCGACACCTTCGACCACGCGGGTAACCACCTGACCAAGGAGGTCGTGCACGGCATCACCAGCCTGACCGCCGAACAAGCCGGCGCCGACCTGATCGCCCGGTTCGTCCGCCAACATTGGGGCATAGAGAACAAGATTCACTGGGTTCGAGACGTCGTCTACCGCGAAGACCACCAACACGCCTACACCGGAACAGGAGCCCAGGTCATGGCCACCCTCCGCAACCTCGCCCTCGGGCTATTACGCCTGGCCGGAATCACCCAGATCACCCGAACTCTGGAACGTATCGCCGCTGACCGAACCCGAATCATTCCGATCATCGCAGCCGCTACCAGCACAAACCGACTTTGACGATCTCCTGGATCCTGCCCTGGGTGTTTCATCGTTTGGGACAGGATCCGGCTTTCGGTTCCGGGCCACTGGCCACCGTGGTTCAGGACCTGCTGTCGATCGTCATCTACTTCCTGGTGGCAACCGCGATCGCCACCTGAGCCGCGCCCTGTGGTCCTTATCTCTCCAGCATCGGTCGTCAGCGTGCTGGCGGCGTCGGTTCGACGTTGTCAGTCTGAGGGTTGGATGTTCGCAATCTCGCGGAGTAGTTCGTCGACGGGACGCCTCGGGGTCGCTGGTGGCTTTCGCAGCTCTGAAGGCCAACCGACCCAGAGGGCTAGCTGCGGGTAACTCGCATCGCCCAGCACCTCCCGGCGCACCGCAGCGCGTGTCTCTTCGATCTCGAAGGCTTCGCCGAGTGGGCTGCTGGCAAGTCCGGCGACTTCTGCCGTGCACAGCATCGCGCTGGTTGCCTCGCAGGCCTTGAGATGGGCCAGCGGATCGTCGGTAGGTGTGCTGACGAGAAGGAGACTGCCGGCCGTGCGAGACGAGCCGACTTCCCCGTGGGTGATGGCCACCCGGCCGAAATCACGCATCACGAGATCACCGTATTGCCCACCTGGTGGTGGAGCGTTTTCCTTTGCCATGCCTTGTGTACCTGCTGAACTGAATCCGGTCCATGCGGCGAGTTCGCGGCGGTACTCGGCAGACGCGCCATGGATGAAAGCCGCCTTCGCGAACGCCTGGGCTAGTGCATACCTGTGGTCGTCTTCGGCCACCACCACGTCCGCGCCGGCCTGCTCGCCAACCTCAACCAGGGAGCGAAGGACGGCGGCAGAAACTGGATCGGGTGCATATTGGCGACGATCGGAGTGGCGCACGCAGGCTGCTTGGGTGAGCGCGATCTCGGTGTCAGATGGCTCCGCATGCGCCACGACGTCGATCGTCGCTAGTTTTTGAGGCGTTGCTGGATCTGGGATCCTGTGAACCTGTACCTGCCAGCCGCGCGTTTTCAGGGCAAGGACTGCGTGGTGCAATGCGGCTCCACAGCTGACGGTCAACTCTCTGTTGGTCGGGTCGGTGGCCGAAAGAGCCCGTGACAGGTCCAGTTCTAGATGCAGCGAGCTGACCCCAAACTGCCACTTCCATGGCTGAACGTTAAACAGTGACGGCGCGCGACCCGCCAACGCAACCGCTTCCTTGAAAACCTTGCCACTGGAATGCAGGTCGTCCATGAGCGTCTCCGGGGCAGTCTGGCTGGCGGATACAGCTACCGTTCGACCAACCAGGCGTGCGGACGGTTCTCGACGCGGTTGGGCCACCACAAGTTTCAGGCCTCGAACGAGCCTTAGCCAACCGCTTCAAGGCCTTCGGAGTCCACCCGCCGGTACACATTCGCCGGCACCGCGATTTTCGGCCACAGCCAGCTCGGGCGCACGACGAAGCTATGGCCTTGTCGTTGCCCTGGCGCCTCGACGCCCGCGTCGGAGATCCTGCACCTGTCCCACCGAGCCGGGGCCCTCGCTGGACGAATACCGGGCATGGCTCGATGCCATAGTCATAGAGAGCGCACCGAGGCCATGTCGACTGCATGCCTGCACCGAATTGCACTACCCCGGTGGATGCACCACTGTCACAGGTGGCGATGTGGGTGGCGTCGTGGACTGCGGGGATGGAGTGTTCCCAGCCGACCCGTCGAACGCTTGTGTCAGCTGCTGCGAGCTGACCACTGTCGAGGTGGTGATGTGACGATGCCGACCGTCGCGATCAACGGTCTGGGGAGGATCGGCCGGGCAGCGCTGAAGATCCTGCTCGATGACAACGAGCTCGAACTCGTCGCGGTCAACGACATCGCCGCACCGGATAATCTCGCTTATCTGATCAAGTACGACACCGCCTACGGCCGCTACCACCGCAGCGTGCACTCAGAAGACGGCACGCTGGTCATTGACGATCGCCGGATTCCGGCCTTCTCCGAGCGTGCCCCGGAGAAGCTGCCGTGGCGTGACCTGGGAGTCGACGTGGTGCTGGAATGCACCGGGGTTTTCACGACTGCCGACGACTTGAGAAGACATGTTCAGGCTGGAGCTCCGTACGTGGTCCTATCCGCGCCGACGAAGTCGGAAACGGTGCCCACCGTGGTCCACGGTGTGAACGTTCCGGACGGACAGCCGCAGATCATCTCGTGCGCGAGTTGCACCACGAACTGCATCACCCCGGTCATCGAGGTAGCGAATCGACGGATCGGGGTAGAACGGGCGGTGATGACCACCGTCCACGCCTACACGGCTGGTCAGCACCTGGTCGACGGCCCTAGCAAGAACTTCCGGCGTGGGCGCGCTGGTGCCGCCAATCTGGTGCCCACATCGACCGGGGCCGCCCAGGCAACCACCCGTGCCCTGCCGGAACTGGCCGAAAGATTCGACGGTGTCGCCGTGCGCGCCCCCATCCCGGTGGGCTCCACCGCTGACATCGTCTTCGTCGCCAGCAGGACGACGACAGCCGAGGAAATCAACGACGTGTTCCGCCAAGAAGCGGAAACCGCGCGCTATCAAGGGATCCTGGGCGTCACGGAGGATCCGTTGGTGTCAGCCGACATCGTCGGCGATCCCCACGCCGCGATCGTCGACCTCGACCTGACCCGAGTCGTGGACGGCACCCTGGTCAAGGTAATGACTTGGTATGACAACGAATGGGGCTTCACCCACCAGATGATCCGAGAGGTCCGGAGCATCTTCGCAGTGTCCCGCACCTCGTGATACCGGAACGCGCCCCAGAAGTGAGGCGAGCTAACGTGTGGGCCTGCCTCGCTTCCAGAGCCGGAGCTCAGCTGTTGGTGCGGTGTACTCGCCAAGCCGGGTCGTAGACCCAGGCTGTCAACGGCACGCGAATTTTGACGCCTTTCCGGCTAGAACCCAAAATTCCACGGAGACGAAGGGCAAGCCCTACGTCGCGCAGCACGGCTTGTCCGACCCCGACAAGCTCAGGACGCGGCTGAGCGACCTCAGCGAAAAGCTGACCCGGTGGAACACGATGTACGACATCCTCAACGGCAACCACGGCGAGCCGGACGAAGCCCCGGCATGATGCGCGCGGCGATCACGTTCGATATCTCGCGAGCTCGGCAGATCCACGACGTCCTGTCCTGCATCGTGCCTGGCACCGGGCAGCCACAGCCGCACAACCCGCTCGGCGTTTTGACCGGCTCGGTGTTCCCGACCGAAGAAGTCCTCGCAGGCGCAACCTATGCCGAGGTCACCAGCGCGGTGTACATCGTGACCGATGACGGCCGGACCGTGCGCTACGTCGGCTCGGTCGACCGCTCCTCACCTGCGCTGAAAAGCAGGCTCGCTGCGCACCTCCAGCACGAGGCGACCCGGCGACGGACCTGGACCGGTCTCGGACTGGTTCGCATCCCACCCGGCTCACCCCGAAAGATGATCCGTCGTTGTGACGGCTGGGTCGGGCGAGTCCTCGACCTGCTGGAGAACGACCGGCTGCCGCTCGCTGGCGGGCAGCCGTGGATTCCGCGGCCACGAGCGAGGTAAACCGGTGGTGGGGTGACCGCAGCACACCGCTGCGGTCACCCCACCACCCTTCCTGTTCGTCGTCTCTTTCGCCGTACACCGGAAAGTCCGAGCTGAACTGGCCCCGCGGTCGAGTCGACGTCGACCAGCTCAGCCGCCCATGCGGTCGCCGGGTGTTCGGCGAGCGGCACCAGGCGACCGAGAGCATCGGTCGTGCCCTCGCACAGCTGGTGAACGATGCGGCCGGGTTCGTGACATTCGAGGTGCCGCAGCACTCTCGAACCATCGTCCCGCAGAACGGTCCAGAACGTGACGGCTGCGAGCTGCGATCAGCGCCACTCCGGCACGGCCGCGTCGCCTGCAACGAGCACCGGATGCGGCGCGAGATCACCATCCCAGACGACCCGCAGGTACACCCTGCCGAGATCCGGTTGATGGGCGAAGGGGCGATGTCGCCGCGGATCGGGCGGACGTCGTCGACGCCCTTTCCATCTAGCGTCGTAGCGGCTAGGTGACATCGGGCGGGGCGAAGGCGAAGATCCTGCCGTAGCACAGGATCAGGTCGTGGGGGCTGGCATGCCGGCGAGGAGCACCAAAGTTCAACCCAGAGATGGGTCAAAAAGGGTCAGGAAGAGCACGAACGTTGCTCCTACAGATGGGTAGTCCAAACAACGTCTGAACTGCGATTTTACCGACTGCACCCGACAAAATCGGCGTAGAACCCACCTCCCCAATCGGCTTTGCCCGACATTGTTGAGTCAGGAGGTGGGTCGCCTCCTGCGACCCTGGCCTGCGCTTCATCAAGGACTGGAGTGAGCACTTGGGCTTCGCCGATGCCCTCGCTGCAGCCGGAGTTGTTGAGGTCGCCGAGCAGCGGAGCGGAGCGGAGGCAAGCCCGAATGTCGGATTCCCTCAATATCCTGCTCGCATGTTCAGATCGTCCTCCTCGCGCGGAAACCGGGAGCCCGCGCTCGCCCCCGACCCGGACCCGGACCCGGACCCGGACCATGCATGGAAGACGCTCGCGCTGGTGAACGAGTGGATCCGGTATGCGGACGCGAAAGCCGGGGTGACGCTCGCGTTCACGGGAGTGCTCGCCACGATGGTCTTCAACCCCACGAAGGACTTCGACCGGCGCTCGACGACGTTCGACCTGCTCGTCGTGCTCTCCTGGTCCTGACGGCCGCGCTGTGCGGATGGACGCTCACGCCGCGCGTGAACGACAGGGACGCCGACCCGGAGTCGATCAATCGGCTGTACTTCGCGAGCATCTCCCAGAACTTCAGGGGCAGACGGCCGTACTACGGCGAGGTGCTGAGCACCCTCACTGCCGACCCCTCCGAGCTGATCAAGGACCTTGCCGCCCAGATCCACGCGAACGCGCAGATCGCGACGATCAAGACAAGATCCGCGAAATGGGCGATCCGATCCGCGTTGGCGACGGGCGCGGCCGTGGCGGCACTCGCGATCACCGTCGGCGTCAGCAACTCAAGGAAGGCCCCGATGGACGGCAATTACAAGCCTACGACTACCTCAAGAGCTCGGAACGGATCAAAGAGATCCTGAACCAGCCGGCCGGGACGTTCCAGGAAGTCGACGGGCTCCCTGACCGGGACAAGCTCACCTTCACCAACGGCTTCTACGGGACCTGCTCCGCTCTGTTCATCGACATCCGGAGCTCGTCCGCTCTCACGGAGAAGTACAAACGCCCCACGCTCGCAAAGATCTATCGGGCCTTCATCTCGGAGATGGTCGCCCTGCTCAATTCGGATCAAAATGTCAGGGAAGTGAACATCGTCGGCGACTGCGTGTGGGCCGTGTACAACACGCCGCTGAAAGCGCACATCAACGCCGTCTTCGGCATCGCCTCCCAGGCCAACACGCTGAAGAAGCTCCTCAACCACCACTTCGAGAAGAAGGACATCGACCCCATCAGCATCGGCATCGGTGCCGACTGGGGGCGCGCTCATGATCAAGGCCGGCTACAGCGGCAGCGGCATCAACGACGTCATCTACATGGGCGACGTCGTGAACCGCGCCGCGCACCTCGCCCACAAAGCCGGGCGTGCTTGGCAGAACCCGATCTTCGTCGGTCCCGACTTCCAGGGAAACCTCAACGACCACAACCAGGGGCTCCTGACTTCTCAGTACGTGCAAGGCCTCGGAAACGTCTACACCGGAGACGTCGTACGCACGGACATGAACGACTGGGTTGACGCCTTGCAGTGATCCGTCGGCGTATGAAGTGAGCCGTGACATCCAGGTTCACCCCTCCGACCATTGATCGGACGGCATCGACGCGCGGCAGGCGATCCCGAGTCTGCCCAAGGGCAGCACGCTACTGGCCATGCAGGCCGCGCTCGATCTTCGCTGCCTTGCTGTCCTCCCCTGCTTCGCGCAGGTAGCGGACCGCGGTCGTCACCAGTCGACGAAGCCGCTGCACCTCGTGCTCTGCGGCGTGCCCGCGCGGTTCCTGAGTCCAGGCCCGGGCCAGCGCGTGGTGCGGAGCCCACTCCCGCAGAAGATCGTGCGCGTGACTTCCTCCCGGTTCGAATGCTTCAGCTCTCAGACACTCCTGGGTCCAGATCGACGAGCCGGCGCTCGTCACGGATCAGCCGGCCGACGTGCTGGCCAAGGTCGCCGACACCTACGCGACGCTGGCCGCCGAGCAGGCTCGCCCGAAGATCCTGGTCGCCTCCTACTTCGACCGGCTCGGTGACGCGCTGCCGGTACTGGCGTCGGCGCCGGTCGAGGGCCTGGCCCTGGACTTCACCAACGCCGCAGCGGCCAACCTCGACGGCCTCGCCGCCGTGGGTGGAATCCAGGACAAGCGCCTGGTCGCCGGGGTCGTCAACGGACGCAACATCTGGGCCGCGGACCTGACCGTCGCGCTGAGCACCCTGAGCGCCCTGGTCGAGCTGTCCGGTTCCGTGGACGTCGCGGCGTCCTGCTCACTGCTGCACGTGCCGCTGGACGTCACCCTCGAAACCGACCTCGATCCCGAGATCGCCGGCTGGCTGTCGTTCGCCAGGCAGAAGCTCGACGAGATCGTCACCCTGCGGCGCCGAGATCCTGGTGTTGCGACATGAAGTGGCTGTTACGCCTCCAGGTCGGTCGACGCCCGCGTCCGTCGTGGCCGGATCGTGCCCTCCTGTCCGCGCTGACCCGTCTCCTGCTCGCAGCGTGCGACTGTGGCGGATCGTCACCCCCCGCCACGCTCCTGGCCTGGCACCGGCGCCTGATCACCAAAAAGTGGACGTATCCCTCGCGGACAGGTCGCCCGCCAATCAGCACCGAAATCCGCCATCTGGTTGTCCGTTTAGCTCGCGAAAATCCCAAATGGGGCCATCGTCGCATTCAAGGCGAACTGGTCGGCCTGGGGCATCACGCCGGCCCGGGAACGATCCGCCGCATCCTCCGGCAGTCCCGCCTCGGCCCGGCTCCGCGTGGAATGGACACCTCGTGGCGCAGCTTCCTGCGCGCTCAGGCATCTGGGCTGTTGGCGGCCGATTTCTTCCACGTCGACACCATCAGTCTTCGTCGGCTGTATGTCCTGTTCGTGATGGAGGTTCGTACCCGCACCGTGCATATTCTCGGTGTCACCGCGCACCCGACCGGCGCCTGGACCACCCAGGTTGCCCGTAACCTCCTGATGGACCTCGGCGAACGAGCCGCATCGTTCCGGTTCCTCATCCGTGACCGCGACACCAAGTACACACCAGAGTTCGACGCGGTCTTCGCGTCCGAGGGTGTGAAGGTCATCAAGACCCCACCGCGGACACCTCGGGCGAACTGCTACGCCGAGCGATTCATCCGCACCGTCCGCGAGGAATGCACTGACCAGCTCCTGATCTACCACGAACGGCACGCCATGACGGTGCTATGTGAGTACGCGGACCACTTCAACACCCACCGTCCACATCAGAGCCTCGACCAACACCCACCTACGCACGATCCCACGACGGTGATTTCGAACGACCCTCCCATCCTCTGCAGTAAGGTCCTCGGCGGCTTGATCAACGAGTACACCCGAGCCGCTTGATACCAACCAGAAAACCTAGGTCAGGCCCATAATCTGGGTTTTGGCACGGCACAGGCGGTGACCATGTCCGGCATTCGTCGCACGCTGCTTGACCTGGTCGCCGCCGGTCGTCCGATCGCTCAGGATCTCGATGCCGTGGTCAGACGATCTATCTCTGCCGGAGCCAGGAGTTGATCGACACCGATCAGCGACCCGGTATCACCAGCACAGACCAGAAAGATCTCCTCGCCGGCGCATCGCCAAACTCGAAACAGAACTGGCCGTCACCAAGCGCGCCACTGAGTTCCCGAGAGAGGCTGTGTCCACAAAGGAATATTCGAGGCCATCGCAATGATGACTTCAGAGGGTTACCCGGTTCAGGTCGCCTGCCGCGTCCAGGACGTCTCGAACTCGGGTTACTACGCCTGGCGCAACCGGCCTCCTCGCCGTGTAGTAGTAGGTGTGCGCCGTCGACGACCGCCACCGCTCTCCCCTGGACGTCGGAGTCGGCGCGGTGCAACCCGCTCCCTGAGCCGACCTGATGCACCGGTCACGTCATAGGCAGGGAACCTCGTAAGGGCGGTTCGGGATGAATCACGACCATTCATCCGCGAGCGCCGCAGATCACGTCGCCCTGGCAGGCGAAACCGCCGACACAGCCACCTCCGTCAAGGTCAAGCCAGGCGAGACCCCAGCACCGCACTCCACCACGAAGTCACCGAAGAAACCTGCAGGTTGCTGAGTGCGCACCAGCTGTTCAAAGGCCGTTACTCGCTACACCGAGTAACACCGGTGCAAGGCGAAACGGCTGGCCATACGGCGATCTCCGCCTTCAGCGAGCATGCTGGCACCATGGCAGCGGGCAGCAGCAGCGTGTCGCGGACGCGGCAGATCTTCGGCCGGGTGCTGCCTGCACACCTGGCCGCTGGGGGGACACGCGGTGCGGAGCGGCCAGCTGCTGGATTGAGCGCCAGACCAGTCGGCGACTGCCAGAAGTGAGGAGGACGGTCCGTGCAGTTCGACGTCACCGGAAAGATCTTGCTCGACCAGATCTACACACAGCCCGATCCACGCGCCTACTTCAACACGCTGCGTGAGCTGGACTACTGCATTCCGCAGCTGGCCAAGCCGTATTTCCAGAAGGTCATCCAGGAATACCGGGAATCCCACGGGGTTCGCGTGCCTACCATCCTCGACCTCGGCTGTTCCTACGGCATCAACGCGGCTTTGTTGAAATGTGACGCCACGATCGACGAGCTCAATGAGCATTACTGCCGTACTGATGCCCGCACGGCAGATCGCGACTGGTTGCTGGCCCGCGACCGGAATCTGGTTCGTTCGCGAAGTCAGCTCAAGGACGTCCGATTCGTCGGACTCGACAACTCCGAACCGGCCCTCTCGTATGCGCTTGCGGCGGGGTTCCTCGACGATGCGGTGCACGCGGATCTGGAAGCGCACGACCCAACCGAACAGCAACGCGTGCTGCTCACCGGAACGGATCTGGTGATTTCGACCGGCTGCATCGGCTACGTCGGCGAACGGACGCTGGCCAGCATCGCCCGGCGGCACCGGCCCTGGATGGCGCACTTCGTGCTGCGGATGTTTCCGATAGAACCGATTGCAGACGGCCTAGCGGCGTTGGGATACGAAAACGTTCCCGTACCCGGTATGTTCAAACAGCGCCGGTTCGCCTCCGCGCAGGAACAATCGCGGGTGCTGGAGACGTTGTCGGCCGCCGGAGTGGATCCGAGCGGACTGGAAGCCGACGGCTGGCTCTACGCCCGGCTCCACCTCTTCCAACCACGCCACGACTGAGAAGAAACCTACGAAGTCGAGGAACTTCAGCTCGATGGCGATGGCGTGCCCGCAGATCACGCACACTGCCACGGGTTTCCGCAGGCTCACCACCAGCTTTCGCCACTGGTACCCGCTCATTCCTGGCGGGGTCACGGCTCCCCGCACCCAGGCTAGAGTGTAGTCGGCTCCAGCAGTGCCGTTGTGATTCGGCCGGGGCTTACCGTGGGATGCGTGAACCCACTCCCGCCGGGCGGACCTTCTCGCCCTACGGCCCGTCGCATTGGGCGGTCTGAACAGATCAATACCCGGCAACCAGCCTCAACTGGCGGCGGATCTCACGGTCAAACCACCGCCAACCCTGTGGGTGCCGATAAATTATCCGGCCTGGTCACAGCCTTGATCACTTTCTCTGGCCGTACCCACCGATCGTCCCGGTGTCTTCACGTGGACAGACGCGGACGGCATCATGATCTGTCGTGCCGCTGCGCTTGGTCTACCTCGCCGCAACCAATACCCTCGCCCTGCTGCGCCTGCTGCGATGAGCGACCGAGACAAAGACATCGAGATCCTTGTCTTGCGGCACCAACTGCTCGTCCTTCAACGCCGATCTTGCGTTGGCACCGCAATCTGCTCAAGCGACGTCACGCTGCGATTTGCGTGCCCAAGCGACGCGGACGCCCGCCCACGATCCGCTCGATACGCGCCCTGGTCCTGCGCCTGGCCCACGAGAATGCTTCATGGGGCTATCGCCGCATCCACGGCGAACTCGCGGCGCTCGGCATCAAGGTCGCCGTCTCCACCGTCTGGGAGATCCTCCGCGAGCACGGCATCCCACCCGCGCCACAACGGCAGAGCACGACCTGGGCCGACTTCCTGCGCAGCCAGGCCGACGCCCTGCTCGCCTGCGATCACTTCGAGACCCGCACTCTGACCGGGGCACGCCTGTACGTCTTCGCGGTCATCGAACACGCCACCAGACGCATCCGGTTCCTGGGCGCCACCGCTCACCCCGCAGCGGACTGGATCGTACAGCTCGGACGCAATCTCCTCATGGACCTCGATGAGGCGGGAAGCAAGGCGAGGTTCTTGATCCCCGAGACTCCAAGTTCACGGCCACCTTCGACGCCCTGCTGGCCGACGCCGGACTGAAAGTCGTCACCACCGGCATCCGTATGCCCCGCATGAACGCCATCATGGAGCGCGGATACAGACCTGCAGGCGCGAGCTCCTGGACCGCACGTTGATCTGGAATCAGCGCCACCTCCTGCACGCACTCCGCGAGTTCGAGTCTTTCTACAACCGGCACCGCCCACACCGAGCTCTGGGGCAAGCCGCCCCACTACGCCCACTCCCCGCACCAATCACCGAACCCGGGCAAATCAGCCGCCTGGAGGTCCGCCAACGAGATCGACTCGGCGGAACACTTCACGAGTATCAGCATGTCGCTTGACCTGGCCGGATGATTAATCGGCACCCACAGAGCCGAACCCCGCCGCCGGACAGACCAGGCGACCACGATGAGCTGCGACACTCGCCCGGACATCCCGACAATTGGTGTCGCCGATCTCGCTGAACCCGCCAACGCGAGCGGAATTCTCGGAAGCCCGAGACCGCAGCGCAGACTCTGCGCGAAACGCGCAGCCGAGCTGATCACTTCGCCCGCCGACCGGAACCACTTCATCCCAGTCTGCGGGGACGGATCGACATCGCCGAAACGACGGGTCACCCGAGTTCAGCGAGCAATGCCGTGAGCGCGGCCTTCTCGCTGTTCGGGTTCGGACTCGTTGCTCGGAGCCGGCGCAGCACTGCGTCGATCTTGCCGTCAATCCGGCTCCACGCAGCGTTGTCCTTCGGCTTCAAGCGCGCTTCGGCATTGTCCCATTCGGTTTCGAGATCGTCGACGCGGGCCGTAGCACCAGACTGGTCGCCGGCGTTCAAGAGATCCAGTGTCTTCTGCGTGATTTCCCGGAACTTCGTGAGGTCCCCGAGAGGCGACCGAGGTGCTACCTGGCCTTCGCTTGGGACGGACTGCGCGGCCGGAGCCGGAGCTGCTGACGTGTCGTCCTGCAGCGAGGACTTGCGCAAGAAGTACCCAGTCCCTGCGGCCATGAGGACGAGCGCCAGCACGACGACTGTCTGCCACAAGCCGCCTCGCTCCCTTGCCCCGTCAGCAGCGGCGCTCGGGATGACGTCGGCCTTCGTCATCGAGAGATAGGTGACGATGCCGAGAATGCCGACCACGAAGATCAGGCTCGTCACCGTCGCTCCCAGGCCGAGCCCGCCCTGGCTCGACGACTGGGAGAGGTAGTCACCGATCGACGCACCGAGCGGCCGCGTCAGGACGTAGATGATCCAGAAGGCGAGAACTGAGTTGAGTCCGAACCGCCACGCGATCGCGCTGATGGCGATCAGCGATGCCACGATGATTCCCGTCACCAGGTAGCCGAGCCCGAGCACCTCGGCCATGAGATCACCGGTTGCCGTGCCGAGCGCGAAGGTGAAGAGAATCGCAAGCCAGTAGAACGCCTCTCGTCGTCGGGTCAGGATCGAGTGGATGGAGAGCGTTTTCTCGCTCGAATACCACACGACGAAGGTGAGAGCCAGCAGCGCGCTGAAGATCAGCGTGCTCGTTTCGAGCGGCAGGCCGATGTTGTCCGTGAGGTTGTCCGTCACCAATGTGCCGAAGACGCTCACCAGCGCCACCGTCGACCAGTACACGCCCGGTATGTACCGGCTCGCCCTGAACTGGAAGATCAGAGCGACGACGAGCAGCACGCCAGTGACGACGGACGTCCCGGTCAGGCCGAAATTCAGGTTGACGTTGAGGAAGTCAGCGGCCGATTCACCAACGGTCGTGCATAGAACCTTGATGACCCAGAAGTAAATGGTGACTTCTGGGACTTTGTTGAGCAGTTGACGGCTCAGCGCGAGGGTGCGATGCGTGCTCACAGAGGTCCTTTGTCTCGGCCCGTTCGCGGGGACGGCAGATCCGGCTGAACTGGGGAACCACCCGTGACGACACAGCGGACACAGGTGGGACCGCCGACCGCGACTGCGGCCCCGAGAACAGGATTCGGCGGTGACAGGGGGCCAAGCCACGTCTTCGCTAGAGACACTAGGCAACGGCAGGTGAGCTAACGGCAAGACGACGGTAAGCGGACAGTGCCTTTCGCAACACTCCTGGTAGAAGTGGGCGTGCCAGAGCGAGACATCGAGCGAAGCGGCGGCTGGACCTTTGCGTCGCGATACTTGCTTGGTACTGCACCAGCAGGTGGTCGATGTTCGGCATCGAAGTGCCGAGGACGTACCCGGCGAGCATCACGCCGACCGTCCACAGCAGACCACCGGCGACGTGCCACAGCGCGAAAGCACCGGAGGGCACCTCCGCCATCTGGTTCGGCATGGTCCGAACGATCAGTCGCTTGTTGCGCACACGCCTGAGCACCGCTGCCCCGCCGGGAAGGAAGAAACCGATCAGCAGGCCGGTTTCGGCGAAAAGCACCAGGAACGCGCCAAGCGCGGAGGTGTGCGGGCGGTAAACCGGGAGTTTGCTTTGCGCACGAACGAAGTCAGCTGTGCTCCCCCCGGCCCGCGCGGCACGGCGAGCCCGCGACGCGATACCACCAGCGCCACCGAACAGACGCTGAGAAAGACACTCAGCCACACTCAGCGTCTGCTCAGCGGTGTGCGGGCACTGTGGCCGACGTCCCCAACAGGCCTCGTTCATCGTCCTGCTGGCGAGATTGCGCGCCCTGGTTCGCCGGGGCACCCCGCAACGCCCGGTCCTACTGACGACTGGTGACCTGGGCCTGGACCCGGCCCGGCGAGTAGTGCAGCGGGCCGCATCGGAAATCAGGCTGACCCCGCGGGAGTTCAGCCTGCTGGAATACCTGATGCGCCATTGCGGAGAGGTGGTCAGCAAAGCCGAGATCCTGCGCGACGTGTGGGACCCGAACTTCGACGGCGACGACAACGTCATCGAGGTCTACATCCGCTATCTGCGCAACAAGATCGACAAACCGTTCGGGCGGGACAGCATCGAAACGATCCGCGGCGTCGGACACCGGCTGCTCGTCGACGGCGGCCGCGCGAGTTGATCCGATGCGTTTGAGCCCTGGCAGCTTCTCGCCCACTCTGCTCGGCCGGGGGAACGGGCATCGCGCCCGACCCGGTAGCGGTCGGCTACGGCTGAACAAGGTGGGGCGTGCGTTGGCGGTCCGTGGCCGTAGCTGTGGTCACCACCGGCATCGCCCGTGGTCATCGGCGGATTCATCCTGGTCCTGCTGCTGCGCCAGCAGGCCACCGACACCGTTGCCCAGGCTGCCCTGCAGCGGGCCGAACAGATCGCGGCCCAACTCACCCGGGAAGTCGTGCAAAGCGGCGAGAGCTGGCCCTGTATCTGTTGGAAAATTTCGTACTGCAGCGGATGACGGGTGCCTTTACCCTCCATGCTGATGCCAACGAATCTGGGGCGTTGGAATGGGGATCTGGGGGGACCTTCTTTGGGCATCGATCTCCGCGCGCGGCTTCCGGCCCATGCAAACTTGGGGGGACCCATTGTTCGAAAAAACTCGACCGTTGAGCTCCGCGGAGCTCGATGACCAGCGTGTGGAGTTCCTGCCCCCGCGCACTGTCATGTCGACGTTCCCGTTCGGCGGCGGCTGGAACCCAATCGTGATCAATGGCGGTGGCGGCGGCAACGGCGGCGGCACCGGCGGCGGCCAAGGAGGCGGCACTGGCGGTGCGGGCGGCAACGGGGGAACCGGCGGTGACGGCGGTTTCGGTGGGCCAGGTGGCCCCGGCATCGGTGGTAACGGCGTCGGTGGCGGAGGCATCGGCGGCCACGGAGACACAATCATCCGGTGATCCGCAACGGCTGACTCGTCGCCTCGAACTGGGGGACCAGCAGCGACAACAGCGCCCCGCACAACCTGATGAGGGATGCACGGGGCGCTGCTGGTCAGGTAATCCGGTGCCGTGCGTCAGGATGGTTGTCGGCTGGCGGATCGTATGCAGGTGGGTTATCAACACGGTCCGGGTCAGCCACGGCGGGAGGTGCGGCTCGACGAGCCGCGCCAGCGTCGAGATGGGCCGATGCCACGAGTTCGCCGACGCCCCACACGCCCACGCTGTCCCGTAGGAGGTTCCTCGTCCGCATCGGGCTGCCGGCCTGACGGGCTTCGTCTTAAGGTTCAGCCCCAGACGAGATCGTTTTTCCACGTTCTCCACAGCCTGTGGATAACGCGTCGCCGTACGGGACAGAAAAACGCCCCGCACCGATCCGGTTGTACCGGCGGGTCCGGCTCCGCCGGCGCTTTCCAGCAAGCGATCGCCTTTCCCACCGAGACAGTTCCCGTCGATGCCCAATGCATCCCTTGGACTCCACCGACGACGGGAATCATGACCGAGGGGTCTGCCTGATCAACGGTGGATCTGGTCTTGGTCTGACACGCCGAGCAGGATGCTTGGCGGGAAGGATCGATGATGGCCGAAACACTGGAGCCTGTGACCAATGAGGTGGATCAGCAGCGGCTGGCTGAGCAGCTTCTGGCGCAGGCCAAGGACCAGAATGTGGAGCTGGTGGGCCCGAACGGTGATGGCGCTACCTGTAGCCGAAGACTGACCTAGCGCCAACAGAGAGCGTCAGCAGCGCCTCGCGCGGCAACTCCTCCGGGACAGGACGACGTACCCGGGGAACGCCACTCGATCACCACCGGCCCCTCGTTTATTCCCGGACCGCAGGCATCTGCGGACCTCTCGACGCCGCGGCATCGTCACCCCTCGCACCGTCTGCACTGATGACAACCGCCGCCATGGAAGTGCCGCCGTCACTGGCAGTGTCTTGCGCTCTCCGGTCACCTCAAGGGAGCCGATCGGAAGATCGGAGCGAGGTCTACCACTCTCGTCGAAGCTTGTGTCTGGACGTTTCCTGACCTGTCGGTTTCAGTAAGGTCGGTTTATGCCGTTTACCGCTGATTCGGGCGCAATTCCGGTCACGCCTGTTCTGGCTGGAGTCATTGTTGTGTTGCTCGTGGCAGCGGCTGGTGTCGTTGCGTTGGGTGATTTGGGCCGATGGTGGGCTGTACTCGGGGCGGGTGCGCGCGGAGCGTTGCAGCTTCTGATTGTGTCCTTGGTCATCGCTCAAATCGTGAACTCTGGTGTGCTCGTCGTGGGTTTCCTGGTCATGATGTTCGGTATCGCGACACGTACTGCTGGTCGGCGAATCACCCTCAACCGCACCTGGTGGTGGGCAGGTTTGCCGATCGCTGTGGGGGTTGTACCGGTCGTGGCTGTCTTGTTGGGTACTGGTGCGGTCCCGTTGACGGGGCTGGTGCTGATTCCGTTGGTGGGGCAGCTCATCGGTGGTGCGCTGACGGCGACGACGCTTGCCGGGCGCAGGCTGCTGGACGAGTTGCATCAGCGTCACGGCGAGGTGGAGGCCGCCCTGTCGCTGGGCTTGACGGACAGCCAGTCCAGGCTGGAGATCGCGCAGCCGGTTGCCGGTAGTGCCTTGGTTCCGGCGCTCGATCAGACTCGGACGGTGGGCACGGTGACCCTGCCGGGTGCATTCGTCGGCATGCTGCTCGGCGGTGCCACTCCTGTCGAAGCAGGGGTCGTGCAGTTGTTCGTCCTCATCTCCCTGCTCGCGGTGGAGGCTGTCGCGATCGTCGTCACGCTGTATGTGGTGGCGTTGGGCCGACTTACCGGTACCAAACGGGCGGGTCCGCGGTACGCAGCTGTTGCCCTGCGTTCGCGCGCGCAGAGTGCCATCCGGGTGGTGCGGCGCTGGCGACGTTCGTAGGCCGAACGGGGTGATGCGCTCCGGTGGGACCGCTTTCGCTTGGGTGAGGCAGCCCCACCAGATTTTCGGTCATTCCTGAGTGCGCGGCACCGCGTGGAGCTTGTTCAGTGAGCTCTGGAACCGACGCAGCAGCAACACGGCCGTGGTCGCCAGGCCGGCGGCGAGGCCGAGCCACGCTCCGATCGGTCCGGCTCCGGCAAGCCAGCCGAGGAGCCAGGCCGCAGGTAGCCCGACAGCCCAGTATCCGACGAGGGAGAGGCGGAATCCGGACTTGGTGTCGTCGAGACCGCGGAGGAGCCCGACACCGATGTTCTGCGCGCAGTCGACGAACTGCATTCCGGCAGCGACGACGAGGAGACCCGCGGCGATGGCGAATCCTGCTTGCTCGGCCGGGTTGCTGACATCGAGGAACGGACGCAGGACCAGATTGGGCGCGGCCAGGTAGAGGGCGGCGACCAGGGCCATCACGATGGCGCCGTGGCCCAGTGCGGTGCGGGCGATCCTGGCCGCGGCGGTGGTGTTGTGCTGGGCGAGTTCTCGGCTGATCAGGATGGATGCTCCGTGGGAGAGGCCGACGCTGATCTGGAAGGTGATGTAGACGAGCTGGTTCACGACGGTGTGTGCAGCCAGGGCGGCGGGACCGAAGGTGCCCATGAGGACCGCGACCACCGAGAAGAAGCCGGCTTCTGACCCGTAGGTCGCCGAGATGGGAATACCGAGCTTGACGAGCTTGCGCACCGTGGCACCGCTGGATTTCCAGCCACGCAGCGACAGCAGCGGAGCGAGCACCGGGTCACGGCGTACCACCGCGTAGAACACGAGGAAGGACAACAGGTAGACCAGCGAGGTCGCTAACCCGATACCGGGCAACCCGAATCGGGGCAGTCCCCACGCCCCGCTGATCAGGACCCAGTTCAGCCCGGCGTTGACCGCGATGGAGCCGACGGTGATCCAGATCAGCGCCTTGGGCCGGCGCATACCGACGGTGAACTGCCTGATCACCTGGAACCACAGGCAGGGCACGAGCCCGACCGCCAACGTGAGCAGCATCGGTTGCGCGAGGTCGAGCACCGCAGGGTCCTGTCCGAACCAGACCAGCGCGTGCCCGAGCGCGACAATGATGATCGCGCCGAGGATTCCGGCCACGGTCGCGATGGCGAAGCTGGCTCGTACGATGTCGCGGATCGGTTCGGGATCATCGGTCGTGTTGCCTGCGCCGTCGGCAGCGACCTCCACCCGGGCCTGTGTGGCGGCCACCTGGTTGCCGACCGCGGTGATCAGGCCCACGCCCATGGTTCTGAGCTGGTTGAACAGCACCACCGCCAGACCGCCGGCGGCGAGGGCTTCGGTGCCGATGAGTCCCATCATCAGCGTGTCGGTGGTCGTGAGTGCGACCTGTGCCAGCTGGGTGAGGGCGATCGGCAGGGCGAGTGCGGCGAGTTGCTTGCTGTTACTGAAGCGGGGCGTAGTCGCTGAGGCCAACGGTTTCACGGTCGGTCAGATGCTCCGGTCGGCTGTCTTGGCGGGTCGGGTCGTAGGCGGCGAGAAGCTGGAGAACGGCGGCTTCGGCCTCGGATGAGAGTAGGTCACGTGCTCGCATCCAGTCGTCGTCGAACACGGTGTCGAGATACTTCCTCCCGCCGTCGCAGACCAGGGTCACCACGGTGCTGCCCGGCGGCAGGGCATCGAGTCTGTTCAGCGCTGCGTGGACCGCGCCGCCGGCGGAGCCGCCGATCATCAGTGCGTTGTGCTGGGCGATGGCGCGCGCGGTGGCGAAGGCGTCGATGTCGGAGACCTTGACACCTTCGTCGAGCAGGTCGTAGTCGACGGCGGTACCGATCTCAGCGCCGGGCGGGGTGCCGGTGCCCGATTGGTAGTAGGAGCCACCGGGGCCGCCGAAGGCGATGGACCCGACGGGTTCGACTCCGATCACCTGCACAGCGATGCCCGACCTGCGCAGTTCACGGGCGGTGCCGAACAGCGAGCCGCCGGTGCCGACGGGGCAGACCAGGCAGTCGATATCGTGCCCGAGCGCTGCGGTGAGTTCATGGGCGACGGGGTGGTAGCCGACCGCGTTGCTCGGGTTGTTGTGCTGTTCGGTGAAGAACGCGTTGTCGTGCTCTTTGGCCATCCGCGCTGCGAGGTCTTCCCGCGCGGAGGTGGCGAGCTCATCGTCGCCTTCCTCGGCGACGAAGACGAGTTCAGCGCCCATCGCCCGCATCGCCGCCAACTTGTCCGTGCAGGCGTGGTTGTCGACGACAGCGATGAACCGGTAACCGCGCTCGGCTGCCACAATGGCCAGTCCGAGGCCGGTGTTGCCCGAGGTGGATTCGATGATCGTCCCGCCCGGGCGCAGCTGGCCGGTCTCCTCGGCGTCCAGCACCATCTGCTGGGCCATGCGGATCTTGGCCGCGCCGGTCGGGTTGAACTGTTCGAGTTTGAGCAGCAGCCGGGTGCCGGTCTGGGTGCGAGCCAGCTCGAACAGTGGGGTGTGGCCGATCAGGTCGGAAACCCGGGTGACAACACTGGGTATGCGCACGATCGCTTCCTTGTCACGTGACGGGAGGGGCGCTCAGCTCGGGATCTGGTCGAATCGCCAGCGCAGCCGGCTTTCGTGGTGATCCAGAACGATCTTCGGTGGCAGTGGGAGTTCGTGGAAAGGGGATTCGTTCGAATCCATCTGATATCCGGCGGTGTTGAGGTAGACGAGCTGGTCTCCGACCTGCGGACGCCGGGGGAACACGACCTTGCGCCAGGTGAGCATGTCGGATTCCAGACAGCTCGCCCCGCCGACGCAGGCCGCAAACGGGGTTTTGTCCCGGTGCGGAGAGACCACCGGGTCGGGCAAGAACTCGCTGCCGAACCACTGTTCAGACAGACTGAGGCTGGTCCCGTCCACGGTGAGGATCCCGTGGTCACGGTCTTTGACTCCCCGCACCGTGAACACGGTGCAGCCCGCTTGATCCAGTAAGGCGCGTCCGGGTTCGAGCACCAACGCCACCTCCGCGCCGCGCAGCAGGGAAGCGAGTGAGTCTTGTTCACCGGCGGGCACGGTGTCCAGAATGGCGGCCAGCATCTCCGGGCCGGCCTGCGGCAAGTGGTAGGGGTAGAAGCCGTCGAAGGTCTTGTTGGCGTGATACCGGCTTGGCCGGTCGCTTTCGGTGAAGCGCTGCCAGTCGCGGGGATCGACGTAGTCCACTGTGAACCCGCCACCGATGCTCACCGTGTTGGCGGGCAGACCCATGTCGCGGGCCTGTCGGCACAATCGGATGAGCTTCGCCGCGAGATCGGCCCGAGGGCGCGCTCGGTAGCCGGACAGGTGGAAGCTGAACCCTCGAGTCGGACAGAACCGTCAGCGTCGCAACACCGACTCATCGCGAGTGCGAGCTCACCGTCAGTGAGACCGAACCGGCTGTGCGGGTCCTCCGGTGGAAGGCAGCGCAGCAGGATCCGAACCGGTGTGGCCAGGTCGATGACGCACGCGAGTTCGTCGAGCGAATCGATGGCGACCAGACAGCTGTGCTGGCCTGCCAGCCGTAGCGTCTCGGTGGACTTGGCCGGACCCGTGACCACGAGGTTGGGCCCGGGGACACCGTTTACACCTCGGATTACCAGAGACAACGGGAGGCAGGCACCATGACAGCTCAATGCGGCCGTCACCACATCGGTGGCCCGACCGTTGAACGTCGGAGACGTGAGCGACAACTCGATTAGTCCAGGGCTGTCCGGATCTTCGGCACGATTCGACCGAGCGCATACCGGATGCTGAGCGCGGACGGGAAGCCGATGGCAAGGGCCAGCGGCAGGTCCAGTTCTGCATAGGCGCCCCTTCGGACGGCAGGAACAGCCTGGAACAACGGATTGGATTCCAAAGCAGTGCGTGCTTGCGGCGTGTTGCAGGTAGCCGTTGAGGATCTTGCTGGTGGTCTTAGGATCTTCCTCGGCGACCGCTCCTTCGCGCGGTACTTCACGTCGTTGGTCAGGAGCGACTTCATGGCGCTGGTCGGTTCGAGGTGCGTTCGACTTCCCCGGCGCCGAGCGCTCGGCTTGGGAACGCATCTGCTCCAGCTGACAGTCACCCGGCCATCGCGTGGTGGTGCAGAAAGGTGGCGGCCATCTGGGGCAGGGACGGAGGGGCCCGTTGGGTGTTGGTCGTCGCGGTGGGCAAGGATGTTTACCGACGTCATCGGCGGCTACGCCCGCAGGATCCGACTTTCCTCGTCACCGGGGAGGGCGAATGAAGCTCACCTCTTGGCCGTCCTCGCCCGCCATTCGTACCTCAGCGGTCATCGCTCTGGCAGGAGCGGGGTTGTTCGCCGGGCTCACCTACGACGTCGCTGAACATGGAGAATCCGCTCATTTCGACCATGCAGTCCAGGATCTCGCGGTCACCCACCGGACCGGCTGGATGACCGCGGCGATGCAAGCGGTCACCTGGTTGGGGTCCGCCGTTGTCCTCGTACCGCTGCTTGTGGTGGCCACTGCACACCTCCTGATCGCGCGCCGAGCCCTGCGGGCAGCAGTTCAGATCTGGGTGGCCTACCTCGGCGCCGTTGCCCTGTACACCATTGCCAAGGCAGTTGTCGAGCGGCCTCGTCGGCCAGTAGGCGAGCTGATCACCAACGCCAGCGGAGCCTCCTTCCCGTCCGGCCACGCCACCCAGGCCATCGCGACGTGGGGAACGCTGGTGCTCGTGCTGGCGTGCGCTCGCGTACCTCGCGTCCGTACCGCGCTGCTCATCGGCACCACGCTCATCGTGGTTCTCATCGGTGCATCCAGGATCTACCTCGGCGCGCACTGGCTCACCGACGTTCTCGCGGGCTACGCCCTGGGAGGCGCCTGGATCGCACTCCTGTTCGTGATGGTCCTCTGGTCGCGCTCACGGGACGCCTTCCCACCCCCGACCACCGGGCCGAACGGCCAGTACTGACGTTCCCAGGCAAGTGCACGCCAACGAGCCGGCTGAGGCAGCCGTCTACGCCGGCCGAGCGGATCACGCAACAGTCCACCTGGGACAAGAGCCGACTCGACGACGGTGTCCGGATCCGCCCCTCCGGCGCGGTTCGGTCCCGCAGCGGGGCGCACGAGAGCGGGCCGTCGTTATCCTGCACGTATGTTCCGGGTTCTGGTGGTGGAGGATGACCACACGATCGGCCAAGCTCTAGAATCGAGCCTGGGTTCGCACGGCTACGACGTGTCCTGGCAACGCGCCGGGCAGGACGCACTGGAGTATGCCGGCCGTCGGGCCTTCGACCTCGTGCTGCTCGACCTCGGCCTGCCGGACCTGGACGGTGTGGAAGTGTGCCGGCGACTGCGCGAGGTGCAGCCGCAATGCGTGCTGGTAATCCTGACCGCACGCCACGACGAGATGGACGTAGTCGTGGGCCTGGAAGCAGGAGCCGACGACTACCTCACCAAACCGGTCCGCCTCGGCGAACTGCTGGCGCGCATACGGGCCCATCTCCGACGCGGCCCGGCCTCCAGCTCCCAAGCGGTCATCACCGTCGGCGGCTTGCGCATCGACACGGCAGCCAGGCGCGCGAGCCTCGCCGGCCAGGAAGTGTCGCTTCGGGCGAAAGAGTTCGACCTGCTGGCTCGCCTGGCCGCGGAACCAGGCGCGGCCCTGAGTCGCGACACGCTGATGACCGAGGTATGGGACGAGCACTGGTACGGCTCCAGCAAGACCCTCGACGTGCACATAGCCGCATTGCGTCGAAAGCTCGCCACTGCCGCGAGCTCTCCCCAGCACGTGCCGAAGATCGCGACGTTGCGCGGCCACGGATACCGGCTTGAGAACACGACGAGCTGAAAACCGAATAAAGCGAGGAGTCGACCGTGCGAAGTCGCATCGTGACGCTCACGGTCTTGGCAGCCGTGCTGGCGATCGGACTCTTCGGTCTGCCACTCGGCATAGCCGTCGCGCGCTACTACCTCAATGACGAGCGCGCCGAGCTGGAACGCACTGCCGAGGCAACGGCGCTGGCCGTCGCGGCCGAACTGATCCGCAACCAGCAGCCTCTCCTGCCGCCTCCGACCGAATCGGACGCGCGACTCGCCTTGTACTCGCAGGCTGGACGGCTGGAGAACGGCGATGGTCCCGCCGCCGCCGACGAGACGGTCATCGCCGCGCAGCGCGGCGACTTGACCACCGGCACTTTCAGGGACGAGCTCGTCGTGGCGGTCCCGGTCTCCGACGGTGGCACCGTCACGGGCGTGGTGCGTGCAGCCTCCTCGTATCGCGAGGTCTACCTGCGCACCGGCTTGACGTGGCTGGCGATGGCCGGACTGGCGGTGCTGGCGGTGACGGTGGCTTGGTTGATGGCGCACGGCATGGCGCGGCGCCTCACCCGCCCCCTGGACGACCTCTCCCGCGCTGCCCAACAGCTCGGCGACGGAGACTTCACTGTGCGTCCCGGCCGCACCGGTGTCCCAGAGATCGACTCGGTGGCCTCGGCCATGGAGACCACCGCGCAACGTTTGGGCGAGATCCTCGCCCGCGAACGCGAGTTCTCCGCGAACGCCTCGCACCAGCTCCGGACTCCACTAGCAGGGCTGCGCCTGCAACTGGAGGCCGCACTCGACTCGCGCGACGCCGACCCCGTGGCCGCGATCCACACGAGCATCGACGCGGCAGACCGGCTGGAACGCACCATCGACGATCTGCTGCTCCTGGCTCGAAGCAGAAGGTCGACGTCCGCTCCCGCCGACCTGGACGAACTGCTCACCGAAGTGCGGGAGGGGTGGACCGGCTTGCTGGCAGCCAAGGGCCGGGAACTGCACGTCTCGGCTCCGGGCGACATCCGGCCAGACGCCTCCGCCGCAGCCGTCCGCCAGGTGCTCGCAGTCCTGCTGGACAACGCCACGACACATGGCGAGGGCACCGTCACCGTCGCAGTGCGGGACGCCGGGGATGCGCTGGCCATCGACGTCTCCGACGAGTACCCGGGCATCGCACCCGGCAGCGACCCCTTCACCCACAGCCAGCAAAGCGGCGGGCACGGGATAGGACTGGCCCTGGCCCGCAACCTTGCCGAGGCCGAGGGAGGCCGGCTGTGGCTGCGGAAACCGGCCCCGCCGACCTTCACCCTGTTACTCCAGGTCGCGGACGGCTAGCTCAGACCGCGCCGCGCAATCGGTTCCTCCGCAGTCGCTCGACACCGGCTGCCAGGGGACGACGAGCGAAGATCCCCGCGCCACCGATCGCACCCCCGACGAGAAGGCCTGCGATCACGTCGTGCGGGTAGTGCGCGCCGACATAGATGCGGGAGAAGGCCATCAGGAGCACGCCGACCACGGCCAGGCAGCCCCAACTCCGCCGGACGATCAACGTGGCAAGCGCGAAGGCAGCGAAGATGACCGCGTGGTTGCTGGGGAATGCGTAATCGGTGATGCCGTCGCAGGGCAACACGGTCACCACGTCCGGCAACGCTCGGCACGGGCGTTGTTCAGCCACCAAGGACTTCAACGCGCTATCGAGCGCATACGCGGCGACCACCGCGATGCCCACCCACAGCACCTTCGCAACCACTGCGGAATCGCCCCGACGCGCCCACCACAGCATCCACAACACCGCGACGACCAGGGCCACCACGCCGTAGGTCGTGAACACGCTCATCGGCCCCCAGAGCCAAGGCGTCCGCTGCGCGAACTGCGTAACCGCCACATACGCGTCGCTGTCCGGGAAAGTCGCTCCGTTCACCGCACTTCCGGAGCCCGGCGGGACCGGTACACCTCCCACCCTACCGGGATCACGGACACCACGACGATCAGCGCGATCACGGGCAGCAGGTAGTTGTCGATGTTCGGCACCGAAGTCCCGAGGACGTATCCGGCGAGCATCACACCAACCGTCCACAACAGACCGCCGGCGACCTGCCACAGCGCGAACGCTCCGGACGGCACCCCGGTCATGCCCGCCATCGGGTTCAGGACGGTCCGCACGATCGGGATGAAACGGGCCAGCACGATAGCCTTGCCATATCCGTAGCGCTCCAGCATGCGCCCCGCGCGCTCCACACCCTCGTGCAAACGCTTGCTGCGCACCCGCCGGAGCACCGCCGCCCCACCGCGCTTGCCGATCAGATAACCGACCTGCGCTCCTATCAACGCCCCAGCGACCGCGGCCACGATCAAAGGCAACAGCGACGAACTCCCCGACACAACGCCGGTGGCCGCGAGCACACCTGCGGTGAACAGCAGCGAATCTCCAGGCAGGAAGAAACCAACCAACAGGCCGGTCTCCGCGAAAAGCACCAGGAACACGCCAAGCGCCCCGAGACCGGTCACCAGCGACCGCGAGTCCAGCGCGTTCACCGCCAGCGCATGCATCCAGCTCACTCATCTTCCCGTTGTCCGGCACCGAAATCACGACCAAGGCTACGAGCGCACCAGCAAGCGCGAGGTGTGCGAACGGTAAACCGGAGTTTGCTTTGGCGCGCGACATTAGCCGCGTTCCCCGGCCCCAGTGCGGGACACCACTTGCGCGGTGTGCAGGCACTGTGGCAGACGCCCCAACAGGAACTGGAGGAGTTCATGACCAAGCGCAGCGAGGTCCTGGCACTGGCTGCGGCGGGCACGCTCGTCGGCGGGCTCGGTATCGGCACCGCGTCAGTCTCAGCCGCACCTGCACCGCAGGCCGAAGATCAGCTCGGACGTCCGCTGGGGCAGCGGTGGGCTCGAGAAGTTCGGCCAGCGGTTTGCCGGTCACACCAACGGTGCTGATGTCCAGGCGTTCCGTCTCGCCGAGACCCTCACGGGCCTGTCTCGGTAGCACCGCCCACCTCATCCTCGCTCTTGCCCCGCTTCGCGCGACGTTCCATCGCGAGCGGGAGCTCAACCCGTTCAACTGGCAATGGAGCGCAGGTCAAGGCGGGCAGAAGCCCGATGAGCCGAACGAAACGCTCGATTCCCCTTCCCTCAGCTGGTCAGCGCTGACCATCGTCTCCGGTGTCGACGTCGTCGTTTTCGGATCGGTCAGCGGCGGACTGCGCCCGCTCGGCGAACCCCGACTGTGCCGAGTCCGATTCGGGATGGCGGTCGGCCGCCGACTGGATCCGGCTCGCGTCGTCCTTGCTCATCGGCGAGCTCTTCCCACCGCCGTCACCATGTTTTCCGCTCATCACCTTCCACCCCTTCACGTCTCAGTCCTGCAGAACGGCCAGTGCGCGAGGGTGGCGGGTTGAAGATGTTGTCGGCGTGGCGCTGGCAGAGCAACCTGGTCCGGTGCCCGCGGCCGGGCAGCCGTTCCCCGCACACCGCCGCCTGGCCGCACAACCAGCACCTACCGCCGGATCCGCCCGGTGCCAGCACTCCCGTACCGGTGGACGCCATGCCTCCAGGGTGCGCCCCAGGCGGTGAGATCACCGGGCTGGGACGCGGGCCGGGGACATCGACGAGGACAGGTATCCCGGGTGTGCAGCGGGCCCTCAGCGACAGCTGTCGCTCTAGGTGGCGAGGCAGACTGTGGTGACGGGCGGCTGGGATAGCCATCCCCCGGCGCGGAGCACCAAAGTTCAACCCGGAGATGGGTCAAAAAAGGGTCAAGAAGAGCACGAACTTTGCCCACGAGATGGGTCGACCAACCTACCTTTGACCTGCTTATCCCGGATCCACAGAGTTGGTTTTGGCGTGGGTTGTTGATCAAGGTCTTGGGGGTGTTGATCGATAATGCTGGTGGTGGGTGTGCGGAGTCCGCCGGCCTGGTGGTCCGGCTTATCCACTGTGGTCTCCGGTCGGCGCCCGTAGGCGGGTGTGGTCAGGGGCAGGCCCCGGCTGGCGGGGGGTGGGTTGCGGTGAACAGGCTGGTGAAGGCCTGTTTCCAGTGCCAGTCGGCCGGGAGGTGCAGCACGATGCGGCGGGCGGAGCGGGCGATACGGGCCGGGATCGTGATGAGGTGCCGCCGCAGGGTGGTGGTGCGGGCTTTGGCGTGGAACTGCGACGCGAGACTGCCTGCGGCACGCATCAGGTTGTGGGTCAGCGCGGCCAGGGACAGCCAGGCGCCGTTGGCGGCGAGCTGCCCGGAGGGAAGGTGGGCCGCGGCGGAGTCGTTGAGGTCGGCGAAGACTTGCTCGATCGTCCCGGCGCGGCCGCGGTGCTCGGCCTCGGCGGTGAGCAGCTCGTGCGGGGAGTCGGTGAAGATCGCGTGATAAAGCCAGACCGGGAACAACTCGCCGGTGGCATCGGTGGTGGTGATCCGGGTGCGGCGCACGATCAGCCGGGCGGTGACCGCACGGCCGGGATTCTGGGTGACGTTGGTGAACGCCTCCAGTGTCGTTTCGGCGATCTCGCCCTCATAGATCCACTGCTTGGCGCGGTCGTCGAAGACCGGCCGGTTGAAACGCACGGTCTGCCATGTGTTCTCGTCGATCCCGGCGATCGCGGCCTTCACAGTCGCGGTGTGTTTGGCGGTGACCGAGAAATACGCCCCGGCTTTGCGGATCGCGGCGATGACCGGGCCGGTGAAAAACGCCGAATCACCCCGCACCACGATCGTCCCCGTCGCACCACACGCCCGGGCCGTCTTGATCGCCGAGGTGATCAGTGACGCCGCGCCGCGGGCGGAATTGGCGTTACCACCCCGCATCCGGGTCGCCGCCACCACCGGCGCCGTACCGGGGGTGGAGATCGTGGCCATCAGATAGTTCAGGCCCCGCACCTTCGTATACCCATACGCCGAGCCCTGCTTCCCCGCCCCGTAGACCTCTTTGATCTTCGAGTCGATATCGACGAACACCAGCTCATCGGCCCCCGGCAACAACCCGCACCGCCCGGCCAGGCGTTCCAGCACGATCCGGCCCAGCTTCTCCAGCTGCGCCACATGCCCATAGGTGAACCCACGCAGAAACGTGCCCAGCGTCGACGGCGCCCGGATCCCGTCGAACAACCGCGACATGCCACCGTGGCGGATCACACCCAGATCCTCGAACGAGTCCGCACCACAGGCCATCCCCGCCACGATCGAGGACACCTTCACACCCGGATTCGCCCCCGCCGACCCCACATCCGGCGACAATTTCACCGTCTGCTCAGCCAGATCAGCCACCCCGACCTGCTCGGCCAGCCGCAACACCGGCACCAATCCCGCACACGACACGAGATTCGGATCATCGAACCTCACCGACACCGCGCCGACACTATGCGATGCTTGCATCCAGCAGATGCCCTCTCATCCAGGAACCGATTGTCTCTCTCGCAAAGAACAATCATCCCAGGCCAGAGGGCATCTGCCCCACCACGACACGACCCCCGCCTGCACAAACTTTCACCACAACACCGGTGGATCCGGGCTTATTAACCGACTGCCGCCGGCAGAATCGGCGTAGAACCCACCCACATGATCGACTTCGCCCGACATTGTTGAGTTAGTAGATGGGTCAGGCCACTGGGCCACCCGCGGGCGCGTTTTCGCAGGCCAGGAGCTGATCAGCTCTGCTCTGACGTATGCCTTGGCAGGCTCGTTGAAGCCGAAGTAGGCAAGGCCGCCATGGGGCGGACGTAGGTTCGCGTACTCGCACCTGCCGATCATCGTCCGTGTAAGGTCAGCGCTCTTACTGCCACACTCCCGAATCGGCTAGGCCGACACCAGCACGGAAGCGGGCAAGTACGGGGTGACGTTGCGCCAGGCCCGGGCGAGGTAGTGCAGGGCGCGGCTTCGGCACCCTCAACGCAGCAGCTTCCTGGCTGCGCCACACCGGAACTGACGGCGGCAACCTCATGTCACTCGTTCGACGCCATGAACGTACGTAGGTCGATGCCGCCGGCCGGCGGGTCGAAGCCCACGTACCGAAAGCCGTGGCGGCTCGAGACCACCGCCTTGAACTCGGCACGTGCGGGAGCCACAGCAAGCAACTCCGAAGAGCATCCCAACGACGGTGCGCACATCGATGCAGAGACTTACCAAGACTGGGCTGCAAGACAAGCGCCGAAAGCTCCTTGGCTCACCACACGTCAGGTCTACGTGCTCAAGGCGGCGTTCCTCGAAAGGCGCATCTTGCGCTAGCTCTACGAGGAAACGTTCTGATCCTCGGTCCGCAGCTACGCCTCCCTACCCGCTTCGAGCGCTCTGGCTTCCTCGTCAAGTCGGCACAGCAGACTGCACGCGACCATCAGTCCCTGGACCGCGTTGCGGCGGTTGAACTGGCGCGGGCTCACCGTGTGCGCCGTAGCGTTGCGGCTGAAGGTCATCGGCACCTTGTCTCCCTCGGCTACGAAGAACTTCTGGTACGCCTGCCACATGGGAGCGAACGCGATGAACTGCCGGACGCTGAACTCGTCATAGGCGTCCTTCGTCCGCTTGCCGTTCTTATCGGGTGTGTACTTGTAACGGTCCTTCCCGAAGTACGAGCTCAGGATGGCGTCCACGAGAGAGCCGGCGAGCGCCTGCGCGGCCTCCGCGTGCCCTGCATCCAGGGCATCGAGCGCAGCCACGGCGAAAGGGGTGTAAGGAGCGATTGCTTCGGAGTCGCATCCCTCGATGGCCATGCGGCAGTCGGCGGAGACGCTCTTCCACCGGCGGCCCAGGATCTCCCGCCGTCCACTCACCCCGTCAGCCCGGATCAGCGCCTCGGCAATCGAGGTGCGCGGCAGACCGTAGAGCGGGATGCCATCGACCATGACGACCTGCTCGACCTCCTCAAGCTTCAGACCCCCCGATGCTCCGCAGGTTCGGCGGGTAGACGGCGGCGTACATCGCCGCGAGCGCCGGAGCGATGTTCTCTAGCCAAGTCGCCTGCTGTGCTGCGAACTTCGCCGCGGCGCTGGCTGCAGACTCGGTGATCCCGAAGTCCACGTTCCTGATCAGCTGCGAGGCGATCAGGTTCAGGTTGGACTGCGCCAGGGCATGGCTCTTGAAGATGTCGCTGTTGATGACGGCGAACTGCTTCTGCCAGGCCGACTGCGCATCGAGGAAGGGCTTGATCGCATGGGCCACCATGGCCTGCTGCGTCTCGGCAACCCGCGAGATGGCAGCGATGTTCTTGAGAGTCGATTCGGGAAGCGTGAACTTCGGGAGCCGGATCTTGGGAACCAGCGACTGCTGGATGCTCTCCATCGTTCTACGCAGGGCCGCATCCTGCTCGGGTGTGAGCTCGATGTGCTCCTCCGCATCGCCACCCTCCCCGCTCTCGTCAGCGAGTTCCCCCATGCAAGTCGTGGCCTGGGCACCGTAGCGGCGGCCGTGCGCGACGCGTTCGGCACCGTGATCGAACCGCTCGCACTCGGCGCACGCATCTAACCCCACACGCCCCGCCACGTCGAAAGTCCTGAAAGGACTATCCTCATGAGCACGCATCTGATCACCGATACCGGTGTCGGCAAGACCCGCCTCGATTCCTCCCGCGACGCCGTGTGGTTGCGCCTGTCCGCCACCCTCACCGACGAGGTTCCGGTCATAGCCGACCGGGAAGACCTCCTGGTCACCATCGCGCCCGGGGCGGGGCACGGGTCGCCCGCCTGCTACTTCCCGCACCACGCCACGATCGAAATCGACGGCACCCACCTCGGCACAGTGGACCCCGCCACCATGACCCCCGACCGCCTCGGCGACCGGGCCCGCTACGCCACCGCGTGGGGCCTGCTCACCCACGAGTGCGCCCACGCGCGCCACAGCGTCTGGGAACCGCCCCGCGACGCGCCGCCCGGCGCGGTCGACGCCGCGATGCTGCTGGAAGAATCCCGCATCGAGGCCAACCAGATCCGCCGCCGCCCCGACGACCGGCACTGGCTACGCGCCTCCGCCACTAACCTCATCCTCGCCGACACCCACGCCAACGACCCCACCCGCGCCCCCGGCATGACGCCACACGCGGCCGCCCACGCCGCCGCCCTGCTGCTGGCCCGCACGGACGCCGGAATCCTCACCCCTGACGAAACAAACATCGTCGGCACCGTCGTCGACTCGATCCTCGGCACGTCAACCCTGGACGAGCTACGGGACCTGTGGCTGGCCGCCCACCACGTCGACGACAGCGACGCCGACACCATGATCGACCTCGGCCGCCGCTGGTGCGAAGCCCTCGGCACCGCCCCGGATACCGGGGCAGGCGGCACGGAAGCCACCCCCGGTGAAACGGGGACCCCCTCACCTTTGGCCAGCGCCATCGCCACGGCCGCACGGCAAACCGCCGTAGCCGTCGCCGCCGAAGAAGCTCCCGCCGACCCCGCGACGGCCGAAGCGGACGCGGCGGGCGCCGAACGCCAGGCACAACAAGACGCCGCGAAAGCCGCGCGGAAGGTCTTCTCCGCAATCGGCGGGCCGCGTAGAGGGAAAACCACCATCACCGGAACACGGCCCCCCACAGGGGAAGAACGCGCTGCCGCGCGCCGCCTCGGTCGCGCACTGAGCACCGCCGGAATCCGCGACCGTGTAGCGACGAAGACAACCTCGCCCACGCCACCCGGGCGGCTGCGGATGCGCGGCGCACTGGCCGCCGACGCGCAACGCGCCGCCGGTGCGCTGCCGACCGCCGAACCGTTCACCCGCACCACCCGGCGCATCGCGCCCAGCCCGCCGCTGCGGCTCGGTATCGCCTGTGACGTGTCCGGATCCATGTCTGACTTCGCCGGGCCGGTCGCCTCCGCCGCCTGGATCCTCGGCAACGCCGCCCACCACGCCCAGATACCGGCCGCCGCCGCGACAGTGATCTTCGGGAACCGGGTGCGGGCCATCACCCGCCCCGATGCCGCCCCCGCGCACGTCACCGAGTTCGACGCCGACGACAACTACGAGGACATCCCGCGCGCCATCGACGCCCTCGACGGAGCCCTGAACCTCTCCCGCCCGGCAGCCGCGCGGCTGCTGGTGATCGTCTCCGACGGCCGGTTTCGGGACGACCCACGTGCAGAAGGACAGCGCCGCGTCGATCGGTTGCGCGCCAACGGATGCGCCGTGCTGTGGCTCGCACCCGACAGCCCCTTCATAGACCCACTACACGGCGTCACCGTTCACCCGCTCGCCGATCCCACCGCCACCGCGCACGCCATCGGCCACGCCGCCACCGCAGCCCTCCGCGCCGCCCGCTAACCGCCCCGCCAGGTGGCCGGACGCCCGGCCACCTGGCACCCGGTCACCTGGCACCCGGTCGCCACCCAAGCGAAACCTAGTACCACCGCACCAACTGACCACAGTGGAAACCCCAGAACAGGAGAGAGCGTTGTCCGAGAACCGTGTCAGCAGCACCGACAAGATCCTGATCGAAGTCGCGGGTATTACCCGCGCAGAACTCGACGACACACACCCCGTCGACATCGTGCTGAAGGTGATCGCAGAGAACTTCGCCTACCATCAGGACGCGGCCAAGCGCGTCGCCGAGGGCATCTCCCGCTACCTGCACGGCGTCGCTGGCGGCAACCGTCACTTCTTCAGCCTCGCATCGTGTTCGGACTCGGGAAACTACGACGCGGCCGTCGCGAGCATGCAAGCCCTGCGTGAACCCCTCTCGGCCGCTGTCTACGCCTACCGGCAGGCGCACCGCACCGGGCCCCAGGACACCAACACCGCGACCTGACCGAACACACTACAAACCCACAAACGGAGAACACAGTCATGTCGCACACCATCATTGTTGAAACCTGCCGTAGTACATGGGACTTCTACGAATACCAACGAATCGCACGCATCACAGACCGGACGGTCCGCGTACGAATCCATCGCCATCTCGACACCCCCCAGAGCTACGCCATCGCCGAAATCCTCGCCGACAACGTGACCTGGACCCACCTCACCGACGACGCCCCAGAAAACTGGCTGACCAGCACCAAACACCCCCGGACAAGCCGAATCTCTCCCACAAACGAGCTCGGCCACGCAGCCGACCGGCTTATCCACCGTGCCGAGGCGATACTCGCCCACCCTCCCGGAGTCAACCTCCCCACTACCGAGCTGGTTGCCACCCTGCACGCACTGTTCGCCACCACCTACGGCTACACCGGCGAGACCACGATCGAGCCCGACGACATTGCATGGGCACAGTCACACGGACATCCCTTTCTGATCATCCCGCACGCGAAAGGCTCGATCACGCTCACCAAAGCACACGAGAAGCAGTGCGCCTTCATCACCAGCTTCGGCCGGGAAGAATGCTGCGACTGCCCCACACCCCTGCTCAACGACAGGGACACCGGCGGCGGTCTTGTCCCATGAAAATGTCCGACTACACCAGCCGGGGAGCCACGAGATGCCCCACAGCGCCACATCCCCCGCACACGGCCGTTGCGGGCTTGCTCTGCGCGCAGTCAACGTCGCACGGTCTCAGCGCGCAACCGATCCAGACGGCTTCGACCACCGACACGATAGCCCACCACAGTGGACCCGGTGGAAACGGCGCGCACGCGTGGCCCGCACGATCGCGGCCGCGCTGCAAGTCCCGGTGGCGTGGGTGACCGTCACCGACGATGCCCACCGCACCTACCGCGCCCGAAGCGGCCCCGTCCCCGGTGACCTGATCACCATCACCGACACATCACGCTCATGGCGGTTCGTCCCCGACCTCACCACTACCGGCGACGGATGGCTCCTCATCGACGCCTGCCCCAGCTGCGGCGCGGACGTTCCGACTGCCCGCATAGCCACACTCGCCGACCTCGGCGACCACCTCGACCCCGACCACAACAAAAGACCCGTCCACGAGTTCTACACCGACCCCGCCCACCTACCAGGCTGCCGAAACACCCCACTACGACCCTGGTGGTTAATTGGTTTAGGCTGCCAGGCTGAGTTCGAGGCGGGCGAGGTGGCTGGTGCGGGTCCGGTCGAGCGGGTGGCCGTTCCACCAAGCGTCGAGTCTGATCAGGTTCAGTGCGGCGGCTGAGTAGACGTGGTCGAGGTGGGTCTTGGCCAGGCCTCGGTAGCGGGCACGGCGTAGTCCGGTGACGGCCGTGGCCTGGCGGATCGTGCCTTCGACGCCCGCGCGGAGGGCGTAGTCCTTCTGCCAGTCCTTGGTCTCCTGCTCGGCGCGGGCCCGTCGCAGTGCCTCGGTCATCTCCCTGGGATGTAAGGAGATCTGTCGGCGTCCGCTTTTCGCGGTGGTGCACTGCGCCCGGTGTGGGCAGGAGCCACAGACCGTCTTGGAGAACGTGACCACCGTCTTGGGGACCCCGTCTTGGACACAAGGAGTCCACGACGAGCTGAGTTGTCCAGCCGGGCAGGTCACCCGTTGGGCCTGCCAGTCGACGGCGAAGTCCGACGCGGCGAATCCCTCGTGGGCCTTGGCCTGGCGGGAGCGGTCCGGCAGCACAGGGGTGATCAGCGCGATGCCGAAGTTCTCCAGGGACCCCACGATCAGTTCGGCGGACGGGTAACCGGAATCAAGGTAGTGCTCGTCGGGCAGCAGATCCCGTTTCCGCAGAGCCTGATGGATCGGCCCGAGCATCGTGCTGTCAGAGACGGTGGCGTCGGTCGTGGCGACGTTCGTGATCAGATTCGGCTTCTGCGCGGCAGGATAGCGACAGCCGGCATCCTCGGCGGGTTCCGTCGGGGCGGGAGCCGCACAGGTCTCACTGATGTGGACCTTGAAGCCGTTCCAGAACATATCCCGCTTGACGCCCCAACGGGCGTCGGTGTCCTAGGGTGAGGTTAAGCGCCGACAGCCGGGCGGGAGACCACCATCCTTATCGATGTCATTCCCCCGCCGCTTGATCACCTCCCGCCCATTCCTGGCCACGGTGCGCGTGTAGTTCTGGACCAGCACCACGCGCAGGATCTCCACGGCCGGGAGTTCACGCAGCCACGTCGGCGAGGCGGGCGCGTAGACGGCCGCCAGTAACGTGAAGCCGTCTTTGCCGTAGGACAGGGCGAGTTCGTCCTTCTTGGTCTGCGAGGTCGGCAAGCGCCAGGTGTCGATCCGCTGCTGGTAACGCCGGCTCCAGCCCGGAACGTCGAGCACCTCGGCCACCCAATGCGGGGCCGCGGCGGACAGGGCTTCCAGACAAGCGCGCACCGCCTCACCCGCCAACTCCAGCCGGTTGAGGTCCCGCACCGCGGCGATCACATGCGTGGAGTCCGTGCGTTGCTTGCCACCAGCGGTGACCAAGCCCTTGTCCCGCAACACCGCCAGCAGCAGGTCCAGGGCCTTCTCCTCCAGCCGGTGCTGGACAACGCGGGCACGGAACTCGCTGAGCACCGTGTGGTCGAAACCGGGGTCGGTCAACTCCAGCCCCAGCGCGTATTTCCAGGCGAGGTTGGTGCGCACCGCGTCGGCGGCCTGTCGGTCGGTCAGATCCTCCGCCTTCTGCAGCACCGTGATCATGGCGAGCATGCCCGGCGACCAGCCGGGCTTGCCACGAGCCCCGAACGCCGTGGCGAACTCAGCGTCCGCGAACAGCTCACCGAGCTGATCACGGACCTGCACAGCCAACGGCACCTCACGTCGCCCTCTGTACATCGCCCGGATCGCCGCGGCGATCTCCGGGACCGGCTCCGGCCAGGGCTGCGGCTGCACCGACACCACGATCTCCATCCTGCGGCCAGACACCACAAGACTGCCGCGAGATCATCATCCCAAGCCTGCCCAACACACCCTCACCCAACCCGAGAATTAACCACCAGGGTCCACTACGGCACTAAAACCACGATCCCGGAGACCGTCGGCCTCAGCCGTCCCCGGACATGCCTACGACTCTCCGACCGGCACCGGCACCGGCACACCACGTTGTCCACGCATCACCCCATCGCCAAGGAGACGAACGATGTTCATCGAGCAGAGCTGGAAACCCGGAGTGTGGATCGACGGACAGCCGTCCCACGCCACAGACACCACCGATACCTTCGGCGCGTTCGCCCACGATATCCACGCCGATCTACGCACCGCCCGCGACGCCGGAGCCATCCCCGCGCACGTCGAAACCACGATCAGCGCCTCCACCATCGCTCCGCTGTGGGGCGACACCCCGCCCATCCTGCTGCTGCACATCCGACTTACAGGACTCACCGGCCCCGATCACGCTCCTGCCCTCGACCACGTCGTCGCCGAAGCATTCACAATCCTCGACCGTCGCGGTACCCAACACCTGACCCCTGACCAATGCGACCAGTACGCCGGTGCCCTGTTCTTCGTCGACGAACACGGCCAGCCACAAACCAACCGGACGCATCGGTTCCGTTGATTGATCACAGCATGGAAATGAGTGGCAGCGCTGCGTCGCGGGTGCTTTGCGTAGTGATTTCGCAGGAGACCTTGTGGTGCCACTCCAGTCGGTGCACCGCTGACCAATTGAGAGCACTGGCTGTGGGCGGAAGGCTGTGCCCTCCACCCGCAGCCCTCAAGCCCACCGGCCCTTTCCTCCTGCGGTGAGTTCACGGTTCGGCACCGCATCGACAGTCATGGCCAATCTGCCGTAGGCCGTCTTCTACCGGGGACACCCACGCAATCCGCTGTGCCGGGTCACCGGCGATCCAGCCCATGCTGGCGCCACCGGGACGTAGCCGAGCACAGCGCGTCCAGTCGAGGCATCAACCCTTCGGGGTGCGACTTGCCCTAACGGCGGGCAAGGCAACGCTCATGCCAGTCCACGGTGTCCCATCATTCACCGTCGCAAATTCGACCGTGGCGCCAAGATCGACTACCAATGCACCGCAGGGCCAGGCTCCCCTCCGGGGCCTGGCCGTGCTACGTGATTCCTTCGTCGGTAAGTGGTTTATTGATCCGGGTGGCAAATGTGTGATGTTAGGCGGCGTAGCGAACTTCGGGTTTGCCGAAGTAGGAGCGAACTCGGTCGGGCAGCTTCTGGAGCCGGTGGAGGAAGGAGCGGACCGCTTGTTTCAACTCGGCGCGGGTTTTGGGGGCTGTGCTGGTGGAAACGGTGCGTTTGAGGTCGGCATTGAGTAGCTCGTCGGGGTTGAGTTCGGGGCTGTATCCCGGCAGGAAGTGCATCGCGATCGCCTCAGCGTGCTTGGTGATCCATTGCTGGATAGTCTTGCGGCGGTGGACGGGGTGTCCGTCAACGATCAGGTGGACCTTGCGGTCCAGATGGCGGGTCAGCCGGTCCAGGAACGACAGGAACACCTTGCCGTTGAACGAGCCGGTGTAGACGGTGAAGTACAGCTCGCCTTTGTTCCCGATCGCGCACATCGCGTTCACGCTGAATCGTTTGCCCGTTTTGCCCACCGCCGGTGTCTGGCCCGCCGGTGCCCAGGTGCGGGCTACGGTGGCGTCGGAGCGGATCCCGGTCTGGTCCAGCCACAGGATCAGTGCGCCCTCGCGGCGGGCGCGGGCGGCGATGGCCAGGTAGTCCTCCTCCAGCCATCGGCGTACGGACTCGGGGTCCTGTTCGTAGGCCTTGCGGATCGGTTTCTGCGGCGACAATCCCCAGGAACGCAGGTAGTTGCCGACGGTGCGCAGGTTCAACACGATGCCGTGGCGCACCCGGATCAGCTCGGCCACTGTCTTGCGGGTCCACACCAGGCCGGTCAGCCCGAACGTGGCCGGGGTGTGCTCGGCCACCGCATACCGCAGCTTGCGCTGCCGGCGGGCATTCAACGCTTTCTGCTCGCCGGGCTTGCGACCCCGGCGACGCCCGGTGAGACCCTTCGAGCCACGTTTCCGCCACGCCTGCACCCATCTGGACACCGACTGCGGGGCCACCGCGAACACCCGGGCCGCCTCGACCTGACTCATCCCACCATGAACAGCAGCGACCACCCTGCGCCGCAAATCCTCCTGCGCCTCAGGCGACAACCTCCGCGCGTCCCGCACACCAGCGATCATGCCAGAACAACGAAGATCACACCTATAAGTTCCCGATCAATAGCTGGCGGGTGCGTCGGTTTGTTTGGCGGCGAAGCGCTTGGGCTTGTCCTCGGTTTGCACTGCGTAGCCGTCGGCGACGAGCTTTTCCAACGCGTTGTTGACCGCCCCGGAGGAGCGGTTGAGTGCTGTGCCGATGGCGTTGGGGCTGAATTCTTCGCCAGGGCGTTCGGTGAGGTAATCCTCGACCATGCCGCGCAATTCACCCTTACTCAGGCGGGGCCTCTTAATGATCGGGCCGGGGCCGTCGACGCCGCTGGCCTCTCGTGCGTCTTCCGCGGATTCCTGTCCCTCGGCAGTAGATTCGTCGTTCGGGTCGGGGCTTTGCGGCTGGCTGGGCTCGTCCACGGCGGCCGGTTCTGCCGTGGTGTCGTCGCGTGCGGGGGAAGCTGTTCCGCGCAGGGGCGTGATCTGGTCGGTGTGGGTCATTGTCCAGCAGTCGGCGCTGCGGCGTCCGCCGTCGCCGATGCCGGAGATGCGGGTGGCACTGCTGTCTTTGGCCCACGTTGCCAGGATCTTTCCGGCTGTGGATCGGCCGACTCCGGCAGCTTCGGCGATGTCGGTAGTGGTGGCGCCCAGGTTGGCGTGGAGTGCGGCCCACACCTTGTCCTGGGATTCGGTGCGCGCGGGCATCGGGTTGCTATCGGTGTCAGCTGTGGGAACTGCTTTTAGGCGGCGCTGCTTGGCTGTGGTGCGGGCGTTGTCGTTCTTGCTGGGCATGACGGTTCGCTCCTGTTTGGGATGGGTGGTGGGTCATGCCCCCGGGGGCTGTTGCAGCCCCCGGTGCGCTGCCGGTCAAGTGGGCTACACAGACATGGACGCTTCGTTGTCCCGGTTCTGTCAAGCGGATTCCGGACAAGATGACTGTCTTGTGTAGACATTCCTCCGATCGGGCGCGCCGGTGCCCATTTCACAGTCGCAGCGAATCGCCATCGGTCCCGGGCGCGGTGATGTGCAGGGGCACGAGTGTCACTGGTCGCACAGGGCCGGCCCGCCGTGCCGCCGGAAGAATACGACTGGATCGATTGGCTGCCCGTGCTGTTCGATCTGGAAATGTAGGTGTGGTCCGGTTGATTCGCCTCGGTTTCCGACCTCTGCAATGAGTTCTCCGGTGCGGACTCGCTGGCCTGGTTGGATGTGGTTGCGGTTGTTGTGTCCGTAGATGGTGATGGTCCCGTCGGGATGCTGGATCCGGATCCAGAGGCCGTAGCCGGTGGCGGGTCCGGAGTCGATGACCGTACCGTCGCCGGCGGCGAGGATCGGGGTCCCGAGTGGTGCGGCAATATCCAGTCCGCGATGGAAGCCGGTGCCGCGGGGCCCGAAGCGTGAGGTGCATTGCCCCTGCACGGGTACAGTCCACTCCCCCGCTGCTGGTGTTCTGGTGCAGGTGTGTCCGTGGAGGGCGGTGAGGAGTTGTCGTGCTGCGGGTTCGTGTCGAGCGTAGGCGTGCGGGAATCCGGAGCGCTGGACTGTTTGTGCGGCGTCGTTGATGCTCATCGCCGGCCAGTCGGACACGGCGAGCAGGTGCCGGTAGAACTGGGTGGCGCTGTAGGTGGGGTCCAGGATCTGTTCGCGTTTACCCCAGCCTTGGGACGGGCGTTGCTGGAACACGCCCAGGCTGTCGCGGTCGCCGGAGTCGAGGTTGCGCAGCCGGGACTCCTGGATGGCGGTGACCAGCGCGATGATCCATCCGCGTTCGGGCACGTTGAGCTGCTTCCCGACCGTGAGGATGGTTGCGGCGTTGGCGAGTTGCTCGGACGTGTAGCCGGGTACGGCGGGCGTCTCGTCCCCAGCGAATGTGCAGCGTGTCTGATGGGTACCGCCGAGGACCGTGGTGACGACGCCGGCAGCCCCAGCGGCCATGAACACGATGAGGACGACGAGCCCACCCACGACGGCGAGCACGGTCTTGACAAGGGTAGACAGCGCTGATCACCTCGAAACCCTGCGAGGCTGGCGAGGAGGAGGCATTGGCATCGGCGGCGGCAGCACGCCCGGCGGAGTCACGCCGGCCGCGGGGTCGTTCACGGTGCTGGGGGCAGGGAGGTTCCACACATCAGCGAGGTCGTGCAACGGGTATCTGACGTCGCCTGCGGTGGCGGCGAGGGATGCCCAGATGGGTTCGGCGGGGCTGGGGTGGCTGGTGTCGGGGTTGAGATGATCGGCTGCGGCGGTGGCGACAGGGACGAGGTGGGGTTGGTCGAGGTCGCGCCAGGTGCGGTGGAGTTGGCGGCGGACGGTGACTTCGCGGCGGCCGGTGGGCAGCCACACCAGCACGGGGGTTGTGATGGCGGTAGCCGTAGCGAGGTGGGCGTAGCCGTGGAGTTTGCGGGCGACGCGTGCCACGGTCTCGGTGCTGAGGTCGAATTCGAGGAAGAACTCGGTCTCCCCGCTGGCGGTGCGCCAACGGCCGTAGGCATCAGGGCGGACGAGGTCACCAAAGTGACGGGCGAAGCGGGTTTCAGACCACCACACGCGCAACGTTTCCTCAGGGTGGTAATGGGCGCGGCTAATGAGGGCGGTAAACCATTCGTTGACGCCGACGGTGTGGGCCAGCCGCTGGTGGTGGGAGATGCTCATGGTCCGGTCGCGGCGGTAGCCCAGGTCTTTGACGTCCAGCCCGTATTCGCCGGCGAGAACGGCGGCACCGGCGGGACCGAGGACGTAGTGCATGGGCGCAGTGCCGAGCACGATCGCGGGCTGGAAGCGGTCGAGGACCGACCATTGGAACAGCTCGCGCAGGCGCTGGCGGCCGGAGCGGAAGGACGGGAACGCGCAGGCGGTGATCTGGCTAGCGGTGAGCACGCGGTGTTCGTGCAACATCCGGATGATCCACTTGTCGCGGGGCGTCAGCCGCCAGGCCAAGGTGGCTTGGTGTTCAACGGAGTTGGCGACGCGCGGGGTCGGGCGTGCGGGTTTGAGCCCGTGCAACGCGCGCTGCCGAGTGGGTTTGGTAATCACGGGAAAAGCACCTCCAGACCAGAGGTCATGGGCAGGCTGAATCGCCACGACGAGCGCAGAGTCGCTTCGAAGGCTCGTGTGGTGGTCAGGTGTTGCGGCGTGGATCCGCGCTGCGCGCCTGGTGCTCGCCCGACTCGGTGGGTTGTGATGCGCGCTGGTGGCTGGTGCTCCGGGCGATGCGGCGGATCTCCCGGGCGCGCCCGGGGACGGGTGGTGGGAGTGGTTGGGTGAGCAGGGTGAAGGGCTCGGCTTCGGCGCCGTGCAGGACCAGTCGCGCGGCGGCGTGGTACACGTCCAGGTGCGCGAGGTCGTGGTCGGAGAGCCGTGGTGTGGTGTGGCGGGCGAGTTCGCGGGCGTCTTCGGGGCTGGCGTTGAAGAAGATCTTGCTGCGGGCGTTGGTGGAGATGCCTTCCTTGAGCTCGCGGGGCAGCTGGCCGAGGTGCTGGTGTGCCAGGGTCATCGCGAGGCGGAATCCGCGTGCTTCGGCGAGCATGTCCTCCATGGGGTAGGGCAGGTTGAGGAAGTTGTGGCATTCGTCGATGACCATGCCCGCGTCCCGGCGCTGGGCCTGCGGGATGCTCGCCCGGGCGGTGGTGGTCTGCCAGACGCGTGCCACCACCAGTGAGCCGACCAGCCGGGTGGTTTCCTCGCCGAGCGTGCCTTTCGGGATCCGCAGCAAGCAGATTCCGCCATCGAGGACCTGTGTCATGTCGATGGTGGAGGGTCCGGCGGCGATGGCGTCACGCACGAACGGCCGGAGCAGGAATGCGCGGAGTTTGTTCATCAGCGGCGAGATGACCTGACTCCGGGAGGCGTCGGTGAGGTCCTCATACCAGGACCAGAATCCTTTGAGGACCGGGTCGGTGACGGCTGCCGTGACCCGGGCACGGAAGGCCGGCTCGGCCAGGAGCGTGGGCAGGTCGGCGAGGGTGGCGGTGCCGTCCTGTGCGCGCAGGGTCAGGCACGCGGCGCGCATGACGTCGTCGGTGCGGGGGCCCCAGAACGCGGAGTAGACGCGGCGGAACACCGACACCAGGTTGTCGACCGTGAGGTCGGTTTCCCCACCGTCGAGGGGGTTCAGGCAGGGTGGCCGGGTGCGGGCGTCGGCGTCGAAGAGCACCACCCTCTCCGCCGCGGTGCGGGGTAGGCGGGAGAGGACGTCGGTGACCAGATCCCCTTTGGGGTCGATCACCACGGTGCCGCGGCCTGCCTCGGCGTCGGCGAGGATCATAGAAGCCAGCAGGGTGGATTTCCCTGATCCGGTGGCGCCCAGGACATGCAGGTGGTGCCGGGCATCAGGAACGCGCAACGCCACCGGGCGGGGATGGCCGGTGTTGGTGACGCCCAGGGACTTGGCCTGCGGGCCGGGGGTGGCCACGCCGGGTGGTGGGGCGATGGCTTTGGCTCCGGCGCGCTGGATTCCGGGGATGGCTTCGTCGGTGGGCAGGTGTGCCAGTGCCGCGAGCTCCGGTACCGACAGCAGATCGCCCCTGCCCAGTCGCCGCTGGGTGAAGGCGAGGTCGGGGTGGCGGAGTCGGCGTCGGATGTAGTGGTTGTGGCCGGTGTAGGAGGCGAACGAGGCCGCCAGTGCGTGCGCCCGGCCCCGTGCCGCCGCTCTCGCTGTATCGACCTCCGTTGTGGTCGCGGTGTGGGGAAGCAGGGTGGCGGCGGCGTAGCGGATGACGGTCTCGTACTGGCTGCCGCGTTGTTTGGTCACGATCGCGCGGTTGGCCGCGGAGTGCTCCAGCGACGTCTGCGGATCACGACGAGCCATATCCCGACTGCTGTCGCGATGGCGGGTAGCTCCACCGGGGGTGATGAGGTCCAGGACCCGGCCTGCGAAATGGCTGCTGCTGTGGGTTCGCCGAGCGGCGCGGCGGGCTTGGGCGAGGCGGTGCCCGGTGACGGGACGGGCGAGGATGTGCACGCAGGCGTGCTCCTCGCGGTCCAGGCCGACCGGTGCCCCGATCAACGCACGGATCGGGTCGGCGTCGAAGTCGGTCCGGATCGGCAGCGCGTCCGGGCGAGCGAGCCGGAGCTCTCCGCCGACGAGGACTCGCCGCTGTCCAGGTCCGGGCGCGGGCAGGGGTGGCTCGGCGGGGCTGGTGCGGGTGTGTGCGCCGGGCCAGGCCGCTTCGACCGCCCGCTCGACCAGACCAGGGGGAATAACGCCGGGCACCCACAGCCGGATCGCGACACCAGTCTGAGAGAACACATATTCACACGCCAGGTGAGGTTGGCCGGTGAGAAGGCGTTTCCATCGTGGGCGCAGCAAGCCAACGAGGTGCGACCACAACGCCGCTCCCCCTGCAGAGTCCACTGTGGGCGGTGCAAGGATCGTCACCATGCGGGCGTTCTCGATGAGCCGCCGACGGCAGCGACCGCGCCACCACCAACGCCCGCCTACCACGCCGACGAGCCCGACGATGAGACCAGGCACGACGACAGGAGCGGCGGCACTCGCCCCAACACACAAGTGCTCGAATACGAGCTGCAGAGCACCCCACGGGTCCCGTAAGTAGTCTTGGATCAATCCACCGACCAGGCTGATCACTGCGGACGGCAAGGCGGGCATACCGCACCTCCTCGAGGTGACGTGTCCAGTTCATTCGGCACGCGGGTGGTCAGGTTGAGCGCGGGAGGCGGATGTCGCTCACAGCAGTCCCAGGTTCATCGCCGGCGAGGTGCGTTGTCGCCTGACCGAGCTCGACATATCCGGAGTCCATAGTGGATTCCGGATGTGGGGTATCGGCGAGTTCGGCGGGGTCACTGGTGACCAGGGCGTGTTCGGCCGGTGAGGCGACGGTGTGGAAGGCCACGCGCTGGGTGCCAGCGGCCAGCAGGCCTTGGCCTTGCTCGGCGGAGAGCAGGAATTGGCGTTCGCCGGCGGAAAGATCGAAAGTGCGGGTCATCTCCTCGATCGCTTGCGATGCCTGCCGCAGCAGGATCTGGGTGGCGGCGTTGGCGATGACGGCTTTGCCGAGATCGCTGCCGAGGACGTCGGCGGTGTCCTGGGTCGCCACGGTCAACCCGGCCCAGTGTTTGCGGGACGCCTTGGCCATGCGGAACAAGAACTCCGCGCCCGCGGGTTGGCGCATGAGCAGCCAGGCTTCATCGACGACGACCAGCCGTGGCCGGCGGAGCACGGGGTGGGTGACCCGGCGCCACACCGCGTCCAGGGTGAGCAGGGTGCCGATGGGTTTGAGTTCGTCGGGCAGATCCCGCAGCGAGAACACCACGAGGTGCCCGTCGGGGCGGGTCGTGGTGGGCCCGTTGAACAGGTCCTGGAACGCTCCGTCGACATAGGGGTGCAGCCGCGCAGCGAGATCGGCCGCGACAGTGTGGCCGGTGGCGGTGAGGGTGTCGCGAAGATCGCGGAGGGTGGGGGCGGGGCGAGTCCAGGTGCGGGCATCCGGGGTGATTCCGGCCTGGCGGTAGGTGGCGGCGATCGCCTCATCCAGCACTGCCCGCTCCCCCGCCGATAGTGGTGCGTCGAGGAGGACGCTGATCACGGTCTGCAGGAACAGGCTTCGGCGCACGAGTGCGTCTTTCGGCGCGGTGCGTGTGCCGTCGACACCGGTGGTGATGGGCAGGTCGAAGGGGTTGAGGCGGACACCGTCGGCGCCGAGGTGGAGGTAGGTGCCGCCGACGGCGTCGGCCAGGCGCCGGTATTCGTCTTCGGGGTCGATGACGGCGACTTCGATCCCGCGGTAGAGCGAGCGCAGCGTCTCCAGTTTGACGAGGTAGCTCTTCCCGGCGCCGCTGCGGCCGAGGATCACGCTGTTGTGGTTGTCGGCGGCGAAGCGATCCCAGTGCACCAGTCCTTGGCTGCCCACGTTGAACCCGTAGAGCACCCCCGCCGGCGCCGACACCGACGTCGGGTCGGCCGGAGGAAGGTCGGCGCTGGTGAAGGGGAACGCCGCGGCCAGCGCGCTGGTGTCGAAGGTGCGGCGTATACCGAGCAGGTCCAGGCCCATGGGGAGGGTGGACACCCAGCCCTGCAGGCTGCGGTAGGTGGCGGGTGCGGCGTCCAGCAACAGCGAGGCCGCCAAGGCCCGGACCGCGGCGACCTCATCTGCGAGGGCTTCCTGCGTGGTGGCGTGGACGGTGAGGTAGAGGCCGAGGCGGAACAGTTTGCCTTCGCCGCGGGCGATCCGGGCGGAGAGCTCGTAGGCGTCCTCGGTGGCCGCGTCCATCTGCGGGTCCGCGAGGCGGCCGTGCTCGGCGGTGTGCCGGCGACCGGATTCCAGTTTCGCGAGCTGGTTTCGCAGGCGTGTCGCGGCGGTCGTGGGGTCGATCGGCTCGACGTGCAGCGACACATCCAGACGGCCCGGATAGGTCAGCAGGGGCTGCAGCCACCCCGGATGGACTTCCCGGGGATACCCGGTGATGGCGAAGGAGGAGACCCAGTCCCCGCCGACCTCCACATGCCGAGCCCCGATCCTCAGCGACTCCGGCGCGAACACCGCCGAACTCGCTTCCCGCGGCCCACGGTGCTGTGCACGGGCCCTCATGCCGCTCGCCCCCACTCGTCCTCGCCGGCGATGCCATTGGTGTGCCGCGATGTCTCGGGCCGGGTGGTGATGATGTCCTCCGCGCCGGCCACACCCGTAAAGGGCGGCAGGACGCGGTCGGGATTGCAGGCGGCGGCCAGCACACCGGTGGCCTGCCCCGCATCCAGCGCGGTCACCACTATCCCGGCAGGCGCCAGTAGGTCCACGGCTTCGGCCAGCCGTCGCACCAGGCGCGCTTCGGCGGCCCGCCGCGCCGCGTCCCCGGCGGGGACGCTCCTGGTGGTGCGCTTGTGGCGCCGCCAGGTGGGAAAGCCGGGTTTTCTGGTGGCGTGTTCCAGGGGTTCACGCAGGACGAGCAGGACCTGGCGGCGGAGCAGGTCGGCGTGCTCGGCGAGATAGTTGAGGTAGTCGGCGTGTTCGGCCGCGGCGGCTTCCAGCGCGGGGTGCGGCAATCCCCCGGCACGATCTCGAAGATCGGCGATCTGCGTGGTCAGGTCGAGACGTTCGGCGCGGATGAGGACCTGGATCGGGGCGGTCAGGGAATGCAGATAACGCCCGAAACCGGACACCAAACCGGCCTGTTCGGCCGGGGTCCGCAGCGCGAAATTCACCGTCGAGGCCACGGCCACGACCGCCAGTCCATCCGCGCCGAGATCCACCACACCGGCCTCGGCAGCAGATGCGCAACGCACGCCTGTCGCGGGCAACTCCACCGCCCCGAGCCGGGAGACGTCCTGGTCCTGACGGGAGACGTGGTGCGCGCGGGCGGTCAGCCAGTCCGGGGCGGGCTGCACCCTGCCGGGGGCGGTGACGCAGCGCGCGGGGGCCATGCGTTGACGGAGGGCGGCCACGGCGAGCCGGTCCAGCGACACTCCGTCGCGCTGTCCGAGCACCAGCGCCACGACGAGGGCGGCGATCGGCAGCGCCAGCACCACAAAGACCGGCAGCGGCACGGCAGTCCGCGTCGCCAACCAGCCGAGATACAGCGCTGCGCCGGTGCTGGCGAGGATGGCCAGCTGCCGTGCGGTCAGGTTCGCCAGGATGCGGTCTTCTCTGTCCACATCAGACGGGATACGGATGGGTTCGGTCATGTGGGATCACCTTCCCCAGGTGTCGATGCCGGTGGTGGAACAGGCGGGTGGAGAGGGAGTTCAAACTGGTTCGGGTCCGCTCCAGCAGGGCTCGTGCCGGTGCGGGTGGTGGACCGCCGGGGCCGGCCGCGGGTGGGGCGCGGCAGGTCCAGCGGCAAGGCGTATTGGCCGTGCTTGTCGGGGCGAATGCCCTTGTACGCCGGGGGCGCCGCGGGTTTCGGAGTGCTGTGCGGCCGGCGGGCGCGTGCTTGCGGGTGCACCTCACCGCCAGGGGTGAGCAACGGGCGCTGTCCCGGCACTTGCACCGGCCTCGGGTCCGGCTGGGCAGGAGACCGAGTAGGTGGGGTGGGGACGGATTGCGTGGTGAACGGTCCCACCAGCGGCAACGGGTATTGCCCGCCCGGCGGGATCCGGGCTGGTATCGCGCCGGGGTTGCCCGGTTTCGGCGGCAAGGCCTGTGGTCGCGGTCGCCCCGAGCGGGTGAACAGCGGCGGCTGCACCGCGCCCGCCTGGGGACCGGCTTCGGAGCTGGGTGGGGTGTTGGGGGCGGTGCGGTCGGGATCGTGGCGGGCGTGGATTGGTAGCATGTGCTGCTCACCCGGGCGCGGGTTCAGGCGCATCGCGGACGGCCCCAACTCCGGTGGCAGCGCCGAACTAACAGGCTTGCCATCGATGGAGAACAGGGCCCCTTGCCGTCCCCTGGGCTTTCGCGGAGAGCGTGTCACCGGGGCGGGTGCGGTGCGGTTCTGGAATGGCTGGCGCAGGCGGCCCCGTGTGAGTCCGGTGAGTGGCAGCAGGTATTGGCCGTCCGCGCCGGCACGGGAGTTCTCATACGGATCCGCCGCACTGGTCGATTTGGCGCCACGAGAACGCTGGCGTCCGGTCATGCTCGCCATGCCGCCCCGGATCAGACCGAGGGTTTTGTAGGCGAGGAATCCTTTGATCAGCGATCCGACGCGGGACCGGCCGCCGCCGCGAACGGAACTCAGGATCCAGAACGGGATTTTGATCAGGATGTAGCACATCGCTATAGCGACGAGAAAACTCGACATGCTCAACCACCCTTTTCTCGGGGGGTGTCAGAACAGTGTGACTCCGCCGGGGAGATAGAAGATCTTGATGGTGGCGATGAACGCCAGCGACTGGCAAACCTGAATAGCGAGCAGTCCGCTGTAGGCTTTCCACCACCAGAACGCGATCGATTCGATCGGCGCCAGCGCATGGCACATCAACGCTAACGGAGCACCGACGAGAAGGAGGACGGTCAGCGCGACTCGGACCACATAGGTCAGCAGCACTACGATGATCATGACCACGAGCACCAGTGCCGTGAATATGGCATACAGGTCGCTGTACTGTGCCTCTTCGGTCGGCAGGTTTCCCCGGAGCGTGTCGGTGAATGCTTGCGCGGTCTGATCGATGCCCGCCTGATCACCGCCGAGCACGGCCACTGAGAGGGCGTTGGCGAGTTCGATTCCTTTCCCGCCGAAGAACAGCGACAAATTGGCGGCGGTGAATCCCACCACCAGCCGAGGCAGGGTTTCCTTCAGCGAGGCGCGGGTCTGCACCGTTTGATACGCCATCACCACCAGTCCGGCGATCATCACCACCAGCACCGAGCAGGCAATCATGATGCGCTGCGAGCTTCCCCAGATCTGCCCGACGACCGGAATCTGATCCAGCTGGGGCGTGACCAACAGCGAGGTGCCAAGCCAATCCAGCACGCTGTTGAGTGCGGAGGTCGCCAGGTCGGAAAAGAAATCCCAAAACCAGTCCGTCAGAAAGTGCTGCAGCCACGTGCCGTGATCCTCACTCTCCCCCGCCCCCGGAACAGCAGGCGCGGTCGGCGCCACGGGAATGCAGTACTCCCCCTCGCACGGTGTCGCCTCCGGGGCCGGCGGTGCGGGAACTGGCGGCGGGGGTGATTCCGTCGGTGGTGTGGTGGAGCTCGGGCTCGGGGATTCGTCGAGGGACGGCTGTGCCTGTGCGGTGATGGGGCTGCCGATCAGCACACACCACGACACCGCAATCGCCACGACGGAGATGCCTCGCCCGGTGGCCGGGGGTGGGATCGACACCGTCGATCACATCCCCAGAATCCCGCGCAGGATCTCCACCACCACCGGTGCCAACGCGGTGAGCCCGAAGCCGATGCCCGCGCTTTTGAACGCCTGCTTGGCCTTCTCCACCTCGCCCGGGTTGCCGCCGGCCATCAGGTAGCGCAGCCCGCCGACGGTCAGAAACACCGTCGCCACCAACGCAAGAATCCCCATGATCCAGTTCCGGGCGTTCGTCAGCACAACCTCCAAAGAGGGCGCCACAGCGAGCACGTGTGTGGTCTCGGCCTGCGCCGCCGACCCGGTCAGCAGCAGCCCGACAGCCACAACTTCGACGACCAGCAGCCACCGGTGCGTCAATGACCGGCGGGCACGCCGACGGGGATCTCGGGGTGCTGAAGCGGGTGGGCCGGGCCGGAACTGGCGGGAGCGTGAGGGGGTGGTCAGGCGCATCGGGGAGCCTCCTGCGTCGAAGGAGCCGGCGACGAGATCGCGGAGGGAGTTGCTGGGTGTCCCCCGCATCCCTGAACTCCGCTGTCACTGCCCCGCCGGGACATTTGTGCCCTGGATTTCTGCGCGGACGCACCACCACGATGTGTCACGGATGCGGGCAGCTCAGTGGCGGTTCGTGCGGCGGCTGTGACGGCCAGGGTGTCCGCGACCTGAACAGCGACGTCCCCGCCGGCGCCCCGCGCGCCGTCGGCGTTCTCCGCGGAGAGGTAAGCCAGCAGTCGCAGCTCGGCACGCCGTCGGGTCTTCTTGATGGCCTCATAGGTGGCCCCGCGCCGCTGGGCGGCCTCTGCGAGCGGGAGGCCTTCCAACCGAGTGGAGCCGATCAGCTCCGCTTCCTCCGCGGTGAGCACAGCGTCGGCAACCGCCCGGGCGAGCACGAAGTCCGGATGCCCCCACGGCGGGCTCGGCGGCGCCGACCGGAAACCACTCCCCGCCGGAACCGGCGCATCCAACGCCTCACGAACAGTCGTGTACCCGGCTCGATAGGCCGCCCACCACAGCCGCACCATGATCCGCGGCCGACACAGATCAACACGAGAAAGCTCGGCAAGAAACCCGGCGAGTACGGCGGCGTGAATGTCGGCGGTATCGCCGGCGAACCGGGCCGACAAGCGCGAGGCGATCCGAGTCAACCCGGGCAGCGCCACCCCCACGCAGCCGACCGTCCACGTCGCACCCTCGGTGCGTGAACGCAGCACCAGATGCGCCCACACCGCATCCCGCGTGGCCTGCCCGCAACGACGGCGCAGCAACAGATCCCGCACCTCGTTCAACGGCACCAGACGATCCGGCAACCCGGCGAACAAGCGCCCGTCCACACACACCGGACGCGGTTCCGTCACCAACCACGAAAACGCCGTCCGAGCCGTATCAAGCGGCATCCCACCGCGCACAGCACCCGACGCGGTGAATCCCCGAAAATCCTTATCCCTGACCATTTCGCGACTCCTTGCAGCAAGCCGATACAACGACCCGGCAAGGACGCCACACCTGGTACTACCGAATTTCTACGACACTACTACCCAACACCGCGCGCACTACTACCACCGATCTTCACCGGTACCTTTCCGCGAATTACTTGAGCCTTATCCCATCACGAAGTTGATCCACGGGCGCCGAGTCCGCTTGATCGCGAGATCGCGCCGGTAGTAGCCGGTACGCTGGGACAACACCCTGCGGTAGTAGTCGTGTAGTAGCGCGAGCGCGCGTCCACAAGGACGGGATCTTCCGGAAATTCTCGGAGTTCCCAGGAATCGTGTTCGCGTCCAGGAACCGACGTCGCAGTCTCCCTCATCCACGTCCCACGCGTCGGCGTCGTGCGAGGTCAGCACCGGAGCTACCTGTGAATGGCCGGAAAGAGATACCGCTCGATGCCGAATCTTTCGGTGAAAACTTCGGGCGTGTTCTGTCCCTATCCGGGGCGTAGGACGGAGTTCAGGAATGTCACCAGCACCGTGGAGGCATTCCATGAACCCATCACAGCCCGACCCACACACCCCCCGGGCACACCGCGCGCAGCCGGTCGTCGGCGGCCCGGCCTATCCATCAGCACCCCACCGAACCCTACGAAACCCGCGCGAGCGGGCTGGCGCGAGCACACCAGCGACGGTGTGGGCCTGCCAGGCGCCCCCGATCGACCCCGACGATCCCTGGCCCACCGCGCTCGTGGACAAGATCGTCACGTCCTTCACCACACCGCACGACGAGGTCGTCTTGCTCGACACGCAGGCCACCACCCGTCCCCACGACCTGCCCGCGACCCGCTCCGCTGAATCCGGCGGCCTCGCGACAGCAGAAGCCGCCGTGAGCCAACTCGACCGCACGGTCAGTGTCACCCACACCAGCGCCGAGCCCAGCACCCGGCACTCGCCCGGCCAGCCCCGGCCCGGCTTCGCACCCGACGGCATTTCGGACACACCAACGCTGCGCTGCCCCTTGCCAGCAGAAGGCCCAGGCAAGCGCCACGCGAACTTGGTCATCGCGAGCCTGCCACCCCACCACGCTGACGCGCGGACCTGCGATCACCTCGCACAGGTCGCGGCCCGGCTGCTGCGCACCGGCGGGATCCTCGCCGTACTCACCCACACCGGCACCGCACAGGGACAGCTCCTCGACCCCACCGGCCCCGTCGTCGCGGCAGCACAAAGCGCGGACCTGCTCTACCTCCAGCACATCGTCGCCCTGCTCGTTCCGATCCGGCACGGCCGCCTCCACACCGATGACGACCACCCACACGGCTCCGCGCCAGGCGCCTCCGCAAGGCCGGTGCGGCATCGCCGTGTCCACGCCGATGTCCTTGTCTTCGCCCAACCACACCAGCACGCCGGCCCGCTCCCGCAATCCGGGCCCGACACCGGCGCCATCCGATGACGTACCCCCACCGACACCCCACGGCTGACCACGTCAAGAAGAAGGACATCCCTGTGCGCGATCACACCCCTACCGGACACCGCACCCCTTCCACGTCACACCGCCGGATCACCGTGACACCGCCTGCCCCGTGCCCGCCGGCGGTGTCGGTCTGGGCGACCGCGCAAACCTCCCCCGCCACCCAACGCAAAGGCCGCTACAGCCCCGACTCCACCGCACACCCCGCCAAAATGCTGCCCGCCGTGGCCGCCCACGCCATCGCCCACTACACCCGGCCCGGCGACCTTGTCCTCGACCCCATGTGCGGGATCGGCACCACCCTCGTTGAAGCCCTCCACCTCGGGCGCCGCGCGATCGGCGTCGAATACGAACCCCACTGGGTCACCGTCACCCAAACCAACCTCGACCTCGCCCACCACACCAGCACTACCGCTGGCCGCGTGGTGCGCGGCGACGCCCGCCAACTCGCCACGTTCCTGCCAGCCGATCTTCACGGCCAGGTCGCGCTGGTCGTCACCTCACCGCCGTACGGACCGTCCACCCACGGCCAGGTCACCACCGGCACCGCCGGCGTCCACAAACACCACCACCGCTACGGCAACACCCTCGACCGCGGCAACCTCGCCAACATCGGCCACCACCGACGGCTCTGGCGCGAGTTTCGTGGTTCGGTGACTCAGGGTGAGCCGGGGGCCGTCAGGCCAGGATGACGCGTTTGCGGAGGAGGTCGAGCTTGGCTCGGCCGTACATCTGCCTCTTGAGCGCCTTCAGTCTGTTCACGTTGCCCTCGACCTTCCCCGAACTGTAGGGCAGCGTGAGTCCTGCGGTGACGGCGTCTTGGTCGCGGCGGAGCCCGATGGCGAAGGAGTGCAAGTCGGGCTGATCATCGTGTTCCACTGTGGACAGCCAAGATTCTAGTTTCTCGCCTTCACGGTTGGTCATCATCTTCGCGAAGTCGGTGACGTGGTCGGCGAGGCGATCCAGGTGGGGGCAACGGGATCGGATGTCAGCGAGCTGGTTGGTCTCGTCGGTATCGAGATCCTCTGGGCGGCGCAGCAGCCAACCGGTGATCTGACGGACTTTCGGCACGGCAGGCGGCGATGGCGGAGGCGTGAGCATGCCGCGGAAGGGCTGCAGGTAGCGGCGCACGGTCTTGTCGCTGCCGGTGTATCCCTGGGCGGTGATCTCCTTGGTCAGCTGCGCGGCGTCGGTGGCGCCCTCCGTCCAACGCTGGTGCAGGTAGGGCTTGAACGGGTCGAGCAAGCTCGCCCGGGCGATCGCCTTGCCGAGAAGTTCGTCAACCGTGCTGGCACGAGCGAAGCGCCGCACAGTCTTGCGGTCCAGTGACAGCTGCCTGCTGATGGCGGAGATCGTCTCGCCGCGGTCCAGCCGCCCGTGGATCGCGGCATAGTGTTCCCGGGTACGGATCACCAGTCGCGACTCGACCGGTTCGGGTATCGCGGCGTCCGGCTCGTCCTGGGCCGCCTGCGGCGCCGACACGCCGACAGTTTCGCCGTCGAGTTGGTCGAGCTTGACGCAGGCGCGGTGGCGCCCGACGGCCTTCTCGACGTAGTCGCCCAGGTTGCGCCACAGATGCCAACGGTCGGCCACCTGGACGGCGTCCGGGGCCCCGGCCTTCGCGCCTTCGGCGTAGGCGCCGGCGCGGTCACGGCAGATCACCCCGGCTCCAGGATGCTCGCGCAGCCACTGCTCCAGTGGTTCGGCCTCGCGACCGTCCAGCAGGTCGATCACCTTGCCGGTGTCGATGTCGACCAGGATCGTGCCGTACACGTGCCGCTTGCGCAGGGCGAAGTCGTCCACGCCGAGCACGGCCGGGGCGGTCGTGGTCTCCGGCTCCGGCAGTGCCCGCACCAAACGCAGCAGCGTCGTCCGATCCACTTTGATACCCAAGATCGCGGCCAGACGCGCCCCAGCTCGGCCCGCCAACGCCAAGCCCACCTGCCCCAACATCGCCAGCAGCGGAGTCGTCCGACGTCGATTCGGCTCGGACAGGCCGTCGACCTGTTCCACGAACGTCTTCGTCGCGCACTGAGAATCCAGGCACACGAACCGCCGGACCGTCAACGCGATGACCACTGGTTGCCTACCGAGCACGCCATCAGACAACCGGCGCACGTAACGGCTGTGCACCCGCCCAGACCGCACCCCACATGCCCGGCAGGTCGCCTCGGCCACACGCGACCGAGCGCAGATCGTCACGCCGTCGGATCCGTACTCCACTCGCTCCACACACAGCCCGCCCAGATGAGGCAGCAACGCTTCCAGATCAACAGAGCACGCCCAATATGATCAACAACCGCGATCACGACCCGTCACCAGGGTCACGAAACTCGCGCCAGAGCCCCACCGACTCCTCACCGGATTCACGCGGATCCTCACCCACGCCGCCGTCTTCCTCCAGCCCGGCGGGCACGTCGCGGTCACACTGCGCCCCTGGCGCGAACACGCCGAACTCATCGACCTGCCCTCCCACATCCTCACCTGCGGCCGCCAAGCAGGACTCATCCCCACCGAACGCTGCGTCGCGCTCCTCGCCCGCATCGCCGAAAACGACCTCATCGCCCGCGGCAGCTTCTTCCAGCGCGACTTCATCCGCAAACAACGCGCCGCCGGACTCCCCCTGCACCTCATCGCCCACGAAGACGTCCTCGTCTTCACCAAACCCTCGAAGTCCTTGAGTTCCGTAGCGCCACGGGGTTCTGAACACCCTCCCAGCTCAAGGAGCCGCCAACTTCCCTTCGTGGACACTTCCATCGGAGAACGGGTCGCAGCGGTGGCCGGCGGCGAGCCCGACGGCCGGGCCGCATGAGCACCCCGCCCGTACCCACATCCGCGGCGACGTTGTCCGTCACAGCCACCCCGGGGCCGGTCGTGGGATCGTTGTGCACCGGCTATGGAGGACTCGACCTCGGCGTCCTCGCCGCGCTCGGCGGGGCAGCATCGCGTGGTGCGCCGATCCCGACCCTCACATCGCCGCGTTGTTGGCGCACCGGATGCCCACCTCTGTCAACCTTGGGGACCTCCGCTCGATCAACTGGCGCACGGTGGAACGAGTCGACGTGGTGACCGCCGGATTCCCCTGCCAAGACATCTCCGCAGCCGGGCGGCGCAAAGGCATCGAGAAAGGCGAACGCAGTGGCCTGTGGACCGACATCATGGCGGGTCTTCGCCTACTACGACCACCGATGTTCGTCGTGGAGAACGTCGCCGCGCTCCGCTGGAAAAACGGCGGCCTGCACCGAGTACTCGGCGACCTGGCCGAAGCAGGGTATGACGCGGCATGGCGAAGCGTCCGCGCCAGCGACATCGGCGCCCCGCACCAACGAGAACGCGTCTTCCTCCTCGCCTGGCCCCACCATGACGACACCGATGATGCCCACACCCACCGCACACGACGGAAACTCCAACGGCATCAGCGCCGCCAGCAGACAGGGCGGCCCCTCCCTACTGGACCATCTACGGCTACTGCAGACGGCGTCGGATGCCAAGAACTGCACCCATCGAACGCAGCAGGGCGGCCCATCACTGCCCGACCAGACACGGCTTCTCCCCACCCCACGAGCCTCGGACACCGGAACACCCGGACGGCAAGCGGGAACCGGATTCCGACCGCCGCTGTCGCAGCAGATCCTGCCGCTGGTGGCCCCCGAGGCTTTGTTGCCGACACCGCGAGCGACCGACGGCACGAAGGGATGCCCGGCACAACGCGGTTCCAAAGGCGACCTGATGCTGCCCTCCGCAGTCATCCATCTCCTCACCAACCCTGGCAACAACTCCTGACCGAAGACGACGCCACACGAAACGACGAACTGCCGGCCACTACCGACGATCACGTAGTGGACTGGGGTGTCTATGCCACCGCGATCCACCGGTGGGAACGAATACTCAGACGCCGCACACCGTTTCCCACCAAACCGGGCAAACGCGGCCGCCCCGTCCTCTCACCAGCCTTCGTCGAACATTTCATGGGCCTCCCACCCGGCTGGGTCACCGACCTCCCCCTCCCCCGAACCGCCCAACTCCGCGCACTCGGAAACGGCGTCGTCCCCCAACAAGCCACCCACGCGGTAGCGCTGCTACTCAACGACCTTGCCGCCCTCACCGACGACCACACCGATGACGAGTGGCAGGTGAAGGCGGCATGACTCACCGAGAAGCCGGCCTGACATTTCGGATCCGAAATCAGCGCTCCTTTGGGGACAACCTCGCATCGACTGTAAGGATCGGCGAAGAGGAAACGCGACCGGGAACCAGTGGGCTTCCGGTCGCACGTCTGCTCCCCCGTGTTCGCGACAGCGGCGTGTATTACGCCGTGACTGCGATCGACAATCGTGGACGGCTCGCCGACCGATCACCGCTACGAGTCCTGGGCTGGCTGCCGAACTCCTCGATCTCGATCAGCGTCCTCAACGGGCTCGTCATCGTTGTCAGTCGATCCCATGGGCCAGACGCCATCACGCGCCAGGGCCACCTTCGACTGCCAGCGTCCGTACGGCACTCGTGCCTCCTCACATCGGGCGCCCGACTTCTCGTCGCGGCATGCCCGGACCGCGACCTGCTGACGGCCTACACGACATACGCGCTCGACACGATGTTGCTCGCGTACCACGAGTCTGTACCAAACGAGGCTGTTCTGTGAAGGACGACGACATCGATGCGGCCCGCCTCCTGCTCGCCCGCCTCGGAATTAGCCCCGAGCAACTTCTCAAGACTCCCGTGGAAAGTCGGCCCGTTCCCACGATCCGCGACTACATCAGCCGCGTGTCAGACGCGGTCCCCGCCGGAACACGTCGCGTCTACGACACATACTGGAGACGCGTCATTGACGTCTGGGGCGACCGACGAATCGACGAACCGACCCCACTGGAGATCAAGCAACTCGCCGAGCACATCAAGCTGAACGTCGTCGTACGGAAAAACTCGAGAGGCGGCCGAACAGCGGCAGAACACCTGATCTCCGCACTCCGATGCATGTATCGCCACGCGGTCGCAGACGGACTGATCTCAGAGAACGACAACCCCGCGACACGCGTTGCCAAGCCCAGACGGCTTGCGAGTCCACGACGAGCGCTGCCAGACACACGCCTTGCTGAGATCAACGAGGTGGCAGGCTCGACCGGTAACGACCCCGGGCTCGACTCGATGCTGCTGCGCCTGCACACCGAAACCGCCTGCCGCCGAGGCGGCGCATTGGCACTCTGCCCCAAGGACCTCGACACCGAACAATGCCTCATACGCCTACATGAGAAGGGTGAGACGCTGCGGTGGCAACCAGTGTCTCCACCCCTGATGCGGCACCTCGTCACCCACGGCGAGCAACGCGGAGCCGCCGAAGCCGGCCAACTCTTGCGCTACCGCAACGGAAGCGCCATCACCGCCCGTCGCTACGACTACCTATGGCAGCGCATAGGCAAGCATCTTCCTTGGGTCGCGACACAACAAGTGAGCACCCACTGGCTCCGACACACCACCCTCACCTGGGTCGAGCGAAACTTCGGCTACGCCGTCGCACGCGCATACGCCGGCCACAACGGCAAGAGCGACGCAGGCACCACCTCCACCTACGTCCGCGCCGACCTCCAAGAAATCGCTACCGCGCTCGCCGCACTCACCGGAGAACCGCACCCACTCGCAACAGACAGGGAGCTACCCGCTGCGAGATGACGAATGGCCTGACCGCGCCCCTTCTCCCCCGCCGCAGCAGTTTCCCGCACATCGGCCCAGCTGAGAGCAGTGCCGCTACCGATGTACCCGGTGGCGGCAGTACCCGATTCCAGCCTTCTCGACACACCATCGAGCCTCCACTCGCCGCAACTAATCGACAATAGTATCACTCGCCACTGACATTACTGCATCAATCAGGCTGGGATTCGCCGTTGTGGCGGAACCCAGCCCGCACCTCCTGCTGAGCCGCCCCCAGCGCCGATTCCCCCGCGAACCTTGTTGCTCCGACCCCTTGCCCGGACCCACTCCCCGTCCGACGGCTTCCTGCTGCTCAACCGCAATCTCGTGAGACTTGACCAAGCACGTGAATGTTTCGAGTAAAGTTCAGACGGTCATGGTTGGCTCGCGTACGACGCCTGTCGAAGGGATTCGGTCCTGACCGCGAATGGTGCACCCGCGGCGATAGGCTCTTACGCTGTCGAACGCCGTCTCGGCTCCGGAGGCATGGGCGAGGTCTATCTCGCTTACACCGCAGGTGGCGACCCCGTCGCGGTCAAGCTGATCCGTAGAGGCCGAATCGACCCGGAGATACGCGATCGGTTCGCGCGGGAAGCCGAGATCGTGCAATCGATCGTCGGCACCAGCCGGGTCGCCGGTTATCGAGCGCACGACGCCTTCGCGGATCAGCCGTGGATCGCGATGGAGTTCGTCTCCGGTCTGACGTTAAACGACTACGTCCGTGAACACGCACCCCTGGTCGCGATGCTGACGGCGAGCCTGGGCATTCTGCTGGCCGAGGGACTGCAGACGGTGCACCGTGCCGGCATGCTGCACCGGGACCTCAAACCACTCAACGTGATCATGAGCCGACGCGGCCCGGTAGTAATCGATTTCGGGCTCGGGGCGATGACGGCCTCCGATGCCGCATCGCTGTCCACACCGGGTTGGCCGCTCGGGACACCCCGCTACATGCCTCCGGAGCAAGCACGTGGCGAGTCGGGTGTCACCACCGCCGCTGATGTGTACGGGCTGGGCGCTGTTATGGTCTACGCGGCGACCGGCCACGATCCCTACGACGGGAATTCCCGACAGAAGATCCTCGAAAAGGTCCGCGACGCCACGCATAGCCCAGATCTGACGGGACTTCCCGTGGAACTCGAACAGCTGGTGTCGTCGATGCTGGCGCACGACCCCGAACGGCGCCCCGATCTGACAGCGGTCCAGGACCACTTGAGTGGGCTCCTGCAGAAGATGGGGAGATCTGCGAAATCCGCTCGGCGCGCCCTCATCCTGGAAACGTTCCAGGACACCGACAACGAGAACTCCGTCCCAGCCGTACCCGCGCCCGCCCAGAACAGCCGTTTGAGCTCGGAACCCGTTGAGGAGTTCGAACCGAGCATCTTCGAACCGGAGCCTGAGCCCGCTCCCGGTAAGCCGCAGGCGCAGCACCAGATCGCCGAGCAATTGCGCGACCTGTACGCACAACGCACTAATTTGCTCCTTCGATGAGCCGGTCGAGCCATCTTATGATGATCGAATGGAGTCGAACGTGACAGAGAGCGCCGTCGAGGCAGCGGCGGGAGGCAAGGCCAAGCCGTCGCTGATGCCAGGGGCTCAAGTGCGGATTCGCGACGAGCAGTGGCTGATCCGGAAAGTGACGCCCACGCGCTCCGGCGAGCACATGATCACAGTCATCGGGATGTCGTCGTTCGTGCGCGGCACCGAGGCTGTCTTCTACTCCGAACTCGAGGACGAGATCACGACCCTCGATCCCAAGAAGACCCAACTGGTCGGGGACGATTCGCCACACCATCGCCGAGCACGCCTCTTCTTGGAGGCGGTGATCCGCAAGACGGCGCTCCCGCAGACCGAACAGGGGCTGGCGCTGTCCGACGCGTTCTTGCTGAAGCGTCAGCGGCATCAGCTCCGTCCCGCCGAGCTGGCGTTGTCGATGCGCAACGCACGCCCCCGGATTCTTATCGGTGACGTGGTGGGGCTCGGAAAAACGATCGAAATCGGACTCTTGCTCGCCGAGTTGATCCGCCGGGGACGAGGTGAGCGGATCCTGGTCGTCACGCCGGCTCAGGTCTTGGAACAGTTCCAGCGTGAGATGTGGACACGGTTCTCGATCCCGCTGGTCCGGCTGGACGGCACCGGCATTGAGCGCGTGCAGCGCGAGATCCCCGCCGGGCGGAACCCGTTCGCCTATTTCAAGCGCGCGATCATCTCCGTCGACACCCTCAAGCGCGATCAGTATCGCGCGTATCTCGACCGCACCGAGTGGGACACCGTGGTCATCGACGAGTGCCACAACGTCGTCAACAAGCGCACCGACAACAACCGTCTGGCCCGCAGGCTCGCCGGGCACACCGACGCGTTGATCCTCGCGTCCGCGACCCCGCACAACGGCAAACCGGAGTCGTTCGCCGAGCTGATCGACATGCTCGACGAGGCCGCGATCGCCGATCCCACGAACTACGACGTCAAGAAGCTCGACCACCTCTACATCCGGCGCACGAAGACCGCGAAGGAGGTCCGCGACTCGCTCACCGGATCGTGGGCCCCACGCGGGCCATCGCTGCCGGTCAAGGTAAAGGCCACCGACAAGGAACGGGCCGTGCTCGCGGAGTTGGCCGAGCACTGGATTCCCCGCGCGACCGAGACTAGCTCGGTCAGCGCTCATCAACTTCTCCCCTATCGGCTCTTCAAGTCGTTCCTGTCCTCGCATCGGGCGCTGACACAGACGATCGAGACCCGGATCCAGACCCTGGCGAAAAAGGCCAAAGAGGCCGAGGCGAGCAAGAAGAAACCGGATCCGACGATCACTACCGAGACCGAAGCGCTCACGCGGCTCCAGGAGCTGACCGCGAAGATCACCGACTCCGACTCGGCGAAACGGGCCGGATTGGTGGAGGTCCTGCGGGAACTCGGAGTGGGTCCGGGTTCCGACGTGCGGGTGGTGATCTTCTCGGAGAGCATCCCGACACTGACGTGGCTGGCGGAGACGGTACCCGCCAAGCTCGGGTTTCCGCGTACGACATCCGAGGACGAGGACAAACCCTGGCGCGGTTTCCACGGCGCGGTCGAGGTGATGCACGGTCAGCTGACCACCGACGACGAGGACCGCTCCTTCACCGACCGCTTCGGTCTGCGGGACGATCCGCTGCGGCTGTTGTTCACCGGAGACGTTGCTTCGGAGGGCGTGAACCTGCACCAGCAGTGTCACCAGCTGATCCACTACGACCTGCCGTGGTCGCTGATCCGCATCGAGCAACGCAACGGTCGTATCGATCGCTACGGGCAGGCGGTGTCACCGGAATTCCGTGCGATAGTGCTCACCGCCGACGTCGCCTGGCGCACCGATCCCGAGACCGGAGAGGAACTACCGCTGGACGACCACCTAGTCGGGAGGAAACTGCTCGAACGCGAGGAAGAGGCGCACCGGATCGAAGGCTCGGTGGAGCAGGTCTCCGGCCTGTATTCGGGGAAGGAAGAGGAGGACCGGCTCACGCAGGATCTGATCGCGGGACGCACCGTCGATCAGTCCCTGCGCGCATCCCGAAAAGAGAGCCAGGGCTTCATGGCCGCCATGTACGGCAACATCGGCGCCGCCGCGTCCAATGCCGCCGAGGTCCGGACCGCGTCGGTGCCCACCCTGTTCGACTCGACCGAGTCGTACTTCGACGAGGCGCTGCGGCAGATCTGCCCCATGGGGCCCGAACAAGAACTGACGCTGCGCCGGGAAAGCGACGGCACCATCGGCTTCGAGCCACCCGCCGACCTGCGCTACCGACTGCGCGCTCTCCCGCAGTCGTATCTGGACGAGCAGGGCATCCTGCCAACAACTCAACGCGAGGGACGGCTGCGCATCACCTTCAAGGAGAAGCACGCGCAGGAACAGCTTCAGCGCGCGCTGGACTCCTCGGGTTCGCAGTGGCCGTACGTCGGATTTGTGTCCCCGCTGCATCCCGTCGTGGAATGGGTGACTGACAAGGCGCTCGCGTCACTGCGCTACGACGAGGCGTTCGTCCTCGCGTATCGACCCGACCACGCCGTCGCCACCGAGATCGACGGCTACCGGGAATCCGATTTCGAAGGCCCGATCTTCCTGGTGCAGGGCGGTTTCTCCAACGCGTCGGGAAGGCCGACGGTCGTGGAGTGGATGGCGATCGTGGGTCTGCCTGACACTCCGCGCGTGCTGCGCGTCGACAACCGGTTCCTGACGGCGTGCGGGGTGGGGCCCGAGATGTCTGGTCGCGCGGAGCCGATCGAACTTGACCGACTGAAGCGCCTCGTTCCGCTCGCCATCGACGAGGCCGAACGCCACCTCCGAGGACGGCACGCCGACTACGCCAAGGAGATCGGCGAACTGCTGGCTCCACACTGTGCGCGTGTTAAGGGCTGGCAAGAGGAGTTGTTCCGGCTCACGCGTTCCGGGACGCAGAAGCACGTCCGCAACACCGTCGCCGAGTTGGAGAAGCTCGCCGAGAACCTGACGACGTCCGGTGAACCTCTGCTGCGACTGCTCGCCGTCCTGGAGCCGTTGTCCGCGAAAGGCACGACCCGATGAGCGCCGACTTTGACTCGCTGATCAACCGTGGCGAGTACTTCACCTCGCACTACTTCGCCGAGCAGTTGGCCGACGACCTCCGCAAGGGCGTGTTCGCGGCCTGGTCCGACGTCGAGAACGATCCTGTCGGCAACGAGCGGCGACGTTTCACACCTCGGGACCACCTAGGTCAGCTACACTCCCGCTACCACGCGAAAGGCGTGCGGGGCTTCTTCATCAACCGCGCGAAGACCGACGAAAATCCCGCATCATTCGGACTGAGCACCTACGGTGACGAAGACTGGCGTGATGCGCTGTCGAGCTGGCATCGCCGTGTACTGCGGGCACTCGGGTTCGAGTCGGGGAAGCCGACGGATCCCGATCCGGAAGACACCGGGCCGACGACGCTGGCCGTGCACCAAGCCGGGCAGGACCACGAAGTCGAGGTCGCCTGGCACGGAGACGGGATCGTCGTGCTCGAATGCGGCTGGTCCGACGACGTCGACGCCACACTCGATAGCACCGGGCCGGGTCGCCTGCTGCACCCGCTGCGGGCGAGCTCGGGCGAGAACTACGAGACCGGACCGGCACTGGCGTCCTGGCTGTTCCGGGGCGAGCTGGGCGGCAAGGGCGGCGAACCGCCGCGTTTCGTCCTGCTGCTGTGCGGCGGAGTCCTGGTGCTGACCGACGGCCAATCCTGGTCAGAGGGACGTTTCCTCGCGGCGAGCCTCGACGCCGCACTCCAACGCAACGACACGCGCAAGACCGGCGAGATCGCGACGATCTTCGCGTTGTTCGGCCGCGACATGCTGAGGCCGGGAACGGGCGGCACAGCCCCGCGCATGGACGCGTTGCTAAAGGGATCGACGAACAACGCGGTGGCCGTTTCCCCCGAGTTGCGCGACGGCCTGCAGCGTTCGGTGGAGATCATCGCCAACGAAGTCTTGGTCCGCCTCGACGAAGCCGGAGTGGAACCCCGCAGGCTCGAACGGCCCGGCAGACGGTTCGCCGACGAACTGACCGAGGAGACGCTGCGCTACCTGTACCGGATTCTGTTCCTGCTGTACGCGGAGTCCCGGCCCGAGCTCGGCATCCTGCCGTCCGACGACACCACCTACGAGGCCGGCTATTCGGTGGCGCGGCTGCGGGAACTGGTAGCGCGGGACGAACGGCTCGTGGAAGAGGAGGCGAAGAACAGCTTCCACCTGTACGAGTCACTGGCCGTGCTCTTCGACAAGGTCAACAACGGCCACCGGATGATCGACGACGACCCGGATGATGACGGTGGCCGCGGTCTGCGGTTCGAGGCGCTGCGCAGCGAGTTGTTCGATCCCAAGGCGGTCCGTCTCATCGGCCGACCTGAACACCCGTCGGGTACAGGCACCCTGGATCTGCGGTTGCGCAACACCGCTCTGCACGAGGTGCTCCGGTTGCTGACCATGAAGAAGGGCCAAAGCGGCAACCAGGGCGGCTTCATCTCGTACCGCAACCTCGGGATCAACCAGCTCGGCGCCGTCTACGAGGGCCTGATGTCCTACACCGGCATCATCGCCGAGGAAGAACTGTGTGAGGTCGCGAAGGACGGCGATCCGGAGGCCGGATCGTGGCTGATCCCGGCCAACCGCCAGCGCGACTATCCCGAGCACACGCTCGTCGAATACGACGAGCACGACAACCACAAGGGGCTGCGCGGCCCGAAACGCTATCGGCCTGGGACGTTCGTCTACCGGCTGTCCGGACGCGCCCGCGAGACGTCGGCCTCCTACTACACGCCGGAATCCCTGACGAAGGTCACCGTCGAACTGGCGCTGAAGGAACGACTCAACCAGGAACGCGACTCCGACGGCAACGTCCGCACCCGTGCAGCCGAACTGCTGAGACTCAAGATCTGCGAGCCTGCGCTCGGCTCGGGCGCGTTTCTCAACGAGGTCATCAACCAGGTCGCCGAGGAATACCTCCGCCGCCGTACGGAAGAACTCGGGAAGTCGCTGCCCGCATCCGAGGCGGTGACGGAGAAGCAGAAAGTCAAGGCGTACATCGCGCTGCACAACGTCTACGGCGTCGACCTCAACGCGACTGGTGTCGAGCTCGCCGAGGTGTCACTGTGGCTCAACACGATGCATCCGGGGATGCGGGCGCCGTGGTTCGGGCTGCACCTGCGGCGCGGCGACTCGCTGATCGGCGCCCGCCGAGCGGTGTTCGCAGCCGACGAGGTGACCACGCGGGCGTGGACGCTCGCCAAGAACCCCCTGGAGCCGACCCCGCTGCCGTTCCGCCGCGACGGCGCCCGGCAGCCGCTGCCCGACGGAGCCGTGCACCAGTTCCTGCTACCCGCTCCCGGCTGGGCGTCGGTGTGCGGCTCGAAAGAAGCGAAAGCACTGGTCGACCGCCATCCAGCCAAGATAGGGCTCACGCAGCTCGATGCGTGGCGCAAGGGCATCCTCGGCAAGGCCCCGAAGCGCAGCACCGCACACATCAATAAGAAGACCGGCGAACCGAAGATCGACAAGAAGACGAAAGAACCTCTGACGGAGTATTCCCAGTACACCCGCCTCCGCGACGCCGCGCGGCGCTTCGAGTACCTGTGGTCGCTCGTGGTGCGCCGCATGGAACTCTCGGAACGCGCGATCTCGCGCCGCATCGACGTCTGGGGCGCGGAGGGCAACGAGTATGACTTCCTCGCCCGCCCCGACACTGCCGACCGCAAGGAGGACGTCTACCGAGACCTCTTCTATTCGGTGGACACCCCGTACTGGCGACTGAAGAAGGTCATGGACGCCTGGTGCGCGCTGTGGTTCTGGCCAGCCGACCAAGCCGGGCTGTTGAACGGTTCCGCATCCGAATATCACTCGCACGAGATCGACGAGTCCGCCGAGAGCCTGGCCGCGCTGATCGGCGCCCCGCTCGTGGAACCGGCCGCACAGCAGCACCATGTGGATAACTTCGCGTTGTTCTCGGTGCCCGGCGAACAGACCGACCTGCTGGCACTTGAGGCCGAGGACTCCGTCGAGTTCCCGGTCGAGCGGAAGGTGCTCACGCGCAAGTCCGTGCAACAAGCGAAATCGCAGTCGAAGCGGAAGGAACCGCCCCCTTCCACGCCCGCGACGCCGTTGCGGAACCTGGACGACTGGCTCGACTTCCTCGAAGCGATGCTTGGCAAGAGCGATCCGGACGGCACGTTCGCGGACTCCTTCGACTCGCTCGACGAGCTCAAGAAGCACGAGGAGTCACTGCCGCTGACGATGCAGATGGCGGTCGTCGACCCCGACCACAGCATTCCCGAGGTCGATCTCGAACGCCGCTTCCCGTGGCTGCACACGGTCCACGAGATCACCGAGAAGAAGGGGTTCCTGCACTGGGAACTCGAATTCGCGATGATCTTCGCAGACCACGGCGGCTTCGATCTCCAGGTCGGTAACCCGCCCTGGTATCGCCCGCGTTGGGACGAGGACGCGGTGCTCGCCGAGCACGAGCCTTGGTTCGCGCTGGAGGACAAACCCGACCAGGATGTGAAGGCCCGCCGACGCACGGAAGTGCTGGACAATCCGGACGCATTCGCCTACACCCTCGGCGAGCAGACCGGTCTCGCCGCGCAGGTCGCCTGGCTCGGATCATCGCAGGTCTATCCGCTGCTTTCCGGTACCCAGCCGAACCTCTATCGCGCGTTCATGTCGCAGATCTGGGACCACGCGTGCGCCGACGGGACGGCGGGCATGGTGCACCCCGACACCCACTTCAGCGGAGAGAAAGAGGGAGCGCTGCGCGAAGCGGCATATCGACGGCTGCGGATCCACGGTGACTTTTTCAATCCCGGCCACCGTTTTTTCCCCGAACCCGTTGGGGAGTCGAGCCATTTCGGCGTCCATGTCTACGGCCGTCCGGGCCCTGTCGATTTCGCGCACCTGTCATGGCTGGTCTCCACGGACACACTGCGTGGCTCGCTTGCGGACGGCGCTCCGCACGACCGGGAATCGCTGCCCTCGATCCGGAATTCGTCGGGAAAAGGATTCGACGACCGGCCGCATCGGGACCGTGTCATTCCAGTCAACGTCGACCGACTCGCGACCTGGCAGCGCCTGCTAGGAGAAACCGATGTGCCCGTCGCGCAGGCCCGGTTGCTGTTTCCGGTCAGCGTCGCCGAGAACGATGCGATCGAGGCGCTCGCCGACTATCCGCTCCGGCTCGGCGCCTTGGCCGGCCCACAGTTCAGCCCCGGCTACCACGAATCTGGAGCCAAGAACCGGAACCTGATCGCGTACAACCGCCCCGATCCTGCCACGGGCAAGGAATTCCAGCCCGATCGATGGCATCGGGTAGTGCTCGTGGGCAAACAACTCGGCGTCGCGACACCCACCTTCAAGCGACACGACGCAAACTCTAATGACCCGTACGGTCACAATCTCGTTTCGCTACCCGACGACTTCGTATCTGACACCGCGTACCTTCGAGTTGCCGGCCGGGGGCTCGAATACCTTTGCGAACAAGATCGCTGGATCAACCATCGAGCTCTCGACAAGCTTTGGAACGACGAGCGAGCCGTCGCGCGTGCGCGCACGGAAATCGCCGCAGCAAAAGGGATTCCGGAGGAGAACGTCGAATTCGACGAGATAGAAAAGCGACTCGTCGAGCAGTCCCGGCGCTGGTATACGATGTTCCCGAGGAGCGCGTGGCGCGAAATGATCGCGCCAGATACAGAGCGAAGTCTCTACGTCGCACTCGTCGCGCCGGGAACAGCCCATGTCCATAGCGTCCGCAGCGCGGCTCTTCCCAATCCTCGTGAAACAGTCCTCATGTCGGGGCTGTGGTCGGGACTTCCACTTGACTACTACCTCCGCATCACGGGTAAAGGCCATCTGGATGCAGGACAAGCCCGCCGGATGCCTGCCCCGCATCCTGACCACCCCCTCGCCCCGGCGCTCCTGCTCCGCACGCTCCGCCTCAACTGCCTCACCACTGCCTACGCAAAACTCTGGGCCGAGCTGTACGACCCAGCCTGGCGTGACACCGAGAGCTGGGCGGTCGACTGGCCCGGCCTCCCGCCGCTGCAAGACGTGACACCCGAATGGCAACGCAACACTCCACTTCGGACCGAACGGGCCCGCCGGTCGGCGCTGGTGGAGATCGACGCGCTGGTGGCGGTATGGCTCGGTATGAGCGCCGAAGCTCTCGTCGCCGCCTACAAGGGCCGTTTCCCGGTACTGCTGAAGTACGAGGCTGTGACCTGTTTCGACGCCGACGGCTGGAAGATCGCGGGTGAGGCTCGCACCCGCGGCCAGAAACAGGGTCCGGTGAAGGACACGTGGCCACAGCTGCAGGAGTACCTCGCCGCACAACACACCGGCGACGACGGCGTGGCCCCGCCTGAAGGGTTCACCCCGCCGTTCTACAAGGCCAAACGGGAAGACGAAATGAAGGCTGCGCACGGGGTATTCCAGGCCCAGCTCGATGCCGCGATCGAACGCGGCGAGTGGGATCCGTCCGCGCCTCCGTCGACGCCCGATACGTTTGCGTCCCTTGAGGGCGAGGAGGTGCCCGAGCCGTGAGGCCGACGCTCGAGGCGCAGGGGCTCAAGGAGAGCCTCCTGCAGTACCTGTCCACGACCTACGCGCTCTCCGACGAGGGCGCACGCGAAGCGCTGCACTGGTTCCTCGGGGACGAGACCACCGGCATGTTCCGCGGCCCATTCGTACGGCTGCGCGTCCCGTTCCGGCAGGCGTCGAATGACTGGGAACGACTGCTGGCCTGGAAGCCCTCCGATTTCCGACCGTACGCCCACCAGTCGGCGGCTTTCCAGCGGCTGACCTCGATCGATGGACACGAGCCGCAGCCGACGATCATCACGACCGGCACCGGATCCGGTAAGACCGAGGCGTTCCTATATCCGATCCTCGATCACTGCGCCCGCGAACGTGTCGCGAACCCGGACGCCGCGCCGGGGATCAAGGCCGTGCTGCTGTATCCGATGAACGCGCTGGCCACCGACCAGGCGAAGCGGATCGAAGACTTGCTGAAATCGGAATCCGCGCTGTCCGGAGTGACCGCAGGGCTCTACATCGGCGAGGAACCCGCGTCCGGTTATCGGCATGTCGTCACCCACAAGCCCGCGATGCGGCATTCGCCGCCGGACATCCTGCTCACCAACTACAAGATGCTGGACCTGCTGCTGCAACGCGGTGAGGACGTGCGGTTGTGGGCGAACGCCGACCTCCGCTACGTGGTGGTCGACGAGTTCCACACCTACGACGGCGCGCAGGGCACCGATGTCGCGATGCTGCTGCGCCGATTGGCGTCGGTCGTCGGCGCCGTCGAGCCGGGCAAGCCGCTGGGCCGGATCTGCCCGATCGCGACATCGGCGACCCTCTCGTCTCCCGGCGCCACCACGGACGCCGGAACCGCGACCGCGATCGGTGAACAGGACCGGAACGGAATCGTCGCGGTCGCGACGGCGCTGTTCGGCACCGAGTTCAGTCCGGATGCCGTGATCGGCGAAGAGAGGATGACCGTCGACGAATTCCTTCCGAGCGACGCCTTCAAGCCGGTGGCGCCGCCCGAGCCCGACGTGGTCGCGGCACTGCCCGACCCCACCACCGGAGACGCCGCGCTCATCCAGCTCATCGAGGCGTTCACCGGCGACGCGCCCGCCACGATCGACCCGCACGAGCTCGGGGCCGAACTGCGTCGGCTTCCGTTCACCACGGCGGTGCTGCGCGCGGCCAGCGGCGAGGTGCGTACCTACGCGGACGTCCTCGACCAGCTGTGGCGTGTCGGCGGGCAGAGCTGGATCGCCGCGATCACCCACACCCCGGAGGTCGCCGCGCAAGCCCTCGCGCGGTTCATCGCGCTGCTGTCGATCGCACGCCATCCCGATTCCACCCCGGACAATCCCCGCCCGTTCGTACAGGTGGAAGTCCATCAGTGGGCGCGGTCGGTGTCGCGGATCGTGCGGGGCGTACTCCCGTGGCCGCGCGCCGAATTCCGGTGGGACAACACGGAAACCATCGACGCTTCCGGACACGGTCCGGTGCGGACCTCGCCGACGACCGCCACTGTCGGCGCGACGGCGAACCTGTTCCTGCCCGCGATCTACTGCCGGTCCTGCGGCCGGTCCGGGTGGGCGGTGTTCTCCCCGGAAAGCGACCCGCTGGCGATCCAGCTCGACGCGCAGCGCATCCGCCGCGCGTCGATGGGCCGGGACAAGATGCGAGTGCGCAACCTCATCGCCGCCACCGATGCGGAGGCCCGCGAGGGCGCCGCCACCACTGCGATGTCTCGAAGCAAGCGGGAAAGCCGACGCGGCGCCACCAGTCGCGGGGCTGGCGGGCAGCTCTACGTCCTCGACGGAGCCGGCTCCCAACTGCGGGTCCCGAACCCCGGCGGCGACTACGAACGGGAAGCCGACAACACACCCGTGCCGAGCTTGCCCAAGCCGGACAGCGCGTTCGTGCTCGCCCACCTCGGTGACACCGCCGACACCGCAGCGCGGGAGGACTGGTGCCCGGCGTGCGGGGAGCACAATGCGATCCGCTTCCTCGGTACCGGCAGCGCCGCGCTCGCCTCCGCCTCGATCACACACCTGTTCACTGCCGGTGAGCTCGACAAGTCCGTGCACGAGGACAAACTGCTGATGTTCAGCGACTCGGTGCAGGACGCGGCACACCGGGCCGGATTCGTCTCCAGCCGCTCCTACACATTCTCGCTGCGCGCGCTGTTGGCGAGCCACCTCTCCGACGACGCACCGAAGGCTCTGAACGATCTCATCGCCGACGTCATCACGAACACGACCGATCCCGAGACACTGCGCGCGGTCGTGCCGACGGACCTGCACGACCTGCGAGGCGTGAACCGGCTGCTGTCCGGGAAGGGACGCGGCGGCGATCTGCCGACGTGGGAGCTCATCGGGCAGCGGCTGGCGTTCGAAACGCTGATGGAGTTCGGGTTCCGGTCACGCAACGGCCGCACCCTCGAACTTACCCGCACCGCCGCCGCGCACGTGCACCTTCCGGATCCCGATGCGGCGGTCGAGACAGTGCGGGCCGCGCTCGCAGAGTCCGTTGCCGACGGCCCCGCCCAACTCGTCGGTCCGGACACCGATACCGGGGCAGGAGAGGCCGAACCGGACACCGATGCCGGTGAGGCAGAATCCGGCGCGAAGGTCAGCAAGGAACTCGCCTTCCTGCGCGTGTTCCTGGAACGCTTGCGCACGCGCGGCGCAGTCAAACATGAGTGGCTGGTCGGATATCTGCGGGAATCCGGGACCAACCGCTACCAAATCTGGGGACGTCGACCGCAGGGCATGCGCGCGTTCCCGAAACACGTTGCCGCGCCGAAGTTCCTCCTCGCGGCACCGAAGAACAAGAGTGACTTCGACATCGCGACCGGCCGGTTGTCCTGGCACGAGCGGTGGGCCCAACGGTGCCTGAAGATCCCGCGCGAGCAGGTTCCCGGCTTCTGGCGTCGGCTGCTGCCTGCGCTGACTGAGGCCGGGCTGCTGTCGGTGGGTACCCCGACGGACACCTCGGTCCGGATCTACGGTCTGCAGCCGGGGGCGGTCTCGGTCCGGTTGCTACGCGACGACGAGGTCCGGCACGCGTTCGTGCGCTGCAACCGGTGTTCGTGGGAGCAGACCGTGCCTCCGTCGCTGCTAGACCAGTGGCACGGACAGCGCTGCCCATCGTATCGCTGCTCCGAGGGGCGCCTTGTCGCCGGAGACCGGGCACACGAACTCGGTGTCCATCTGCGCCACCGCGACTTCCGGGAGGACTACTACCGGCGGCTGTATCGACAGGCAGGGACGTACCAGGTCGTGACCGCCGAGCACACCGGGCTGCTGAGCCGGGCCGAGCGGGAACGTGTGGAGCAGGGGTTCCGCGCGCCGACCGGGTTCAAGAACCCCAACGTGCTCTCATGCACGCCGACCCTGGAGATGGGCATCGACATCGGCGAACTGTCCTCAGTCGTGCTCGCCGCATTGCCCCGCCGTCCCTCCGGATACGCCCAGCAGGTCGGCCGGGCTGGGAGGAAGACCGGCAACGCGTTCCTGCTGACCATCCCCGGACGCAAGAATCGCGACCGCTACTTCCTCGAACAGCCGAAGGAGATGATCGCCGGAAGGATCACCCCACCCGGGTGCCACCTGTCGGCGATCGAGATCCTGCGGCGGCAGTACTTCGCGCACCTGCTGGATCTGGCCGCGCACGGCCGGCTGAAGGATCCCGACGGCGGGACGATAGCCGCGCTGCCGCAGCGCGCATCGGCGTTGTTCGGCCCATCCGACTATCTCGTCGACCTGGTCGACGCCGTGCTGGCCGATGCCGACACGCTCGTCGACGGGTTCCTCACTCTGTTCCCTGCTGGGGTCACCGACGAGGCGAAGGAGCAGCTTCGCCAGTTTGCCACGCGTGAGCTGCGCCGTGCCGTCGGCGACGCGCAGGACGAGTGGTTCCGTGCCGAGGAAACGTTGCGCCGACGTCTGGACATGATCAAGGCGGCGCGCGATCGGCTCCACGACTCCGATCCGGACGACGCGAAACAGAAGGCGGAGCTGAACGCGGATGAACGCGCCGTTCGCCGCAGCCTCCGCGACCGGGGCCGCATCGATTCCCAGCAGGCGCTGTGCGATCTCGGGTTGACCCCCAACTACGCACTGCTGGATTCGGTCACCGAACTCAACGCGACCCTGTACTGGGAGGAATCTGAAAAGGACACGGAAAACCAGCAGGACAAGGACCGCCGAGTCCGGTTCGAGACACTGCCCCGCACCTACGTGCGCCCGCGGCGGTATGCACTGGAGGAACTTGCACCCGGCAACACGTTCTACGCCAGCGGCTACAAGCACGAGATCACCGGCATCGAGATCGGCACACCCCAGGATCGGGAATGGACCGCATGGCGGCTGTGCCCGGAATGCGGCCACGTCCGCACCAGCGACGCTGCGAACGATCGCTCCCCGTGTACCCGCTGTGGCAGCCCCCGGATCTCCGACGACGGCTCGTACCTGCATCAGGTCGTCGAACCGAAACGAGTGACCGCACGCGACCGGCGTGAGGACGCCCGCATCAACGACGACACCGACGACCGCATCCGCGAGTCCTACACCTTCGTCAATGCCGTCGACATCGATCCCCAGACGATCAGCGACTCGTGGCGACACGCCGCCGAGACGTTCGGTGTGGACTTCTCACGCAACGCGGTGATCCGCCGTATCAACCTCGGTCCCGCACGATTCGACCAACGCGCGGACGCCCGGATCGCCGGCCGCGACGTCCGGATCAGCCCGTTCCTCGTGTGCACCGACTGCGGAGCCGTCAGCACCGACGGGGCGCCGGTGTTCCACCATCCGCCCGATGCTCAGGCCTCGTCCGGCCGGGACCCCCATCTAAGACACCATCGTCCGTGGTGCCGACGACGACTCGGCAATCACCCTGACGAGGTCAGCCAGCAGCCGGTACTGCTGGCCCACGAGTTGCGGACCGAAGCACTGCGCGTGCTGCTTCCCGCTTCGACCATGCTGGTCGACCAGCGGGTGCAGTCGTTCAAGGCAGCACTGCGACTCGGCGTCGACCGACATTACGGCGGCGATCCGCAACACCTCGACGCCACGCTGACATCGATGCCCGATTCGCAGACAGGAGAACGCAGGCACTACCTGGTGCTGTTCGACCGGCTCCCCAGCGGCACCGGGTATCTTCACCGGCTCGTCGAACCCGACAAATTCCGTGACACGCTCGTAGAATCCCGGCGCGCGCTTCTGGAATGCCCGTGTGCGGACGAAGGCCGTCGCGCCTGCCACCGATGCCTGCATCGGCACACCGAGGAACAGTTCCAGCACCTCGTGTCCCGCCAGGAGGCGCTGAGCATCCTCGGGGATCTTCTTGGTTCTGTCGACGAAAACGGCGAGCTCGTCGAGGACAAGTGGGCAACCGACTCGGTACCCAGCACGTCGGCGATCGGGTTGGAGAAACAACTCGAATCCGATCTAGAGGCACGATTCCTCGCCGTGTTGCGTTCGTGGGCGTCGGCCGAGGACAACGTCGCCCTCGACGAGGACAGTCGCGTCAGCGGTTATCTCCGATTCGCCAGCACCACCGACGTCGTCAGCTGGCGGCTCACCGCTCAACGCCGCACCGGCTACACCCGGACCGACTTCACGTTCGAACGTGTCGACGGTCCCCGACAGTCCGTCACCGTCTATCTCGACGGCTACCGCAACCACGCGGCGCCCGATCGCAACCGCATCGCCGGGGACGCCGACAAACGTGGTCGACTCCGCTCCGACGGGCACGTCGTTTTCCAGCTCACCTGGGACGATCTGGAACTCTTCGACGAGCCTGCGGGCAAGCCGGAAGCGGTCTGGCCACCCTATGTACAGAGTGGACAGAATCAGGCACGGGACCTCTACGAACACCTAGGCGGGGACCGCAGCGATCTCGACCGCACCGTGTTCACCAACCCGATGCACACGGTCCTCGCGTTCCTCCGAGAGCCCGACCGAAACGCATGGGCACGTCGCGCCACCGCGCTCCTGAACGGGCTGATGGGCCCGTCGGTCAAGCCCCTGCTTCAGTACGGTCAGCCGCAGGACGCGATCACGGCGATCCGCGCCGAACTCACCGGCAGGCCCCCGTCTTTCGCCGGCACCGAGTCACACTGGCACGTGCTCCGCTGCACCGACTCCTACGGTGTGGACCTGCTGTTCGTCGTCGACGAACGCGGCACCGTCGAGGAATCCCGCTGGGCGGCGCTCGTCGTCCACGACGACAGCAACACCGCACTCGCCGACACTCGACACCGGCGGCGGTGGCGGGCCTGGCTGTACTGGTCGAACCTCGTTCAGTTCCTCGCTTACTCCGGCGGCGACGGTGCGCAGATCGCGGCCAGCCGTGCGCACGAATTCGCGCCCGAGACGCTCGCGATTTTCTCCGGAACCGACACCCACGAACAGCCGGTACTCACGGCCGCCAAGGATCTGGTGTGGGACGAGGAAATCCTGCCGCTCCTGGAAGAAGACGAGAAAGACAAAGAAGACGAGCCAGAATCAGCACTGACCCGGCTCGCCCGATGTCTCGCCGCCGCAGGCAAGAAAGCACCCGAATTCGGACACGAACTCGGCGAACAGAACTGGGAAGTCGACTTCGGCTGGCGCGCGGTCCGGATCGGCGCGACCGGATCCAGCTCCCATTCCGATGAGGCGCGCAAACGCGACGAAGCGTACGGTGCCGAGGGCTGGCAGGTACACACCGCGGAATACTGGCTCGATCACCTCGACTCCCTGCTCCCGCTGATCCCGGATGTGGAAGGCAGTACCGCTCGATGAAGGCTCTCCTCCGCGTGCACCAGAAGGCCGATCGCGAGGTCTACAAGCTCGACAGCAAGGTGAAGGCCAAGTACGTCGACTTCTGCCACCGATTTCGCCAGGACCCGGACATCCCCGGCCTCGACCTCAAACCGCTCAAGGGCGACAGCCGCGTCTACCGAGCGAAGATCAACGACTCCTATCGGGCGTTGCTTGCCAGAGTGGGAGTCGATGCCGAGGGCCGACAGGAATGGGCACTGCTGTCGGTCCGCCACCGCAAGGACGTCTACGAGGAACTCTCGATCGCGGTCAACCGCATTACCGGCGAGCTCGAATTTATCGACCTCTCCAGCGGCGGCGATAGTCTCGTGCGGCGTACGGGTCTCGCGCTGACACCCGCCGAACCCGATGCTCCCCACGAACAACCGGGTGACACCGCCGCGACCGGATCCGGCACGGCTCCGATGCTGACAGGTGTCACTTCGGAAGAACTGCGTTCACTCGGCGTCGAGGATCGACTGAGCACGCTCGCGCTGGCCGCCGACGGCGACGAGCTGGATCGCCTCATCGAGGGAGCGCCACCGTTGGCCAAGGACGTCCTCACCGGACTCGCCGCAGGTATGCTACTGGACGAGGTACGCCGCGAGATCACCGAACCCGTCGCCGTGGACCTCGCCGACGACTACGCCGACGATCTCACCGCGGCACTCGACCGCACCCCGGTCACGACCGTCGACGATGACCTCAAAGACATCCTCGCCGAAGGCGATTTCCGTGATTGGAAGGTGTTCCTCCACCCCACGCAGCGCAAGATCGTCACCCGCCACTACAACGGCCCCGCCCGCGTCTCCGGCGGCCCGGGCACCGGTAAGACCATCGTCGCGCTCCACCGCGTCAAACATCTCGCCGAACACCTTCCCGACGGCGACGACAAACCCATCCTGCTGACTTCCTTCACCAAGAACCTCACGACCGATCTCCGCGCCCGGCTCGCATCGCTGCTCCGGCCCGAGCATTTCGACCGCGTCGAAATCGCCCACGTCGATCAGCTCGCGGCCCGAGTCCTCGCCGAGACCAGCGCCGACGGCTCGCGAAAGCAGCGCGTCAGCGACGGCGTCGCGCAGCACTTGCTCGCCGAGATCCTCGACGAGATCGGAGAACGCGACTGGACCCCGACCTTCCTGTTCGAAGAATGGGACCAGGTCATCCTCGGGCAAGCGCTGGCGACGCGAAAGGACTACTTCGCCGCGCGCAGGCCGGGCCGAGGCCGGCTCACCCGCCCCGATCGGAACCGTGTCTGGAAGATCCTCGAAGTCCTCACCGCCCGCCTCGACAAGCGGGGACAGGAAACCTGGGGACAGGCAGCCGAACGCGCTGCCCGCGCGGAACGCGATCGTGCAGCGCGCGTCACCGGTGATTCCGCCGACACCAACGACTCCGGCATCCAGTACCGCAGCCATCGATACTGCCACATCGTCGTCGACGAAGCCCAGGACCTCCGCGCCTCGCACTGGATCATGCTGCGCTCCATGGCCCCGGAAGCGCCCAACGACCTCTTCATCGCAGGCGACACCCACCAGCGGATCTACGACCACCATGTCACCCTCAGCACCGTCGGCATCAATATCCGTGGACGGTCGACGCGACTCACCCTCAGCTACCGGAGCACCCGCGAAATCCTGGACTACGCCACCGGCATCGTCGCCCCGGAACGCTCCGAATACGACGACCTCGACGACGGGAAGGACACCCTCGACGGCTATCGCTCGGTTCTCCGAGGTCACGCCCCGCAGCGCACCGGGTACACCGAGTGGCGGGAAGAGCTTGACGCACTCACGCAGACCCTGAAGTCCTGGCGCGAGGACCGCGGCGCCACGCGCGGCACCATCGCCGTCTGCGCCCCGGACCGTAACAAAGTCACCGACGTCATCGATCATCTCGCGGATGAAGGCATCACCTGCGCGGAGCTCACCAAGAACGGCCCGGCGACCGACGGCGAGGTCCACGTCGGAACCGTCCACCGTTTCAAGGGTCTCGAGTACCAACGCATCGCGATGGCCGGCATGAGCGACGGCATCATTCCCCGCAAGGCTGTCCTTGACCGCTTCAACACCGAAAACCGCAAACGTCTCGCCCGCGAAGAGTGCAAATACCGGTCACTGCTGTTCGTCGCCGCCACCCGTGCCCGCGACGCCCTTCGCATCACCTGGCACGGAGAACGAAGCCGCTATCTGCCGGAGTAGTGGACGAGTTGTCCCGTTTCGAAGATCAGCCGGTACCGACGAAGCTGCGGACCTGGTTGTGCGTGTCCTGCTGCAGTCGCGGAACCAGCGTGTCGTACACGGCGTCGTGCGGCTCGAGACCGCGGATGGCATGGGCGAGGTCGGCTCGAACGCGCCAGTCGTTGTCCGCCGCGAAGCGTGCGGCATAGTCCAGTCGCGGTCCGGATCATTCGCCCAGCAGACGACTGCTGTCTGCCAGCATCGGCTGTGGGTGAGCCGCGATGCTCCTGACATCGACGGGTTCCATCTTGTTCGAGATCAGGATAGCTCGGGCGAGATTCCCCGCGACTTCCTTGGACATCTCAAGCTCACGCAACTCACGGGCAATACGGGTCCATACCGTGTCCCGCTGGTCTGGTGTTTCGGCCAGGCCAGCGGTGGCATACAGACACTCGGCTTGGAACCAGACGCCGCCCGTGTTGAATCGGAACCTGCTCAGCGGGTGGAGGGCAGGGCTAAGGCAAGATCGCGCTGAGTGATCAACTCAGCTCGTAGGGTTGCCGGCCGGGTTGGCGTGCTGGGCCGGGAAATGGAGGATGGCCTCCTTCTGGGATCATGGAGATTGCGAAATAACCAAACTCCAGAAGAAGGCCATCCGTTGTCATTTTCTCATGGCTCGTCATGGGCGTCGTTTCCGGGTAGCGCCGGCGGTGACGATGCCGATCTGGCGGAACTGATGAAGTTGCTCGGCAAGGTGCCGGATCGCCGTAAGCGGAAGGGCCGCGTGTATAGTTTGGCGTTCCTTCTCGCGGCGTCGTTGATCGCTGTGCTGGCGGGCGCGTCGAATTTCCGGCAGATCGCCGACCAGGTCGCCGATCTGCCGGCGTCGTTACTGCGGAAAATAGGTGGACGATGGTGCTGGTTCCGCGGCTTTTTCCGTGTCCCGGATACGTCCACGATCCGGCGCGCGCTGGAAGATGTCGATGTAGCGAAGCTGGAAGGACTGATCGGGCCGTGGCTGCTGCGTCATGCCCGGCCTATCCCGGGCGGCACGTTGCGGCTGGCTATCGACGGCAAAGTGCTGCGCGGTTCGTGGATCGGGGATCACGAGTCGTTCACGCTGTTCTCCGCGATGATCCACTGCGATGGTGTCACCGTCGCCCAAGTGGCCGTTCCTCCGGGAACCAACGAGATCACCCAGGTCACGGCCCTGCTCGACGGTGTCTCCCGCGGTGTGGACGGCCGTGTGGTGGTCACCATGGACGCCGCGCACACCCAGCGAGAGACCGCCGAATACATTGCCGGCGAACGCGGATTCGACTACGTCATGACAGTAAAGGGAAATCAAGCGGTGCTTAAGGAAAAGGTATTCGACCACGTTCTTCCGCTCTTGCGGAAAACACCGCATCATGTCGTCGTCGATGACACCCACGGCCGGATACGCCGCTGGACTACCTGGATTACCGACGCCGGCGGAATCGATTTCCCACACGCGCGTTCCGTAGCCTGCGTCAAACGAGAAGAAACAACTTTTTCCGGAGAACTCGTCAGCAAAGAGCGCGCCTGGATCATCACCAGCCAGAACACCACCACAGTCACCGCCGAAGACCTACACGACCAAGTCCGCGACCACTGGGGAATAGAAAACAAAAGCCATCACGTCCGTGACACGACATACCACGAAGACGCACAACAAATCTATACCGGGACCGGTGCCCATATACTGGCAACATTACGGAATACCGCAATATCGATGCTTCGCATAACTGGACACAACGACATCCGCCGGACAACCGAATGGATCAGCAGGGACCGCACACGAACACTCCCCCTCCTGTCACTCCAAGTTGCAGGGCGCAACACACAGTGATCTTGCCTTTGCCCTGGGGTGGAGGGACTCCATCTGCATGTCGTCCATCTCGTCAGGCCTGATCTCCCCCGAGCGCTCGACCACAACGACGGCGGATGAACGAGGCCTGGTCATCGTCAACACGGGCTGCGAGCGCCAGCCGCATGAGCTCCGCGAAAGCATCTGGCGCCGCTGTTCCCGACCAGATTCGGAGGTCGGCTGCCACAGCACATGAGCCGAACCCGCTCCAGCCTCGTTGCGGAGTTTTGCCAGCTTTCGATCAGATCAAGTAGTGGTTCGTAATCATCGCGTGGGTCATCGCCGGCGAGAACCTGTTTGACCACGATCCAGAGCAACTCGGTGGCGTGAGGCGCCCTGATATCGAGGAGTTGCGCGAGATCCTCCGCCACTGAGGTGACGTCGTACCCTCGCTCAGACCAGTTCGCGATCGCTTCGAGCACCGGGACGAGCGGCCGCCTGGGGGATCGGCCTTGTCAATCAGCCCGGGCGCCTGGTCGACGCCAGGGAAGAGTTCTCCATCCTCGTAGTCTGCGATCGCCAAGCCAACCGCAACCGACAGTGCATGGTCGATCCGTCCGGCCTCGCGGTAGATCTTCAGCTGGCTTCAGCGGAGCTGGCGTGCTCGCGACGTAAAGCGCTTCCCCTCGAGGTCGTCCGCAAGGCTTCCGATCGTCTCAACAGCGGGATCCGGCTCTTCCGGGGCGTGGGCGTCGGCCCGACCAAGGGCATCTAACAATCCGAGGATGTCGACCGGATCATCGAGATAGGCCAGGCCCTGCGGACCGTGGGCGGCACCCGGTAGCCACAGAACGCTTCGGCCCAATGCTAGCTAGGAGTCGCTGCTGGACCGCTGGCTGGTTATACGCTTTCGCGGGGGCCGGGCTTGCCTTATTACAGTGACGATATCGGGAACTGGCTCGAACCACTCGGGGTGCTGAGCCTCGTCGTCGAAGGCATCCTCCTCGTGCTGGGTGCCGTGATGTTCACGCGGGTGGTGCGCAAGGCTCTCACGCGGGTTCCGTAGAACCGCTGCTCGACGCCGGTTAAGCACAAGCCGCTATACCCGGTGGCACGGCAGGTGGTCACGTCACGATCAAACGATCACATTGACGGGCAGGTGCCCCTCTTCGAGTCCTTTGCGACCACCCAGCGAATCCAGCCAGGCGACTGACCAAAACGGCAGGTCAAGCCCTCGCCCAAGCGGCACTCGCGACCACAACCTCGCCCCAGGACCGCCGCCGCATCGACTCCGCACGATGTTCAAACCGATGCGTACGCCACAGTCATATCACCGTCGCGAGACCTCGTACGCAACACAGCCCCTGCCGACGACGATCATCGGCAAGGGGCCTCAGCTGCATAAACGGCTGGTACACCCCGGCGGCCACCGTCACCGCACCGGTCACCGCGACGAACAGCCCGCCCAGCGCATCCACTGCGATCGATACCCCGGCCAGCGGAAGCAGACCGGGCAGCGCGATCGCGAACCCCGGCCCGATCATGGCCGCGACACCGGCCACTGCACCGGCGGCACCGGTGAGCGCGGTTCCGATGCCCACCGCAGCAGGGCGCGCCGCCCGCGCCGGCAGCACCAACGCCCCCAACGCGGTCAGCGCTCCGATGGCCGCGGCGGAACCGAGGCCTGTTGCTGCGACGTTCATCGACCGGTCAGCTTCCGCAATCCCTCGACGATCGCCTCCGGCCGCGGTGGGCATCCGGCGATCTCCACGTCGACCGGAACGACGTCACGCACCGCGCCGGCCTGGTTCGCTACAGCCACCCCGAGCCGGTCGTCCACGACGACGTCGCCGACACCGTGGAGACCCTCGGTGAGCTGACGGTGACCATGGCCAGCCGCCTGCAAGAACGGATCACCGGCGCGGCCCCCGCAAGCTTCTCCTGGATGAACGGCACCGACGACGCCGTCGACGCCCTGTGCACCCGGCTGATGTCGGCGGTGCGAAGCGAGGAGTGGGGCCATGGCGTGCCCGCGGCGGTCAACCTCGCGCTGCTGGTCCGGTTCTACGAACGCTTCGCCGACCAGGCCGTCTCCGTGGCCCGGCGCCTCGAATTCGCCACCACCGGCACCCTGCCAGGCTAAGAGCACGCCACCTAAATCGGCTTCCACACTCCAGGCTGTGGCGAGTCGAATATGGGCCACTTGACGAACCGATCGTGTGCCCCCGCCGCGCGCCCCACGTCGCGAATCCAGGGCGCGGCGAGGACCCTCGGACTTGCACCGGCCGCGAAAGGGCAGGACGGAGAAGCACGTGGGAGACCTGGCTTTGCCCATCGTGTTCAAGCTCGCCGTGGCCACTGCAGGAGCGGTGTGTGTGCGCTGGGCCGAGCGCGAGCAGGCCCACCGGTGGCAAGAGTCCACCCACGGCGGAATGCCACAGCGAGCGGGAGAGAGCGTGCCGCGATTGTGAGGGGTCTGCCTCCGCCCGGTGCCCAGCTGTGATCTCGGCGCCGCGGGGGATGCTGAAGTGTCCGGGGGCGTCAACATCGTCCCCAGGTCGGCCGCCGGGACTTGTCCGCAGCGGTAGCCACCGGTGCCGTCCGGGTGCGGGGCGTGGGCACGGGCGGTGGCCAGCCTCGCCATGCGGTGGAGGATGCCGCCCGGTGACGGTCAGTCCGTTTCGACCGGAGGTGCCCCGAAGGGCGGTGGAGCTGACGATCCAGTAGGCGACGTAGAGCGCCAGAAGCAGGTATCCCTGCCACCGCCTCAGCCGGCCGACGTAGATGAAGAAGGCCGTGAGCGCGGTCATGACGACGAGTACCGATCCGGGCATGTGATCGCGCCAGCGAGAACATTCGCATGGGCAGAGGTACGGTCGCAGCGCGGCGCGATCACGTCACCCCGACACCGTGGCGAGCGGCGCCCTTGCGTGGCCGCCCCTGAAGCGGCCACGCCCCGCGGGCCCGGTCGTCGAGCCGGGCCCCGCAGGTGCGCCGAAGCCACGCCCCGCCGTACAAGATGCCCACAATGGTCGGATCACTCCTGACTGCATCGGAACTGGGCGTGTCTCGGCCGTGCCGCCGCGGCGGGTGCTTATCCTGGTCCGTCATGTCGCTCTCATCGTCCGACGGAATCGTTGGCCAGGTTCAGGCAGCGGTCGACACGGCCCTGGTGAAGGTGCTCACCGCCGACGCAGCAGCCATGCCGCAGGTGCGGTTCCAAGTGCAGAACGCACTGGGGCTGCTGGCCCAGATCGACGACGATCAGGCGATCATCGTGCAGGACGCCGCGGACGCCATCCGCGCCGCAGATGAGCACCTGAACGCGGGCCGTTGGCAGGAGGCCCGTTGCGCACTGGTCACCGCACGCGGACGACTGGCACGCCCCGGCGCCCGCTATACCGGCACCACCTCGCCAACGGACAACCCCACACCCGAATAGGCCATTGAGCCGCCATATCCATCGCCCATGCACGTCGCCGAGGGTTGGCTCCTACCTTTCGAGTTCGGCAAGCAGGTGCCGAAGTGGCTCGGCGAGTTCGGGGTGATCGCCCATGCTGACTCTGTGCAGTAGCCCAGCGGCGACGTAGAACAGCGCGGTGGTGCCCGCGTGCCCGGCGGCCCACCGCGGCGATCCCAGGATCGACACCAGCGAATGCCGAACACCCCGCCGACGCCGCGGATCGCATATCCCAGCAAGGCATTCCCGCAGATCAGCCGTCTGCACACGCTCAACGCCAGCACGCGCCAACGGGGCCAGTCGATCAAAGACGTCAGAACTCAGGCAGGATGGGCCAGCGGGTACGGCTCTCTCACACGATCATGGGACCTAGACACTCACGTGATCAACAAGAGCCGTGCCCGTCCTTTACCCAGGGTGAACAGACTTTGCCGGAACCCTGCCCGCAAGGGCGATCCCTACCGCGATCAGTTCAAGTAACCGACAGTGGTGGGCGGACCTGCGAACGCTAGATCAGGACCAGTTGATTCCGTCGATGTGTTCGCAAACCGGCAGAGGAAAACACAATTGCAATTACTTGGCGTCCATATTTCCCGATCTCTTCGCTGAATTATCCTTCGATTAGGTGTGCATCGTGTGGCCGACTCGCGATGACCGCGTAGCCAAACCACGATGGACCGACGGGGTGAGGCGCTCCGATCTCGACGGCACGCAGAGAGAGGGAAAAGATGTCGAATCACACCAGAGAGTATCCACTGTCTACCAAAGGGCATGGTGAGGAGATTACGACGAGTGACTGGAATGAGGCTGTCGTTCAGGTCAACCGTCTCCGGGACCAGCTTGATCGCATGAAGTACGTGGATGCGCTAGAAAACAGAATCGTAGAACTTGAAAATACCGTGCGGGAGATGCAGACGAAGTACTTGGAGGACAAGGACGGTGTGATTCAGAACCGTCATCTCGCGGAGGACTGCGTCACGACCACGAAGATCGGCAAGGATGCGGTCACCTCGAAGAAGCTCGCCGACAACGCAGTCGTGGCCGCGAAGCTCGCCGACAACGCGGTCACGAGCCCGAAGATCGCCGACAACTCGGTTACCGACGTTGAACTCGCTCCGAATGCGGTCAAGTCCGAGAATATCTTCAAGGACGCCGTCCTACGAGACAAGATTTCCAACAACGCGGTGAACACCGACAAATTGGCGCTGGACGCCGTCTCGAGCGACAGAATCGCTCCGAACGCGGTCACCGACAGGGAAATCGCGAACAACGCGGTCAAGTCCGGAAAGATCGACGAGAACGCCGTCACAGGCAGGGAACTCGCCAACAACGCTGTCACGGCCGAGAAGATCGCCGACAACGCAGTGCAGGAAAAGAAGCTCATGGATGGCGCGGTCAGCTCTCAAAAGATCGCGATCGGAGCCGTCCGGAGCAGCCACATCGCGCCCAATGCGGTGGGGACGGAGGCACTGGGCGCCGGGGCCGTCACGACCGCCAAGATGGCGGACAACTGCGTCACCGACCGGCAACTCGCCCCGAACTGCGTGGCGGACGGAAAGATCGCGGACAACGCCATCGCGGGCCAGAAACTCATGTCCAGGGCTGTGACCACGGACAAGATCGCTCAGAACGCCGTTACGGGCAACGAACTCGCCCCCAACTCGGTGAGCACCGGCCATGTGGTTGCAGCGGCCGTGACGAGCGAGAAGCTCGCGGACAGCGCCGTTTCCGAACCGAAGCTCGCGAAGGACGCGGTCACGACCGAGAAGTTCAAGGACAGCAGCGTCACTCCCGCCAAGACCACCTGGACATAGTCCTCACCTCCGCACTGCGCAACGCTGCCCTCGACGTGTGCGGGGACAGCGTTCGCATTGTGACGCGGCAGCGTGACCTGCTCTCGCGCTTGATTCGCGAACCGCGGGTCACGCCGCCGCGACCGCACACTCGATCCTGCCGAAGGTCTTCGCCACGGCCTTCTGCCATTCGTGGTACTGCTTTTCACGGAGTCCTCCGGCATCTTCGGGTCCCACTGCTTGTCCGGAGGCCGGCTTACCGGTTATGGCCCTTCCCCCTGAACTACCCCGGTCGCAATCGGTGCGATGTACCTGTTGGCGCGGCTCGTCGAGCCCGTCTCCCGCCGTGGTTGACCCGGCTCGTGCTAGGCAGCAACAAGCCACCCCACCTACACCCTGCCAGCCTCGGCGGGTGACGCTGCGGACACCGCAGCAGGCCCCACCCGCCCGCGTGGATGAGCAAGCGCCCCCGCATCCTTCCGGTTCGCCGGTTAGATGCGGGGGCGCCTTTCTATTCGGGCGCCCGGCTTGCTGGGGGGTAAAGCCGGACGCCGGACGGCTGCAGGAAAGCGGCTTGACAGTGCCCTACGGGGTAGTGCCGGGCACCGCCGCCATGAGTGAACTCTCCGCACCTGGCCCTACCCGTATCCACTTTTCAACAAAGGCTGTAAAAGCCCTGTAACGACAGTACGGCCGCCCGATCATGCCCGCAGACCCAGGCAGCCAGCTTCACTCGGGCAGGAAAGCCTGAACAGATGAGCTTCGATCCCGCCGTTGTTCGTGTTGAGACAGACGGGACGACAGACACGGAATTTCCGCAGGTCAGCCCACTTTTACAGTGTCGACGCGGATTCGCTCGACCTGGGCGGTGACGGCCAGGAACGCGGCGGCGAGCATGGACAGGGTGATGTGCCGGTACCAGGCGGCGTTCTTCGTCGATGCCTGCCTCAGCGCAACGCTGGCGGTCGCAGTTCCACGACCGCGGGACGTAGAGTTCCCGATCGATCAACGCCCGCCCAGGTGCGACCGTCCGCAGCCCGAGGCGCACACCCTGCACCGCATGACCGCTGGCCCGTTGACCGAGCAGCAGTTCGGCGACGCCTACCTTTTCACTCAGGCGGCGACGCACGAGGTGCTCACCGGGCTCGACGGCCACGCGCCTGGTGACCTCGGCTGGTTGCGCTGCGCAGCTCGACGTACCGGTGGAGATCGCCCTGCCCGCTCTTTGCTCACAGCCGGGCGGCAATGGCTCCAAGATCGCCTTTTCCGCATCCATTACCACGCGCCACAACGCCAATGTGATTAAAACTCAACCGAGACCTCCTGGCGGACACTCCCTAACCGAGCTCCGTTCCAGTGAGTGTCGCCTTCGTTCGTCAGGGTGACCGCGGTGATCCAACGGGGCGCAGGGGACGGGCGGGCTCCGCGCGCAGCAGTGTCTCCTTCTGTCCTGCAACGTGAGCGTCTACTATGGAATATTCATGCCGCCACGCGTGACTGCACTTTGTCATCGATGACGAGGACTGCGGTGCGGCCAACTCTCGTTACTACTTTTTGCTTCTTGAATCATTCTTGTTGGCTGGCCGATTTCTGGGTCTTCGAATTTAGCCGGGCACGGTCACTTTGCTGGTGACGCTGCGTGTGCGTAGGCGTTGGTTCTCGGGGTTGCGGAAGCCGTAGGCGTTGCGGGCGGCGAGTTTGACGGCTCGGTTGATGCCCTCGCTTTTGGCGTTGGTGATGCCGGTCCTGAGGAACGCTTCGATGCCGTCCCACCAGGTCTCGATGGTGGTGGCCAGTCGCTTGATCTCTTCGATGCCGCTGTCGGCGCACCAGAGGTAGAAATCGTAGAGGCGCTCGCGGATCTCGGCGGGGTTGAACCTGTCCCGGTTGCAGGCCAGGACGGCGCGGAGTTCCTCTTTGGCGATCCAGGCGGTGAGGATGCCGGTGCCGATCGGCCCGGCCGCTTCCGGTCTTTCGTCTCCAGCCCACCCGGGCTACCAGGGGAACGTCAAAGTTTGTGATCTTGGTGTGAAGTCCTGAGTGCGTGGTGACGCGTGGTGTGTCTGGATGTGGGTGGTGGCCTTCTGCCTGCGATGATGCGGGTTACCACACCTTGATCATCGTCCTAACAGGAGGCCACCGGTGTCAGTGTCGCATGTCCAGGATTCGTGCTCGCCGATTGCTGGCGGGTTCGGTGCGTCCGTGGAGATCGGCATGGACCTCGGTGTTGCCGCGGTGGGCGGGTTGGTCGAGATGCTGAGTCGGGTGCCTGACCCGCGCAAGCCGCGCGGGGTTCGTCACCGGGTTGGTTCAGTGCTGGCGGTAACGGTGTTCGCAGCGCTGGCCGGGGCCGGTAACTTCCGGGAAGCGGGGGATCGTGCCGCGGACCTGCCGCAGGAGTTGTTGGTGTTGGCCGGCTGCCGTCGGCACCTGTTGACCGGGCGTTATGTCGCGCCCAGCGAATCGACGATTCGTCGGGTGGCGCACGATATCGATGCTGACGCCGCCGATGAGCAGGTGTGCCGGTGGCTGCGGGAGCAAGCTGCGGCTGCGGCCCTGGCCCGTGGCGTCGATGTGGCCGGGGGTGATGACCACGGACCAGAGGGACTGGTCGGTGTGGCCATGGATGGCAAGACCCTGCGGAACACGGTGGCGCCCGGCGATCCGGAAGGCAGCGAGGTGAAGCTGTTCTCGGCGATGCTGCACCGAGAAGCCGTCGTCATTGCTCAGTTGCGGGTTCCTGAGGGCACCAACGAGATCACCCAGGTGGCCGCGCTGCTCAAGGACATCGATCTGACCGGTGTGGTCGTCACCGGGGACGCCGCGCACGCCCAGCACACCACCGCCGCGTACCTGACCCAGGACCGGGGCGGCCACTACGCACTCACGGTGAAAGGCAACCAGCCCACCCTGCTCACCCAGATCGCCTCAGTGCTCCCGCCGGCCGCGCCGGGCACCGCGCATCACGCCGAAACCGACCGCAGCACAGGCAAGATCGTGCGCCGCCAGATCTGGGTCGCACCGGCCAACGATGTTGACTTTCCCGGTGCCGCACAAGTGTTTCGTATCCGCCGCGACACCTTCGACCACGCGGGTAACCACCTGACCAAGGAGGTCGTGCACGGCATCACCAGCCTGACCGCCGAACAAGCCGGCGCCGACCTGATCGCCCGGTTCGTCCGCCAACATTGGGGCATAGAGAACAAGATTCACTGGGTTCGAGACGTCGTCTACCGCGAAGACCACCAACACGCCTACACCGGAACAGGAGCCCAGGTCATGGCCACCCTCCGCAACCTCGCCCTCGGGCTATTACGCCTGGCCGGAATCACCCAGATCACCCGAACTCTGGAACGTATCGCCGCTGACCGAACCCGAATCATTCCGATCATCGCAGCCGCTACCAGCACAAACCGACTTTGACGATCTCCTGCCCGGGCTACGGTCCGCTACCGGCGATCACGCTGCCCGGCCAACTTCGAAGACCCGTCAAAGTGGGGTTGATGGTTGAGTGGCGTGTTTGTGTCGGCGTAGCGTCGGCTGTGGCGGCATGGCGTCTGCCCACGGGTGGGTGTCGACCAGCGGCTTCGAGTGGTTGATCGCAGTGTTGATACAAAGAATTGAGAAGAAGCGGCGTAACAGAGTCCTATTGGCCGAGTTTGGTCGGGTGCTCGGCGCGGCGGCTGAGGGCGATCTTTCTCAGCGTATTCCCAGCCGGGTGGTCGGCGGGACCGACGACGAACTGGCCGACCTCAGCGCAAGCGTGAATTCCCTGCTGGAACGGCTGTCGGTGTTCGCTGAGGAGGTTATCCGGGTTGCCAGGGACGTGGGCACCGAAGGTCGGCTCGGTGGTCGAGCGCAGGTGCCTGGGGTTGTGGGTGTCTGGCGAGATCTGACCGACTCGGTCAATCTCATGGCGGACAACTTGACCATTCAGGTGCGCAATATCGCGCAGGTGGCGACTGCGGTGGCCCGTGGGGATCTCAGCCAGAAGATCACTGTGGACGCTCGGGGCGAGATTCTGGAGTTGAAGTCCACGATCAACACGATGGTCGATCAGCTGACGGCTTTCGCCGACGAGGTAACCAGGGTGGCGCACGAGGTCGGCACGGAAGGAATCCTCGGCGGACAGGCCGACGTGCGAGGCGTCTCCGGCACGTGGCAACGGCTCACCGACAGCGTTAACTCCATGGCAGGCAACCTCACCAACCAGGTGCGCAACATTGCTCAGGTCACCACGGCCGTCGCCCAGGGCGACCTGTCCAAGAAGATCACTGTCGGCGCTCGGGGCGAGATTCTGGAGTTGAAGTCCACGATCAACACGATGGTCGATCAGCTGACGGCTTTCGCCGACGAGGTAACCAGGGTGGCGCACGAGGTCGGCACGGAAGGAATCCTCGGCGGACAGGCCGACGTGCGAGGCGTCTCCGGCACGTGGCAACGGCTCACCGACAGCGTTATTGATCCGGGTGGCAAATGTGTGATGTTAGGCGGCGTAGCGAACTTCGGGTTTGCCGAAGTAGGAGCGAACTCGGTCGGGCAGCTTCTGGAGCCGGTGGAGGAAGGAGCGGACCGCTTGTTTCAACTCGGCGCGGGTTTTGGGGGCTGTGCTGGTGGAAACGGTGCGTTTGAGGTCGGCATTGAGTAGCTCGTCGGGGTTGAGTTCGGGGCTGTATCCCGGCAGGAAGTGCATCGCGATCGCCTCAGCGTGCTTGGTGATCCATTGCTGGATAGTCTTGCGGCGGTGGACGGGGTGTCCGTCAACGATCAGGTGGACCTTGCGGTCCAGATGGCGGGTCAGCCGGTCCAGGAACGACAGGAACACCTTGCCGTTGAACGAGCCGGTGTAGACGGTGAAGTACAGCTCGCCTTTGTTCCCGATCGCGCACATCGCGTTCACGCTGAATCGTTTGCCCGTTTTGCCCACCACCGGTGTCTGGCCCGCCGGTGCCCAGGTGCGGGCTACGGTGGCGTCGGAGCGGATCCCGGTCTGGTCCAGCCACAGGATCAGTGCGCCCTCGCGGCGGGCGCGGGCGGCGATGGCCAGGTAGTCCTCCTCCAGCCATCGGCGTACGGACTCGGGGTCCTGTTCGTAGGCCTTGCGGATCGGTTTCTGCGGCGACAATCCCCAGGAACGCAGGTAGTTGCCGACGGTGCGCAGGTTCAACACGATGCCGTGGCGCACCCGGATCAGCTCGGCCACTGTCTTGCGGGTCCACACCAGGCCGGTCAGCCCGAACGTGGCCGGGGTGTGCTCGGCCACCGCATACCGCAGCTTGCGCTGCCGGCGGGCACTCAACGCTTTCTGCTCGCCGGGCTTGCGACCCCGGCGACGCCCGGTGAGACCCTTCGAGCCACGTTTCCGCCACGCCTGCACCCATCTGGACACCGACTGCGGGGCCACCGCGAACACCCGGGCCGCCTCGACCTGACTCATCCCACCATGAACAGCAGCGACCACCCTGCGCCGCAAATCCTCCTGCGCCTCAGGCGACAACCTCCGCGCGTCCCGCACACCAGCGATCATGCCAGAACAACGAAGATCACACCTATAAGTTCCCGATCAATAACTCCATGGCAGACGTTGGGCTGATCGGCTTGGCTGATCGCTGTCCTGTATGGACTGTGACCGGAGGCCAGATTGGCTCTGGTGAATTTGTCTGTTGTCGAGCAGCGATACGCTGGCGATGCGTCGCCGGGCTGTCCCCCGAACAGCCCTGACCTCGGCGACGTGTCGCCGGCCGGGCGAAAGCCCTTGGCCGGCCTAGGGTCCCGCAGTGTCCTCCGCCATAACGGCTTTGGGCTTTCCCCGTTCAGGTGCGGGCAAGGCACGTATCAGGTCTTCCACGCGGTCTTTCGCGTCGCCGAAGAGCATGGCGGTGTTTTCCCGGTAGAACAGCGGGTTCTGCACTCCGGCGTAGCCGGAGGACATGGACCGTTTGAACACGATCACGTTCTTGGCATCCCAGACGGTGAGCACGGGCATGCCGGCGATCGGTGATCCGGGGTCCTCCGTGGCGGCGGGGTTGACGGTGTCGTTGGCGCCGATGACGAGCACGACGTCGGTGTCGGCGAAGTCGTCGTTGATCTCGTCCATTTCGAGGACGATGTCGTAGGGCACTTTCGCCTCGGCGAGCAACACGTTCATGTGCCCTGGCAGGCGCCCGGCGACGGGGTGGATACCGAAGCGAACGGTCACGCCGCGCTCGCGCAGCCTGCGGGTCAGCTCCGCGACACCGTGCTGCGCCTGCGCCACGGCCATGCCGTAGCCAGGTGTGATGATCACGCTGCTCGCATCTGCGAGGAGCTCGGCGACACCGTCGGCGGTGATCTCGCGGTGCTCCCCGTAGTCGGTGTCCTCGGCCGGCCCGGCCTCGATTCCGAAGCCGCCCGCGATGACCGAGATGAACGAACGGTTCATGGCCTTGCACATGATGTAGGACAGATACGCGCCCGACGAGCCGACGAGCGCGCCGGTGATGATGAGCAGGTCGTTCTCCAGCAGGAACCCGCTCGCCGCGGCCGCCCAGCCCGAGTAGCTGTTGAGCATCGACACCACCACCGGCATGTCACCGCCACCGATGGAGGCGACCAGCTGCCAGCCCAGCGCGAGCGCAACCACGGTGACGACGATGAGCAGCCACAGCTGCGGGTCGGCCACGAACCACACCGTCAGCGCCACGAACACCACCAGGGCACCGAGGTTGAGGACGTTCATGCCGGGCAGCCTCAGCGGCGCGGACTTGATCCGGGCCGACAGCTTCAGAAACGCCACGATCGACCCGGTGAAGGTCACCGCGCCGATGAACACACCGACGAACGCCTCGGCGGAGTGGATCCCGCTCAGCCCCAGCTCCCGCAGCACCAGCGCTTCGGCCCCTTCGGGCTCGGCCTCGACCTGTTGGTAGCCGTTCCAGCCCACCAGCACCGCCGCGAGCCCGACGAACGAGTGCAGCAGCGCGATCAGCTCCGGCATGCCGGTCATCTGCACCACGCGGGCACGCTGCAGGCCGACAGCGGCGCCGACCACCATCGCCACGACCAGCAGCACCACCGCGAGCACCGAGATGTCCCGCTGCAACGCGAGCGCGATGGTCGCCGCGAACGCGACGACCATCCCGGCGATGCCGAACCCGTTGCCGGTTTTGGCGGTCTCGTGCCGGGACAAGCCCGCCAGCGCCAGGATGAACAACAACGCGGCGACGATGTAGGCCGCCTGCGCGATGGTGTCGACGTTCATGTCCAGTCTCAAACTTTCGTAATCGGGCCAGGCTCAGCTGCGGGAGAACATCGAGAGCATGCGCCGGGTGACGGCGAACCCGCCGAAGATGTTGATCGAGGCCAGCAGAATCGCCGCGAACGACAGCCACGTGACCGCTGGGCTGCCGTGGCCCGCCTGCAGCAGCGCGCCGACCACGATGATCCCGGAGATCGCGTTGGTCACCGACATCAAGGGAGTGTGCAGCGCGTGGTGCACGTGACCGATCACGTAGAAGCCGACCACGACCGCCAGCGCGAAAACAGTCAGGTGCCCCTGCAGCGCGGGTGGTGAAGCCGCGACCAGCAAGAACAACACCACGCCCGCCACGGCGATCAGCCCGAGCTTCGCCGCGGCGGACATGCGCTTCTTCGGCACGGCCTCAGCCGGCGCCGCGACCGGGGCCGCCTTCGCCGGGGCCGCCGAGACCTGCGCCGGAGGCGGCGGCCACAGCACCTCGCCATCTCGGACCACGGTCATCGACCGGATCACGATGTCGTCCATGTCCAGCACCGGGGTGCCGTCCTTGGCCGGCGTGACCAGCTTCAGCAGGTTGACCACGTTCGTGCCGTAAAGCTGGGAGGACTGGGCCGGAAGGCGTCCGGCCAGGTCGGTGTAACCGAGGATCCTCACCCCGTTCGCCGTCGTAACCGTCTCACCGGCCACCGTGCCTTCGACGTTGCCGCCGTTGGCCGCCGCCATGTCCACGATCACATTGCCCGACCGCATCGAGGCCACCATTTCCGCGGTGATGATCCGCGGCGCGGGCTTACCCGGAATCAGCGCCGTGGTGATGATGATGTCCACGTCCCGGCACTGCTCCGAGTACAGCTGCACCTCGCGCGCCTTGTAGTCGCCGCTCATCTCCTTGGCGTAACCGGTCGAGGAGACCTCGACATCGGCCGCTTCGATCGAGACGTACTCGCCGCCCAGGCTGCGCACCTGATCGGCCACCTCCGGCCGTGGGTCGGTCGCGCGGACCACCGCACCCAGCGACCCCGCCGCACCGATCGCCGCCAGGCCCGCCACGCCCGCGCCGACCACCAGCACCTTCGCCGGCGGCACCTTGCCCGCCGCGGTCACCTGCCCGGTGAAGAAACGGCCGAACGTGTGCGCCGCCTCCACCACTGCGCGGTAACCCGCGATGTTCGCCATCGACGAGAGCACATCCAGCGACTGCGCCCGCGAGATCCGCGGCACCGCATCCATCGCCAGCGCCGTCAGCGGTCGCCGCGCCAGGTCCTCGACCAGGTCCTTGTTCAGCGCCGGACTCAGCAGGCTGACCAGCATCGTTCCCGGCGACATCGCATCCAACTGCGCTTCCGTCGGCGCGTTGACGCCCACGACGATCTCGGCCCGCACCGCCTCGCCGATCGACGCACCAGCCTCCGCGTACGCCTCATCGGGGAAGCTCGCCGCCACGCCGGCGCCCGGCTCCACGACGACGCCGTACCCCAGCTTCATCAACTGAGCCACCGTCGCCGGCGTCGCCGCCACTCGGGTCTCCCCCGGCGCTTCCTTCACCACACCGATCAGCATCGAATCTCCTAGCCGGCTCCATTAAGCCTCGAGTACACGTCCCTTGGTTTCAGGCAGGAATGCCAGGCTGACGAGTGCCAGCAGATAACCGGCTGCGGCGAACGCGATAGCTCCGCCGAGCCCTGTCGTCGCGGACAAATACCCGACCACCGCAGGGAAGAACGCACCCATGCCGCGGCCGAAGTTGTAGCAGAAGCCTTGGCCGGCACCTCTGCACTGGGCCGGATAGAGCTCGGCCAAGTACGAGCCGAAGCCGGCGAAGATACCGGAGGAGAATATCCCGAGCGGAACACCGAGGATCAGCAACAGACCGTTATTTCCGGCCGGAATGTTGACATAGGTGAAAATCAAAACGGCGCTGCCCATGGAGAAGATCACAAAAGTGAGGCGTCGGCCGATCCAGTCGTTGATGTAGCCGGCGAGGAGAGAGCCCATCAGCCCACTTATGATGAGGACCGCGATGAATCCGCCGGTGCCGACCGCGCTGAGTCCCCGGTTTTGCGAGAGATAGGCCGGCAGCCAGGTCGCCATCGCGTAGTTTCCGCCCTGCACACCGGTGGCCAGGAGCACGGCGAAGACCGTAGTGCGTAACTGACCTGACCGGAAGATGGCCAGCGGCGACGGGCGGGCACCGGCCTCAACCTGCTTCTTGAAGGCCGGCGGTTCTGGCACCCGGCGACGGATGTACAGGACCAGGAAGGCAGGCAAAATGCCGATCATGAACATGATCCGCCACGCGATGTCCGCGGAGACGAAGCTGAACAGCACGGTGTAGAGCAGCACAGCAGCACCCCAGCCCACGTTCCACATGGAGGCAACCGCTCCGAGTATCCGTCCTCGGTAGCGGGGCTCGCAGAGCTCGGCGATCAGCAGTGCACCGGCCGCCCACTCGCCGCCGAATCCGAGGCCGAGCAGGGTGCGGAACACCAGCATCGTCTCGAAGTTGGGGGCAATACCGCACAAGAAGGTGAACACCGAGTAGAGCAGCACGGTGAGCATGAGGACGCGGACTCGGCCGATCCGGTCGGCGACCACACCGGCGATGGCGCCTCCGACTGCGGAAGCGATGAGGGTGCTAGTCGCGATCCACGCGGACTCGCCGCGGCTCAGGCCGAACGAGGCCGCCACCGCGGTCAGCGTGAGCGGGAAGATCATATAAGTGAAGGCATCCAGCCCCCAGCCGCCTGCACTGGAGAAGAACGCCGCGCGAGCCGGCCCGCGCAGGGATCGGTACCAACCAGATAATTCTTCGACCGTCGCGTCTGTCTTCATTTGCTCCGACACGATGTTTCACCCGCCAATGAGTTGACGTGCCTCGATTACTGGTAAGATATGTAGCCACTATGTGGCTGAGAACACAACAGTGCGACCAGAGTGTTACGGGCGTTCCGAGTCGGGCACGGTGACGCATCGGCCGCTTCCGTGCCAGTCCTCCACGACCTCGCCGTCTGCGAAGATCTGACGGCCCCGGACGAACGTCATCACCGGCCAGCCGCGCAGCGTCCAGCCTTCCCAGAGGCACGTTCCCTTTCCGGTATGAGTGACCGTGCGCTCCTCGTCCAGGTCGACGACCACCAAGTCGGCATCCGCGCCGACTGCGATCGCGCCCTTGCCGGGCAGTCCGAACCGCTTGGCGGGGGTGTAGGAGTTCATCCGAACCAACTCGGTCAGGGGAAGACCCCGCTCGTGCACGGCGTGGTGCAGCATCAGCGGCAGCTCCCACTGGAACGACACGACGCCCGGCTTCTCCGACCACACGTCCCCGCCGTTCTTGCGGAACGGCACATGGTCGGTGCCGATCGTGCCGATCTGCCCGGCCAGCAGCGCGCGCCACAAGCCGTTCTGCTGCTCGGCATCGCGCAGCGGTGGCGAAATCTTCGCCGTCGCGTCCAGATCCTTGTCGTAACCGGTACGGGTCAGGTAGTGCGGGCAGGTCTCCACGGTGACATCAACACCCCGGGCTCTGGCTGCCGCGGCGATACCCGGGCCGGCGCCGACCGACGTGTGCACGATGTAGAGCGGGCATCCGGTTAGCCCGGCGAACCTGATGACCCGGTGAATCGCCTCCTCCTCCACGAATGGCGGTCGCGACTCGGTGTAAGCGGGCAGGTCAACCCGCCCGGTCGCCTTCATCTCTTCCTTGAGCATCGCGGCCAGGTCGGTGTTCTCGCAGTGCACCGACACCACCCCGCGGGGGAGCTTGGCCGCCTCGCGCATCGCCCCGTACACCCAGTCGTCCGTGGAGGAATTGATGCCGATCGGATTGCCTCGCTCATAACCCATGTGGCACTTGAACGATTGCACCCCGGTGCGTGCGGCCACCTCGGGGATCTCGGCAACATGCTCAGGACGCTGAATACCGAAATGGAAGCCGAAGTCGACGATCGCCTGGGCCTCGCCGCGCATCCGCCGCTCGTTGTAGAAATCCACATAGCCTGGCTTCGGGTTCCGGGCGAACAACACCACAGTGGTCACCCCGCCGCGCGCGGCGGCCGCGGTCTCCGTGCGCATGTCGCTGTCGTAGTCGTAATCCACACCGAGGTGGCAGTGCGGGTCCACGACGCCGGGCATCAACGCCCGGCCTTCGAGGTCGATTTCCCGGTGCCCGGACGGCAAGGCGTCCCGATCGCCCACAGCCACGATCCGGCCACCGTCCACCGCGACGCCACCGTGGAACTCGCCCACGTGGGTCACCACGCGCGCACCGTGCAATACCAGCTCAGCTTTCATTTCGCTGCTCCTCTGCTTCGGCGATCCGGCGGACAATTCCGGACCACTGACTGCGCCCCACGGTCACCGGAGCGCGCCGGCCCAGCCCTCGCGCCCACACTGCGGAGTGTCCTAGCCGCTCCGCTGCCTCCAGGTCGATGCCGCCCGGTGGGGCGGCCAGGTCCATCACCAGCCCGGGCCGCATGCGCTCCAGCAGATCGCCGGTCAGCACCCGGGTGGGCACGGTGGAGAAAACCATGTCCAACTGGCCGATCCGCTCATCCAGGTCTTCCAGCGGATGTGAATCGGCTCCCGCACTTGCCGCGTCGGCCCGCTGCACCGGGTTCCGGGCGAACACCTGCACCCGGCCGCCTAGCAGCACCAGGGTCCTCGCCAGCAGACGGCCGATGTTCCCGTGCCCGATCACACCGATCCGCGCATTGTGCAGGGTGATCTCGGTGTTCTCGATGGCGGCCTGCAACGCACCCTCGACGATCGCCGGGCCGCGCAACAGCATCAACTCGGTGTCGCTCTCGTATTCCGACAACGCGATACCGCAGTTTTCCGCGGCAGTGCTCAGCTTTTCGTCGGCCCAGCCGAGAATGATGGTCGCGTTCGGCCGCATTCCTTGGAGCAGCGGCACGTCCGGGTAGATCGGAGCCGAGCACGCCGGGGCGAACAGAGCTCCGTCCGGTGAGAGCCCGGGAATCGGGAAGAGCGCGTAGTCCGCATCGAGCAGCGCGTCGGCGGCGGTGGCCGTCCGGCGCACGCCGGCGATGTCGCTGGCCGGCCACGGAAAGCCATAGCCCCTCACCTGGGCGCCTGTCTCCACGGCGCATCGGGCGATCTCTTGCTCTCGTTCGTCACCACCGACGATCGCGATGATTCGGTGCGATAGATCCATCAGTTTTCCTTTTCCCGCACGAGGTTCAATACTTCGGCAATACCAAGCCCGGCCAGGCCGAGCCGTATCGCGGTCAGCCCCATCGACTCGGGATCGGTGCCGGTAGCCGCCGTTCCCAGGGTGAGCAGCGCACTGGCCACCGGCACCGGGATCTTCGCGATCCCGGCCAGCACGACGAACGGCAGCAGGCCGAACGGCAGATCCTCCGCGTAGTAGCGGTGTTGGAGGGAGTCCGGCGCGCTGATCTTCTGATTGGCCACCCCACCACGGATCGCCGCCATGGTTTGCCCGGTCCGCGCCGCTTCCGGATTCGCGGTTCCGATGGCGGCCATCTCGGTGATCAAATCGGGAACTCGATGGCCGAATGCGGCGGCCACCGCGCGCCGCTCCGCGTCCAATGCCTCGATTACCCGTGCGACACCGGGGGTCATCCCCTCGACGTAGAACGTGAACGTCCCGCCGGTGGCTTCCACCCACGACAACCCGAGCATGGCACCAGGGGGATGCAGGACGAGGTTCACGTTAGCCAGGCTGGAGAACAGTACATCTGGTGCGGCCTGCGCGCCGGTGAACAGCTCGGTTCCGGCATCCAGCGCGGCTTTACCGTTCGGAAGGCAGGCTACCCACAGCCGCGCGGCCCGCCCGCTTACCCGCACAGTACCGTCCGGTACTCGCGCAACATAGGTGAGCGTCGAGAACTCTGCCACCGGTGGCAACGGAACATTGTGCTCGGTGAACACCGCACGCAAATGCAGCGCACCACCAGTGTGCCCGGGGTTGAGCACGACCGGGACTTCCGGCCGGGCCGCGGCGAGGTCGGTGAACAACGCGTGGTGTGCGAGGCCGGGTAAGCACACCACAACGACGTCCGCACTCGATATCGCGTCGGCAAGATCGGTCGTCACGAGGTCCGGCCATACCTCGCCGGTGCCCAGGATTCCCGTATAGCGAATCCGTCCGTTGTGGACGTTCCGATCGAGCGTGGCCGGGTTGCGGTTCCACAGCCGAACCCGGTGCCCGGCACCGGAGAGCTCGGCCGCCGCGGACAGCCCGCCCGCGCCGGCGCCGAGCACCGCGACCGTGCTCATCGGTCCACCCGGTATTTCTCGATCTTGTCTCGGTCCACCTCGATGCCCAGGCCCGGACCGCCTGGCACCATCACCGAGCCGTCCACAAACCGGAACGGCTCGGTGATGAGGTCGTCCGTGTAGTACACGCCCGCGATCCGGGGACCGCCGGAACCGGACGGCTGAGACACCGGGCACACGCTCGGCAGCGTCGCGATCCGCAGCGCGGCACCGAGCTGCAGGTTCGCCGCGTTGCCGATGCCTGTCTCGATGGAACCGCCGATGTCGCAGTACATGCCGAGCTGTTCGGCTACCTCGGCTTGCTGGCGTGCTCGGTACAGGCCGCCCGGCTTCGTGACGTAACAGGAGAAGCACGCGGCCGCGCCCAGGCGGTCCAGCTCCAGCACGTCGTGCACCGTCCACGCCGACTCGTCGGCCATCACCGGACTCTCGATCCGCTCCGCCACCCGGGCGAGAGCCTGGGCACCGGCCAAGGGCTGCTCGCAGAGCAACAGGTCGTACTGTTCCTGCCGGCGGGTGACCGCGACGGCTTCGGACACCGACGCGTAGCCCTCGTTGCCGTCGACCCGGATCCGCACCGCGTCGCCGAGATTTTCGCGTAGCCGGCTGACCAGTTCCACGTCCCGGTCCGGGTCCAGACCGGTCTTGCACTTGATCGTCCTAGCGCCCTCGGCGACCGCCTCTGTTGCCTCCGCGAGACAGCGATCCAGCTCCATGATGCCCAGCGAGTGGGCGACTTCGATGCCGTCCCGGTGCCGGCCGCCGAGCAACGAAGCCACCGGAACACCAAGCGCCCGACCGGCCGCGTCGTAGCACGCGATGTCGATGGCTGCCTTGGCATACGGATTTCCCTTGACGGCCTTGTCCATCCGCGCGTGCAGCAGCCCGGCGTCCAGCGGGTCGATGCCGATCACCGCGGGCCGCAGGTGATCGAGCACCAGGTGCCGCACCGTTTCCGGCGTCTCACCGTAGTAGCGCATGTGTGCCCCGCCCCAGGTCGCCCCGGCCGGCGCCTCACCCCAGCCGACGATTCCCTCGTCGGTGCTGATCTCCACGATGGCGTGATGACCGATCGGGGTATTCATCTTCGATGCCCAGTTGTGCTCTCGCCGCGCGGGCAGCCGGACGAGGTGGACGGCGATATCGATGATCTTCATGCCAGGCCTCACTGGTGGAGTAGTTCGACGAGCTCGATCTCATTGCCGTCCGGATCGGCGACGTACACCGTGTGCCCGTACGGACCGGGGCCAGGACCTCGGACAATGGTGTGTCCGCCGGTACGTGCTTGATCGGCGATCCCGTTCACGTCCCGCGCGGAGAAACACAAGTGCTGCAACACGCCGGTGGCGCCGCTACCCCCCTCGGTCAAGCCGAGTCCTTGATGGGTGACCACCAACTTGCGGCCGTCCCGGAAATCCTCGCGCTTGCGCACGGTGAACCCGAGAATGTCGGTGTAGAAGGCGACCGACGCGTCCAGGTCCTTCGTCTCCAGCAGCAGATGGTGCACGCCGATCGCGGCAGGACGGCGCGCCCGGTCCAGCCAGCCGTGCACCTCCTCGGCCGTGACCAGCTGGGCGAGGTACTGCTGCCACACGGCCTGCGCGGTATCCGTCCATTCCGGACGGACCGACCCGATCGCATCGGTGACCGCCACCGCGTCGTAGTCACGCAGGTAGGCCTCGCGCAGCGTGGTCTCCACGCAGGCATTCGCGGTCAGCCCGACGACGAACAGCACCCGGGCGCCGAGCATGCCGAGCAGCGCGTCGAGCCGGGTCTCGTAGAACGCGCCGTAGCGGTGTTTGGTCACGACCATCGTCGGATCGGTGACCAGGTCGGCCAGTTCGTCCACGATGGCGGCATCCCACGTGCCGTTGAGCGCCGACACCCGCACCCGTTTCTGGGTGTGCGAGGGAAGCACCTTCCGCGCCCGGCTGGCGTCGTTGTCCAGGTGCACCTGCTGGGTCCAGACCACGGGCAGCCCGGCGCCCTGGAAGGCTTCGATCAAGCCGCGAACCGGGGCGATCGTGGCCCTGGCCGGTGCCATTGGCACCCCGGAAAGGCCCAAGGTGCCTTCTTCGTGGCAGAAGGCGTTCTGCATGTCGATGACCAGCAGCGCGGCCCGCTCGGGCGGGATCAGGTCGAGGGTGCTCATACGTCACTCCTGTCGCTGCCGAGAACGCCGGCGCGCGCCCAGTTCTCCTTCGGATACTCCTGGATGGCCACGTGCAGCGCGTCGGGTCGCGCGCCCGCGTGCTCGACCATCGCGTCGGTGATCGCCTTGGCCAGTTCTCGCTTCTGCTCCACCGAGCGTCCGTCCCACATGTGCACAACTACGAAGGGCATTGAATGATCTCCTTTGTTCACCTAGTTCCCAGGCCGGCCGTCACAGCTCGATACGATGCAGGCGGTCGGTGTCGCTGACGTCGGAGAGCAGCCGGCAGCCCTCATCGGTCACCGCGACCATGTCCTTGATTTGCATCCCGAAACCGTGGCCACTGCGGTAGACCAGCGGCTCGATCCCGAGCACCATGCCCGGCCGCAATGTCTCGGGGTCCTCCGGGCCGAGGTAGGGCCGCTCGTGCAGGTTGACCCCGATTCCGTGCCCGACGAACGAGATCGGCGGCATGCCCAGCTCGTCGAACTTCGCCCGGAAAACGCGGTACACCTCGCGGGTCGGCGCACCCGGCCGGATCGCGTCCTGCACCAAATGCCCGCACTCCACCAGGTTCTGGTAAATCCGCTCGGCGTGCGGGGGCGGATCGCCGACCACCGCCGTGCGGCACACGCCGGCGTGGTAGCCGTCGATCACCGGGAAGATCTCCACCCGGCACACGTCGCCCGGCTTGAGCACACGGTCGGACGGCCCGACGTTGGGCAGCTGGCTGCGTTCGCCGGTCGCCACGATCATCAGCTTGAACTGCTGAGCACCCTGTTCGTAGACGCTACGGGTCAGCGCGGCCGCCAGATCCATCTCCGTGCTGCCGGCGGAGATCGCCGCGAAGCTGTCGGAGATGGCCCGGTCGGCGATGGCGGAGAGCCGCGCCAGCCGCTCCACCTCGTCCGGGGTCTTGATCTGCCGGGCCCGTTGCAGCAGTTGGTCGGCCGCGACGAACGTCGCGGCCGGCAGGTCCCGGGCGAGTTTGGCGTGATCGGATACCGACAGGTAACTCAACTCGATGCCCAGCCGTCCGCCGCCCAGGTCGAGCTCGCGCAGCAATTGGCCGAGCGTGTGCATAGCCTCTCCGCCGAACTCCGGCCATGCCCAGACCCGCGCACCGGGCAATGCCTCGCCAACCGCCTGCTCGACGGTGCTCTGTTCCATGTCCACACACATCACCGCGCAGCGACCGTCCGCGCCCAGTACGAATGCGGTGTGCCGCCACCGCATCAGCGGGTGGGACGGAACGACGAAGCCCGTCGTGTACGCGACGTTTTCCGGTGAAAGGCAAATCAGGGCATCAAGCCCAGCCTCGGCTACACGCGCGGCCAGCCTGCTCACAACCTCGTTCGGCACAGGTCCCTCCTTGCAACTGGTCCTACAACAGATATGATATGTCTACCCCTGCTGTCAAGCTTTGCGAGCCATCAAGGAGAGCCATGCGGACGCTGATCGAGCACCTGGAATTCGTCGCGACGGTCGACTCCGATGACCGGGTGCTGTCTGATGCGGCACTACTGATCGAAGGTGACCGGCTCATTGACGTCGGTCCGACAGCAGCCGTCCTCGCGCGACTGGGCGAGGACCGCGTGGACGAGCGGATCGACGGCCGGCGATTCGGCGCGATGCCGGGCATGGTCGACTCGCACGTGCACCTGTCCGAGACGTTGTCTCGCGCGGTGTTCCCCGACGTACTGGCCACCAGGGCGTGGGTGTTCCACTGGGCGAAGCCGTTCTATGCCCACGTTCGCACGGAGGACGAAGAGGTCAGCGTCCGGCTAGGGGCTGCGGAAATGTTGCGAAGCGGCACAACCTGCTTCCTGGACATGGGCGCACAGAATGATGCGGGGGTGAGCGCGCGCGGCGCGGCCGAGATCGGTATTCGAGGCATTGTCGGACGCCACGCGGCCGACCGCAAACCCGCGCAGATCCCGCCCGGTTGGTCGCCGGAGATGATCGAGCACCACTTCTTTCCGAACCACACTGTCGCGCTCGAGGCGCTGGAGGACGCGGTACGGAAATGGAACGGCTACGCCGGGGGCAGGATCCGTTGCTGGGTCAATATCGAAGGCAAGGAACCGTGCAGCCTGGAACTCCACGTCGGCGCCCGGGAGCTGGCGGAACGCCTCGGCGTGGGCACCACCTACCACATCGCGTCATCGATCGAGGAATCCCAGCTCAGCGAGAAGAACTACGGCTGCTGGCCGGTGACCCGGCTCGAACGCAATGCGGGTCTCGGCAACAACCTGGTGCTCGCCCACGCCGCCGCATTGACTGATCACGAGGTCGCCTCGCTCGCCGAGCACGGCACGTCAGTGGCGTTCTGCCCGTCCAGTTCGCTGAAGCTGGCCAAGGGCGCCACTGCCATCGGCAAGTACCCGGAGATGATGCATTCGGGGGTCGCCGTCGGGCTGGGCACGGACGGTGTGTCCGCCTCGGGCAACCTGAATCTGCACCGGCAGATCCATCTGGTGGCCGGCCTGTTCAAGGACGCGCGGATGGACCCGACCATCCTGGGCGCGCGGGAGGCACTGCGGATGGGCACCATCGACGGCGCCCGCGCGCTCGGGTGGGACGACGAGATCGGCTCGCTGGAGGTGGGCAAGCAGGCCGACTTCGTCCTGTTCGATCTCGACCACCACGAGTGGATTCCCTATCGCGATCCGCTGCAGGCACTGGTCTACTCGGCGAGCCCGGCCAGCATCGCGCAAACCTGGGTGGCCGGCCACCGGCTGTTCGCCGACGGCAAGGTGACCACGATCGACGAGACCGAACTGCGAGCTGAGGCCAGGAAGCGGGCCGAGGCGATCGTGCGGCGCGCCGGTCTCCACGCGTCCGTGCCCACAACGACGAATCTGTACGAATGACCTAACCACCGATACGGCCAGCGAAACCGGAATGGAGGTGATGAACAGGCGCAGCGAAATCGCCCGACGCCTCGGCCGGGCGCGCCTCGGCCGTATACGTTGGCGGCGCTACTCGGGTTGGAGGAGTACCGGCCTGTACAGATCACACCGGACGAAATGCAGGCGCGGCTGGCCGGCATCCGGGCCGGTACTTCGCCAAGAGGACGCCGGATCCGATCCGGCCTACGCCGAGGACTGGGTGAACCTGATCACGAAGGCTGTCAACGGGGGAGAAAGCCTCCGGCGGCCGCACAGCCTCGCCCTCACCTGCGCCCTCCTCAGCGGGTTCGTCCAGATCCCCTGCATCGGGCGCAGCGCCATCTACGCCGGAAAGGCCATCACTGCCAGCCGCATGGCTGTGCGCGGCGACGGCACGCACCTTGTCAGCCTGGACGAGGTCATCGACACCATGCGCGCCACCGGGCGCGACATGAAGCTCAAAGTACAAGGAGACCTCGACCGGTGGGCTTGGCGATGAATGTCCCGTGAGCTATGCCGACTGCTTATCCATGACAGCACCATCCCTGGCGAGGTCGGCTAGTCGTCGTCGGCGTCGGAGAGCTGTTCCAGCCAGTTTTGGATGCCCGACATGTGCCCGACCACGGCGTGGCGTGCCGCGGCTCCGTCCCGGCTGCGCAACGCGTCGACGATCGCACGGTGCTCGCTCACTGACTTGATGGCCTGGCCGTCCCGGGACAGGGTCGCACTACGGGATTCTTTGAGTACATCGTTGAGTTCGGCGAGCAGGTTCGGCAGGAGCGTTCCGCCGCTGGCGTTGGCGATGGACAGGTGGAACGCGATGTCGAGTCGCGCAAGCTCGGAGACGTTGCGCTGCTCCGCCTCGGCGACGCGCGCGAAATCCTCAGCCGCGTGTTCGATCTCGTCGATATCGACGTCTGATCCGTGAACGGCGACCTCCTCAGCGGCGAGAGCATCCAAGGCACCGCGCACCTTCAACAACTCGATCAGCTCCGTGCGCTGCAGCCTGAGGTACTCCGCGAACGGTCCCGCGTACTGGACGTTGACGTTCTCCCGAACGAACGCCCCGCGCCCATGCTGGATGACGATGAGCTTCATCGCCTCCAAGCCAGCGAGAGCTTCACGCGCCGCCACCCGGCTGACACGGAACATCTCGCACAGCTTCCGCTCCGACGGCAACGCCGAGCCGGGCAGAAAGTCGCCGCGTTCGATCGCCGCGAGCAGTTGCTCGCGAACCTGGTCCGTCGGACTCACCCGCTCGACAGGGCGAAATCCACTCGCACCATCCGTGGCCGACGTCGACTGAGCACGACTCATGCAAACCCCTCACGCAACTCTTCGCGGTCGTTTCCGCCCAGCCCCATCATAGCCCACATGTAACATGTCAGACCGGTTTACCACCGGCCAAGGCCAGCGAGCTCGACCACACCCTCTGCTACCACGAGCTGACCGGGTCCCGGACTGCGGACCGAAGGATCTAACTCGGTCGGTGATCTACTCCGCAGGAGCCGGCGGTTGTTGTACTACTCCGCCACCTCAACTTCTTTCTTATTAGCCACGCCTTGCGATTTAATAGACCTGTTTTAGGCCCTTCTGCTTCTTCCGTGGGTTAGGCGTGTCCGGGGATTGACACATCTACCGAGACATGACACCGGCAAGAACCGGCAGCACCACTCACGACCCAGAGACACCGGTCGTGAGCGATTGTTCCGGTAAGAACCGGCATTGCCACTCACGACCCCACGGACACCCGTCCGTGCGAGAGCACGCACGGCCGCCCGCAAAAACACCTCGGTCGGTCCCGAGATCAGCGTTGGCCTCGCCACCACGGAAGACTTCACGCCCCGGCCTGAAATGCTTCTCCACAACGCCAACCAGGACATGTACCAGCACAAGCGAACCATGCGCACCACTGACAACGCGCCTCACCATTGCGCACACTGTCGTTGCTCCGAAATGCCCCTCAAATAGATCTGCCGGAAACCACTTGGGTGCTCGTGCCGACCTCCGATGACGAGCAAGACGCAACCGACACCCCGTGAACCGTTCTAGGATAGATAGTGCGGTTCCGGATAATGAGCGGTGACCAATGACGCAGGGCGTCCGCCATCAAGCCAGCGGTCTCCCCCACGAACTGACGAGCTTCGTGGGGCGCCGCCAGGCGATAACGGACGTAAAACGAGCGCTCTCCGACTCACGGCTCGTGACCCTGACGGGATTCGGTGGCATAGGGAAGTCGCGGCTAGCGCTCCACGTGGCGCACACCTTGCGTCGAGCCTTCCCCGACGGAACACACCTGGTGGAGCTCGCAGATGTTCAGGACCCCTCGCTGGTTCCGCACGCCGTGATAGGTGCACTCGGTCTCCAGGACCGGTCGATGCGGGACCTGGACACTGTACTGACGGAGTATCTGGTCGACCGGCACCTGTTGCTCGTGTTGGACAACTGCGAGCACCTGTTGGACTCGTGCGGTCACCTGATCACCACGCTGCTATCCGCCGCCCCAGGGTTGCGCGTGCTTGCGACCAGCCGAGAGCCCATCGGGACTAGCGGGGAACAGATCTTGCGGGTGCCACCCCTTTCCCTGCCCACCGCAGAGGACTCGCAAGCCACGAATGAGACCCCGCCCCGGGATCACGCGGCATTGAGGTTGTTCGAGGACCGGGCCGCGGCAGTGTCAACGGGATTTTCGTTGACCAAGGACAACGAGATCGCCGTGGCCAGGTTGTGCCAGCGGTTGGACGGCGTGCCGCTGGCCATCGAGCTCGCCGCAGCACGCGTGCGCGTGCTGTCAGTCGAGGAAATCCTCGACCGCCTGGAGAGCCGCTTTCAGCTCCTCACCAGCAGGCACCACGCGGACGGTCCGCGGCACCAGAGCCTGCGGGCCGCCGTCGACTGGAGCTTCGACCTGTGCACGTACCAGGAGCGGCAGCTGTGGGCTCGCTGCTCGGTGTTCGCCGGAGACTTCGACCTCGACGCCGCCGAACACGTTTGCGCCGACGACGGCTTGACCACCGATGACGTGTTTACCGGCATCGCCGGGTTGATCGACAAGTCAATCCTCGCCTCCGTCGAGCAACACCCGCGGAGCAGATACCGGATGCTGGAGATCATCCGCCAGTATGGCCAGGAGCAACTCTCCGCAGCGGGTGAGGAAAGCTCGCTACGCCGCCGACACCGCGACTACTACCTACTTCTGGCCGAACAGTCCGACGCCGGCTCCGCTGGCCCCGCACAAGCCGACTGGGTCAAACGCCTGCGCATCGAACGCCCCAACTTCTGGGCTGCGTTGGAATATTGCCTGACCACTCTTGGCCAGGCGCGGACGGCACTGCGGATGACAGCCGCCCTGTGGTTCCTGTGGTTGGGGTTCGACTACGCCAGGGAAGGCCGCCGCTGGCTGGACCGGGCGCTGGCCGCAGACACCGAACCGAGCAGCGAGCGGGCCCGGGCACTGTGGATCGACGGTTGGCTCGCCCACCTCCACGGAGACCGCGCCGGCTCGCTGTCCCTGCTCAACGACAGCCGCTTCCTCGCCCAGCAGTTGGGCAATGAGACCGAGTTGACCTATGCGCTCCAGTTTCTCGGCGACACCGAGATGTGGGACGACAACCTCGCCCGGGCAGGCCCGCTGTTGGACCAGGCCCTGGCCCGCCACCGCGCTTCTGCCCACTGGACTACCCCGGCGCTGATCGTCTTCGCCGTGCAGGCACAAAGGGCAGGCCTGCGCGGAGACGTCGACCGGGCCATGGAGTTCCTGCGCGAGTGCGAGTCCGTCTGCACCCCGCTCGGAGAGCTCTGGGCACTGTCTTGGACGGAGTGGAACGTCGGAGTCTCTTGGTGGGCGGCGGGCAATGCCACCGAGACAGCCCTACACGTGTCGGCATCACTTCATGCCAAGCAGGATCTTGAGGACATGCTCGGCATCGCATGCTGCGTCGAGTTGCTGAGCTGGGTGGCGGCCACTCAAGGGGACTCCGAACGTGCTGGCGTGTTGTTTGGCGCGCTCGGAAAACTGTGGGATCTGATCGGCACTCCGTTGTTCGGCGCCGAGACTCTGCTGTCCTGGCGCGCACAGGCGCACGAACAGGTCCGCGAACGACTCGGCGACGCAGCATTCGAGGCCGCCGGCCAGAAAGGCGCACTGATAACCCGGGAGGAGACGATCTCCTATGCACTGGGCGAGACGACAACTCCTTCACCCGCCCGTGAAGCACGGCAGGTGCCCGTAGCCGAGTCGACGCTGACGAAGCGGGAACGCGAAGTCGCCAGCCTCATCGCGAAAGGCAAGTCGAACAAGGAGATCGCGGCCAGTCTGGTCATTTCCCGACGCACGGCGGAAACCCACGTCGAGCACATTCTCGTCAAGCTCGGATTCACCTCCCGCCTGCAAATCGCCACCTGGGTCACCGACCACGCGCAACAATGACCGCCAGAAACCCCAGTCATGCCGCCAAAGAGCAGCGCCGAGAGAGTCCAGTCCGCTGCGACAAGCTGGCTTGGGTGGCCGCATTGGTGCCGCCGAGTTCGAGAACCGCGTGCGCCCCGCCGCCCAACCTCCCGCCCCATCCGGGTCGACCCTGTCGCACTGGCCACCGCCGCCGCGGGATTGTCGACCAGCTGCTCGCCGACGCCGCGAGCGCCGAGCACAAGCTTGTGGACGTCCTCGGAAACACCGGACTCGTCGCAGACCCGGGCGAGACGGTGTTTGGCCGACAGGGAAATCAGCGCGGTGGGCACCGACGGGCTCCAGACCACTGTGTCACCGCCCACCGGCTCTCGGCGATGCGGTCACCGGGCCGCTGAGGCACAGTTGTGGCAGGCCCACTGGGAACACCCAAATGTTGATCACCTCCTGGACCTCGCATAGCGGATCTCGCACACCTCGATCGTGATCAGGTCGGCCTCCAAGCGAGGCAGTCCGCGCCGTGCACACCGGTGTTCGTGTGTGCCTCATCGTCAGTTCATCAACTTGGGTTTTAACCTGCTTGCTTCTTTCCGGCGGGTTGCCGGGTGTCCGTTTTTTCGGTTTTTTTGCGGACGGGATGGCGTTGAGCAGGACCGGAGCGGGAGCCTGGGGGCCGCCCTGGGCCGGGCCGGGTGGGTTTCGGCACACGCGCGGGGGTCCCGAGACGATCATGGATGTGGCGAAACCCGCGGCGTACCCGGTGCGGGCTTAACGGCCGGTCTGGCTCGGGGCGTCGTTCCCAGGGACGCCGCAGGTCCGTGGTGAGGTTGCGGGCGAGTCTGAGTTGGGTGTAGGCGGCGATCGTCAGCCAGGTCCACCGGTCCTGCTGGGCGGGTGTGCGGGTTTTCGCCGCGGTCCAGCCCAAGGTCGACTTGGCAAAACGGAAGAAATGCTCGATGTCGAACCGCCGTAGGTAGACCCGCCACAGCATGTCCAGATCCAGTGGGACGCCCTCGGGGGCGGCCCACCACAGCCACAGGTCCTTGTGCGGGGCGCGTCCGTCGGGCAGGTGTTCCACGCGGACGTGCACGACCGTGCCGGTGACCACGGGTAGTTCGCTACGGTCGGCGAACCAGCCGCGGGCTTGGATCTTCGGCGACAGCCCGGACCAGGCATGCACCTCAACCCGTCCGTAGCGGTCGGTGTCCACGGTCAGCGTGGCGTCCGGGGTGTGCCAACTGGTGGGGCTGGCGCACTCGAAGCGGGCGCCGTATTTCGGTGGCCGCCCGGTCCTGCCAGGCACCCGCGGCGGCGGTGGGCGGTGAAACACCCGATCGTCACGGTCGAGACGGATCAGCAGTTGCACGTCCACATCAGACACCGCGTCGGTCATCGCGGTAGCCGGATAACCAGAGTCCATCACCACCATCGGTGGAAGGCGGCCCGCTCCACCCGTGCGCCCGGCGGCGCGCAGACGAGTAGCCAACTCCCGGATCTGGGCGGCGGTCACCGCCACGAGATCATCGTCGGGATCCATCCGGACCGCATCCACCGGCGACACCCACGACGAACGACCCCACTGGATGCCCGCAAGCCACGCATAGTTCCAGCCAGGGATCGTCTTACGGTCACCGTCACAGCGACACGACGTATGACAGTGACCGCGATCCGCCGAGCACTCCGCATCCGGTCGCGGGCACACGGTCACATCAGCGGTGAACAGAAGCGGTCCCTCGTCCGCCGCGGCAGGCAACCCATCCACCAGCACATCCCATACCCCGGCGGCGTCGATCTCCCCGGCCGCCAACGCGTCGTACAACGCGCCATGCCCCCGCCGGAACACCGGCGACAGCGACAACTCCACCAACGAGGTCACCGGCCGCTCACCGCAGGACACCGCATCGCAGAGCACGAACAACGCATCCGCCCGAGCCGACAGACACCGGTAAAACCCATCCCGGAACCCGGTCACAGCCCCGAACTCGACCGCCTGGCGGTCATCCTGCACACTGATCACGACAGCCCTTGGTTGATCTTCTTCTTTCGTCAGAAGCATGATCACCCAAGGGCTGTTCCCATGATCAACCGGGGCCACAACAACACCCAAAGGTTAAAACCCAAGATCAAGCGTTGGTGTGAAACATGGGTTGGTCACAGTGACCAGACGCAGACGGTTCGTGACCGAACCCGCCCAGCAGTGTCGCACCGCTCTCACTCCGGTTCTTCCCAACATAAAACGCGATACTCTTATCCGGCATCGGACGCACCTGCTCCGGCGGCACCGACGGCGACTCAGGACCCGCCAACGCAACTGGCGTAGCAAGCACCAACACCCCGACCGCTAACCCAAGCGAAACCACAACCTCCAATACCTGACTAAAAAGCATTCGATCGAGCTGGGTGTTTACACCGCTGGCGCGGGCGGATCGCCAGGCCAAAGACGAGACGTATGTGCGATGTTGCTAGTGTCCTGCACCGGAAATTCATGGTCGAAATGGCTATACTGCGGGAATGGCGAGGACTGGGCGGCCGAAGGCTGAGTTGGTGCTGACCGACGATGAGCGTTCGACGTTGCAGCGTTGGGCTCGGCGGGCGAAGAGTTCGCAGGCTTTGGCGTTGCGGTGTCGGATTGTGCTGGCATGCGCCGATGGTTTGTCCAATGTGGATGTCGCCGAGAAGTTGCGGGTGTCGCGGCCGACGGTGGGCAAGTGGCGGTCGCGGTTTGTCCAGCGACGACTGAAGGGGTTGGTCGACGAGGATCGCCCAGGCGCGCCGCGGAAGATCACCGACGAACAGGTGGAGAAGGTGGTCGTCTCGACGTTGGAAGAGAAACCGAACAACGCGACGCATTGGTCGCGTACATCGATGGCGAAGCGTTCCGGGCTGAGTAAATCGACCGTGGGACGGATCTGGAAAGCGTTCAACCTTAAACCCCACTTGGCCGACACATTCAAGCTCTCTACCGATCCGCAGTTCATCGAGAAGGTCCGTAACGTCGTCGGCCTGTATATGAACCCGCCCGAGAACGCAGTGGTTCTGTGCACCGATGAGAAATCCCAGGTGCAAGCGCTGGAGAGGTCCCAGCCGGTGTTGCCGATGATGCCCGGCATGCCCGAGCGGCGCACCCACGACTACGTCCGTCACGGCGTCACCAGCCTGTTCGCCGCCTTCGACATCGCCACCGGCAAGGTCATCTCCTCGCTGCACCGCCGGCACCGCTCGGTCGAGTTCCGCAAATTTCTCACCAAGATCGACAAAACCGTACCGGCGGAGTTAGGCGTCCATGTCATTTGTGACAACTACGCCACCCACAAAACCGAGATCATCCAGAAATGGCTAGCGAAGCATCCCCGATTCCAAATCCACTTCATCCCGACCGGATCGTCCTGGATCAACCAGGTCGAACGCTGGTTCGGCGAATTGACCACCAAACTCCTGCAACGCGGCGTGCACACCAGCGTCCAGGCACTCGAGGCCGATATCCGCAACTGGATCGACGAGTGGAACAACGATCCCCGGCCGTTCATCTGGACGAAGAGCGCTGACGAGATCTTGGAGTCACTCCGATCATATTGTCAACGAATCTCCGGCGCAGGACACTAGTGGATGGTCGTCGAAAGTCAATGTGTCCGATGGCAGAACGTCAGCCACGGATCCGCGCGAAGCGGAGCGTCGAGGGGCCGACTCTCGCTCGGTGACATGCCGACCGGCCGAACACTCCTCCACATCTCGGCGGAATCAGCCTCCAACTTGATTGACGCGGGAACCGCCTCTCGGAAGTTCGAGCAGATCCATGCCGGCGATCCACCCGAAGACCATGGCCGGTCCGAGATTGATGCCACCGGCCGGATAGTGCCCGCCCATGACGCTCGCCTGATCGCAACCCACCGCGTACAGGCCAGCAATGGCCTTGTCGTCATCGTCAAGCACTCGAGCGTGGGCGTCGGTGGCCAAGCCCGCGAAGGTCCCGAAACTGCCCGGCACGACCCGGACTGCGTAGAACGGGCCTTTCTCAATCGGCGCCAGCGACGGGTTCGGGAAGCCGGTGGAACGATCTCCGCCGTAACGGTTGAACGGGGTGGAGCCGCGGCCAAACTCCGGATCGTGTCCTTGCCGCGCACGCTCGTTGAAGTAGGCGACCGTGCTCTGGAGGCCTGCGGCATCGATGCCGCAGGCGTGGGCGAGTTCGGCCAGGGTCCGACCACGCTTGAGGTAGCCGTTGCGCAAATAGGGCAACAGCGGGACCGGGCGGGGTTTGGCCATGCCCAGCGGGTAGCGGCGCACGAAGCGCGCGTCCGCGATCTGCCACGCCTCAGGCTGGTCGCCGTCCGAGCTCGCGGCGATCATGGCCGTGACGTAGTCGTGGTAGCCGTTCGCCTCGTTGACGAAGCGCCGACCGTTGCGCAGGACGCCGATACTGCCGGGCTTGGCACGGTCCATGATGTGGGGAAACACCCCCGTTCGCCCGGAGCGGTAGGGCACCAGAGAAACCGGGCACCATGCCGCGGGCGATGCTAGATCAGTGCGGAGACGCCCGCCCGCCGCCTGGCCAAGGTCGATTCCGGCGCCGTCGGCGGTGACCGGGGCAAGCGAGTTGTGATCCGGCCCGGTGGGGAAATGAGCACGGCGCCGTTCACGGTCGTGAGGAAACCCGCCTGCGGCGAGCACGACACCTCGCTCCGCGTGCAGGCGTTCCTTACCGAAGGGCGTGGTGACCTCGACCCCGAGCACCCGATCCTCGTCATTGCGCACGATGTTGGTCACTGTGCTGGAGGTGCGGATGGTGACGCCGAAGTCCAGCGCCGCGCGCAGCAGGCGACCGACCAGAGCGGTGCCGTTCACCAACTGCTGCCCGCGTCGGTAGAAGGCGAGGTCGGCAATGTGTCGCGTGACGCGGCGGACCGCGTGTGCCAGGCCGCGGGCGTCACCGCGCGCTGCGGCCAGGAATCCGGCGAGATCCGGCCCGGCCATGATCCCAAGCCCCAGAAACGAGGTCTCATACAGCTGACGCCGGAGCAGTCGGCCCACGTCCGGCCCGAGCTCACGCAGGTTTACTGGCGCCGGTGCGAGCGAGCGGTGACCCGTCCCGGCTCCGGGAAGGTCGCCGTAGATGTCGCAGATCTTGGCGCCGGGTGTGAAGGCGAGTGCGGTGTTGTCGTGGAAGAAGCGTGCCATCTGGGGAGCGGAGTCGAGGAACGCGTCGACACGTTCCTCGTCGAGGTCGTCCCCCAGCACGGCGGCGAGGTAGGCGCGGAAGGCCGCCGGGTCCTCGTCGACGCCATCCGCCCGGGCGAGGTGGTTGCCCGGTACCCACATCCAGCCTCCCGACCACGCTGTGGCGCCACCGCACACCTCGGCACGTTCCAGCACCGTTACCCGTAGACCGCCCTGCGCGGCCGTCACTGCGGCGGACAGTCCTCCGGCTCCGGAGCCGACGATGATGACGTCGGTGGTGGCGGGTGCGCTCGTCGGCATGGTCACGGTTGCAGTTCTCCAGACTTACCAGATGTGGCAGGAAATCGTGATTGCTGTCGGTGGTCGTTCTGCGCCACCGGTCGGCCCGGCTGAGAAGACTCGTCGGCGGTCACGCCGTGGAGCTCTCACCTGCGGACGTGGTCCAGCGGTGGGACCACAGAGCAGCGAGAACGGCGAGGACGCAGAGCCCGGTCACGAGGCCGGCCACGGGGTACCAGCCGAGATTGAAGGCGAGCAGCGCCGTCGCGGTCAGTGGGATGAAGCCGCCGACAGCCCCGGCGAGCGCGTAGGCAAAGCCCGCGCCGCTGTACCGGATGCGGGCGTCGAACAAGTCCGTGAACCACGTCTGCTGCACGCACGCGGAGATGTTGTGGCCGAGGTTGATGAGAGCCACGAAGGACAAGGTCAGGCCGAGGAGTGAGCCGTTCTCCAGGAACACGAACAGGGGGAACACTGCGACTGTGGCGAGAATCGGACCGGCGATGTAGAAGGGCCGACGCCCGTAGCGGTCCGCGAGCGTGCTCCACAGGCTCAGTGACGGAATGGCCAGGATCATCGCGATCATCGAGGCTGTGAGGACGTTCGCGGGCGAGTTGTCGGTGAAGTTCGAGGTGTAGGCCAGTGCGAAGGTGAAGCCGATGTAGAAGGTGCTCTGGTCGACCATCCGCATTCCGATGACGGCCAGGATCTGCTTGGGGCTGGTCCGCAACGCAACCGCCAAGGGGGCGCGGGCCTTGTGGTCTTCCCGAGCGATCTCTTTGAACTTCGCCGATTCAGGGACACCGGATCGGACCCAGAACGCCACGAGGGCGAACGCGATGCTGATCAGGAAGGGGATCCGCCAGCCCCATGCCATGAACTGCTCTTCGGTCGTGAGACCGCGAGCGAGGCTGAATGCAGCCGTGCCGAGTAGAAGGCCGATGAACGAGCCGGTCTGCACGCCGGAGGCGAAGAAGTTGCGCTTCCTCCGGGGTGCATTCTCAACTGCCATGAGGGCCGCCCCACCCCACTCCCCGCCTACTGCGATTCCCTGAATCGCACGCAACAGGACCAGCAGTACCGGAGCGGCGAGGCCGATCGCCGCGTACGGGGGCAACAAGCCGATTCCGGTGCTGGCCAGCCCCATCATCAGCACGGTGATGGCCAGCATTTTCTTCCGCCCGACCTTGTCGCCGAAGTGCCCGAAGACCGCGCCCCCGATCGGCCGGAACACAAACGCCACCGCGAAGGACCCCATTGACGCCAGAAGCCCGGCCAATGGGTTCGCCGACGGAAAGTACAGCGGCCCGAACACGACTGCTGCAGCGGTGCCGTACAGGAAGAAGTCGTACCAATCCACGATCGCTCCGACCGTGCTGGCCATGGCGCTGCGCTTGGATCCCGAATCGCCGGTGCCAGGGCGCATCGGGGTCGAGGCGTCGAGTGGACCGGACTCGCCGGCGTCTGGGGTGGGGCCTGAAGGGTGCGTCGTCATGAGCTGTTCGCCTTGACCTTCCTGATGTGCGCCGTTGCCTCGGAGCAGGTCGAGTGTTTGAATGACTACGTAGTCATTCGGTTGTGCAGGACGGTACGAGCCGTCTGCGCGCCCGTCAATACCCGAACTCGCAGGAGCGTTCATTTCATGAGTAAGCCACTGGGCGTGGCACACCTGTCAGCCCTCGACCTAGCCCCACCAGACCTGGTCCGGCACGCGGCCGACGCCGGCTTCGCCTCCGTCGGCGTCCGGGTCTTTCCCGCCACCCCAGGAGAGCAGCGTTACCCTATGACCCCCGGGTCCCCGATGTCCCGGCAGACACTGCGCGCGATGGCCGAGACAGGCGTGACCGTGCTGGACGTCGAGGCGTTCACCCTCGACGGAGCCCGGGGACGCGAGCAGTGGCTGCCCGCCCTCGAGGCAGGTGCGGCACTGGGCGCCACAGTGCTCAACGTGATCGGAGGCGACGCCGACCAACACCGCTTGAGGGAGTCGCTCGCCGAACTCGTCGCCGACGGCCGCGACCACGGCATCCAGCCCAGCCTCGAACCCATCGCGTACCAGTCGATCAACACGGTCGCGGCCGCCTGTGCGCTCTCACGCGAGACCGGCTGCGGCATCATGCTCGACGTACTGCACTTCGTCCGCGCAGGCGGCCGAGTTGAAGACCTCCAGGACGTGCCGGCCGATGCGCTCCGCGTCATCCAGCTCTGCGACGGCCCCGAAACGCCTCCCCCACTGCCTGTTCCGGAGCGAATGCCGTTGGGACAGACAGTCAGCGCCGACCGACTTCCACTCGAATCACGCTCACGACGACAGAGCCCCGGCGAAGGCAGCTTCCCGCTCCGGACCATCCTCGAGACCTTCCCGGCAACACCGGTCAGCATCGAGGTGCCTGATGTTGCCGGTTGTGCTGAGTTCGGACACGCCCAGCACTTCGAACAGCTCCACCGGGCATATGTGTCCCGCTTCGACCACAACGACAGTGCGATGAAGGGAATCTCGTGACCAGTACCGCAAATCGTAGTGACGGCACGGCTTCCCGATCGCTCATGGCGAGCCCCGAGACGTTCTGGCCCGGCAGGTTCGACGGCCAGGTCCTCCTTGTGACAGGGGCCGCGGGGGGTCTCGGATCGAACACAGCCGAGCGTCTGATGCGCGAGGGCGCGACGGTGATCTGCACCGACGTCGTTGCCGGTGGGCGCGGCGACGGGTCCGCCCCCGAGCACAGCCTCGCCCTCGATGTCACCAAGCGTGACGACTGGGATCGCATGACAGCCGAGGTGCTGCACCAGCACGGCCACATCGACGGGGCGCTCTTCGCCCATGGCATCCAGGGCCCCGAGACGACCGTCGCCGACATGCCGGTCGCGGGCTGGTCGCGGGTGCTCGACATCAACCTCGACGGATGCCTGCACGGACTTGCCGCGTTGCTTCCCAAGCTGCAAGACCAGGGCTACGGACGGATCGCCATCCTCTCCTCGATCGCGGCCCGCGAGGGCAATCCGCACCAGGCTGCCTATTCCGCGTCGAAGGCCGGACTGGTCGCCCTGGTCAAGACCGCCGCGAAGGAAGTCGCGCAAGATGGAGTCACGGTCAACTGCATCGCCCCGTCGATGATGAAGACCCGACTGCTCGACGACCTCAGCGCCGAGCGCAACGCGGCTCTGCTCGCAAAAGTGCCGATGGGCCGGGTCGGGCTCCCCGAGGAGTTCTCCGCCCTCGCGGCCTGGCTACTCTCCCCGGAGGCCAGCTACATGACCGGCCAAACCCTCGACCTCAGCGGTGGCCGCAACACCGCCTGATCAGCGTGCTGGACGGGCTACCGTCGCTCTTTCCCGGAGCGTGACCGGGAACACGCGAGTGGTCGGTTGGTGGGTACCGGAGGTCTCGATCCGGCTCACCAACCGATCCACAGCCTCGCACGACATCTCCCGAATCGGCTGATGAACCGTGGTCAGCCGCACGAATGACCAACGCGACGGTTCGGAGTCGTCGAAACCAACGACAGAGAGATCCTCGGGAACGCGGAGACCAAGCTGGTGCGCGGCGTCCAGCACCGCGAAGGCGAAGGAGTCCGCGACGCAGAACAGGGCAGTCGGAGCCTCGGGCTCCCGGAGAATCTCGCAGGCCGCACGAACGGCGTCGGCGTGACCAAACGACGTCCGCTTGATCCATTCCTCTCGTACTTGCATCCCTCGTCGGCGTAGGGCCTCCCGCACCCCGTCCTCACGGTCGCGACCGTTGGAACGGTCTCGAGGCGTGGACAGCACCCCGATCCGCTCGTGGCCCCATTCGACGAGGTGGGCGACAACGAGCTCACCCGCGGCACGGTCGTCGGAAAGGACGACGTCCGTGGTCACACTTGAGTCGTCGCGGCTGAGCAGGACGACCGGCACGCCGCGCTCCGTCGCGAGGCGCACCGCCGCGGAATTGTCACGAGCAGAAACGAAAAGCATGCCGTCCACGGTTGCGCTGGTGAGAACATCCGTAGCGTTCTCGAATCCAGGCTCATCGGGGTCCCGGATAAGGATCATCCGGTAGCCGCACTCGTCCAGACGACCTTGCAGGCTCTCCACGATGACCGGGTAGATCGGGCTCGACAGGTCAGCCACGACCACACCGACAGCACGGGAACGTCGGGTCACGAGTGTGCGCGCGGCCGAGTGCGGAACGTAACCCAGCTCGCGAGCCGCCGCGAGCACTCGGTCACGGGTCTTCGGAGTGACCGAGGCGTCGCCACGCAGAGCACGCGAAACCGTGGTCTGTGACAATCCGACGTGCCGCGCCACGTCGTTGCTCGTCACCATGGCTCCGAACTTACCAAACCGCGTGGCCCCTCAACCCACCGGAATAGACGCCTCTAGATTTAGATCTATCGCGTTCTGGCCTGGTAGCCGCGGCGTCCTTGCACCGACGAAGGCCCGCCGACCTATCCTTGGGCCGCGTGCTCGGCAGACCGAGATCAGATCGAACTGAACAGGGAGCTGCTCCAGCACTCCGCAGGCGGCGAGGTCAGCTAGTCCTTCATCAAGCGTGTCGGGTGGGTAGATCCGGCCTGAGATAAGGCAAAGGCCTTATCCTGCTTGGGTTTGCGACTCCAACGCATCCCAAGAGGAAAGGCCTTTGTGGTGAAGAAGATACCGCACGAGCAGAGTCGGCGGAACGCGGCACGCCGACGGCGCAAGGTGGCGGCCCGGCATGCACGTGCGGGACACTGGGGCGCGCAGTCCAAGCCGATGCTGCACTCGGGCACGGTGAGCTACGAGATCGGCGGGAACGTCGACGCCACGTGCTTCGGCGGGATCGCGGCGGTGCACCGACTGGTGACCAAGCTCGGTTTGGCCGAGCGGATCAACGACAGTCTGGCGTTGTTGAAGGTGCACCTGCCCTACCATGAGTCCGATCACGTGTTGAACCTCGCCTACAACGTGGCCTGCGGCGGCACCCGGCTGGAGGACATCGAGCGGCTGCGGCATGACACCGCCTACATGAACGCGCTGGGCGCGGACCTGATCGGCGGATCCGACCACGGCGGGGGACTTCTGCCGTCGGTTCGCCAAGGATGACGTGGTGGCGTTGATGGAGGCGATCAACGCGGTGCGCCCGCAGTTGTGGACGGGGCGGGGACGAGACCTACTGGGTCCGATCGCCTACCTCGACGTCGACGGCACGATCGTGCCCACCGGCGGGGAGCACAAGGCCGGGATGGACATTTCCTACAAGGGAATCTGGGGGTATGCGCCGCTGATCGTGTCGCTGGCCAACACCAAGGAAGTGCTGTATCTGGTCAACCGGCCCGGCAACGCGCCCAGCCATCAGGGCGCGGCGCAGTGGATCGACAAGGCGATCGAGTTGGTGGCCCCGCACGCCGAGCGGGTGTGCCTGCGCGGGGATACCGACTTCTCGTTGACCGCGCACTTCGACCGCTGGGCCGAGAAGGTTGACTTCGTCTTCGGCATGGACAACAACGCCGCGCTGCGCTCCCGCGCCGAAGCGCTCGACGAGGCCTGCTGGAGCCGGCTGCAGCGGCCCGCCGCCTACGAGCCGCGCACCGGAGGGACCCGTGCCCGCAGGGAGAACCACAAGCAGCGGATCGTCACCGAACGCGGGTATGTCAACCTCGAACTCAACCACGAGGACGTCGCCGAGTTCACCTACCAGCCCGGCAAATGCCGGCGGCCCTACCAAGTGGTCGCGGTGCGCAAGAACATCAGCAAAACCCGCGGCGAACAGGTCCTGTTCGACGAGATCCGCTACTTCTTCTACATCACCACCCGCACCGACCTCACCGCCGCCGAGGTGGTGGCCTGCGCAGGCGACCGCTGCGATCAGGAAAACATCATCGGACAACTCAAATCCGGCATCCAAGCCCTGCGGGTACCGTTATACGACCTGATCTCCAACTGGGCCTACATGGTCATCGCCGCGCTCGCGTGGAACATCAAATCCTGGTTCGCGATGATGATGCACCGAAAACACCACCGGCGCGACTACATCCGCATGGAATTCCGCCGCTTCCTCCACCACATCATCCTCATCCCCGCCATGGTCATCCGCCACGCCCGCAGCATCACCATCCGGCTCATCGGCTACCAACCCAGCCTGGACCGACTCTTCAGCACCTGGAACACCATCGAACGCACCCGCTTCGGCTAACCCACCACCGGTTACCAGACTTCACACCCGACCACCGCGCACCCGCGGTGGCGACAACGCCTGCCCGAACCCCGAAATCGGCGCCCAGCACCCACCCGAGCGCCACGACACCGGCCCATACGAGCCCCACAACGTCCCCCACCACTCATCGGCGTATCCCACGCTCACGCCAACGTGATCATTTCGGCTACCACCGCCCCACAGAGACCGACTCGCTTATTTGAGGGCTAGTGCCTCGTCAGGAAATGTTGATGTCATAATCGTGTGGGTTTGACCTCCCTGGTGGTGGGCTTGAAGGCTGCCTGCTGTTGGAACGCCACGACGATAAAGCCAGCGGTGGCCCTGGAATCGTCGATGTGCAGAATGGGTTCATGGATTCGCTCGTGCCTGCGCTCTTGCTTGTCCATAGTCCGCTTGTAGGTCCGTTGACCTGGGAGTTGACGGCGGCGCAGCTGCGGCACGAGGGCCAGCACGTCGTCGTGCCATCGCTGACGGCGGTCGTCGACGACCATCCGCCGTACTATCGGAAGTTCGCTGAAGCCGCCGCCCGAGCTCTCGACCTATACGGAGCTCATGGCCCCGTGGTGTTGGTCGGTCATAGCGGCGCTGGTGCACTGCTGCCCGCCATCGCTGAAGTAGTCGGAGACGACGCGCGCGGAGCTGTCTTCGTGGACGCGTTGCTTCCGCATCCGGGTAGCAGTTGGTTCGACACCGCCCCTACTCAACTGCGCGAGCAGTTGGCCGGTCCGACTCGTGCTGGACGGCTTCCCCCATGGAATAAGTGGTTTCCATCCGATGTGTTTGACACGTTGGTGCCCGATGCAGGTCTGCGAGAACGGTTCATCGCCGAGCTTCCGACAGTGCCAGTGGCCTATTTTGAGGAACCAGCACCGAATGCGCCCGGTTGGTCCGCCACCCGCTGTGCCTACGTGTGCCTGAGTGAGGCGTACACCGGAGCGGCGGAGGAGGCCGAACGTCGAGGCTGGTGGGTGCATCGCGAGAACGCAGACCACTTGGCGCTGATCACTCAGCCTGCCCGCATTGCCGGCGTGATCGCTCGGGCCGTCGCCGCTGTCGCTGACGTGTGAGTGCGCTGAGCTGCCTCGGCGTTGCCTGGAGCCGTGCCAGGCGACGAAGTGGCGCTCGCACCAAACTCGTCGTGCGTGGAACCACCGTCCCGCCGAAACGCTGATCCCCTGTTCGGACGATCGACTTTGGCGGGTTGGATTATCACCCAGCCACCTTCTCGTCGTTCGACTGAGATGCCGTGCCCCTGCATCGCTTTCGACGCAGCGGCCCCACCGGGCCGTGGTGGTGACGAGGATCCCGAGTCCCGCACGTGCGCACTGTTCTTCGATTGCGGTGACCCGTGCAGCAGGATTCCGGGAACGTTCCCGGACTCCGCAGGGAACGTTCCCGGCTGGTTTGCATCCCAGACCTTCGATGTTTCCGCAAATGTCAGGGACGGGCACAAGAGTTCTCACCAGGCCGCACGCTGGCTACGGCTACTGACTTGGAGAGGTCTCCATGAAAAGTTCGAAGCTCATCACCTTGCTCGGAGTTCTTAGCGTGGGAGTCGCGGCGCTGACCGGATGTGCCCCCGGCGGCGGGACAAGCTCGGTCTCCGACGGCCCGCTGGTGGTGTACACGCCGCAGGGCGATGGTGAACGAGGCACATACATCACCGAGCACGCCAAGAGTGAGCTCGGAATTGATGTCAAGCTGGTGACCGGCGGTGGCGGCGCATTACAGACCCGTCTGGTGTCGGAGAAGAACAACCCGCAGGCCGACGTCGTGCTGGGTTTGGGTGAGGCGCAACTGCACCAGGTGGCCGCCGAGGGGGTGCTGGAACCATACGCGCCTGCGTGGGCGAATCAAATCCCGGCAAACTTCCGCGGCAACAGCCACGAATTTTCGCTGCTCACACAGACGCCGATCGTGCTCGCCTACAACACCGCGCAGATGGGTGCCACCGAGGCACCGATGAGCTGGGAGGACCTGGCCAAACCGCAGTACAAAAACAAGTTCGTCCTCCCGGGGCTGACCGGGCAGACCGGTCAGGCTGTCGTGGTGGGCTTGTTGTGGCGCTACGCCGACCACAAGACGGGCGAGGTCTCGCCGCAGGGGTGGGATCTTGTGTCGAAGGTGCTCAGCAACGCGTTGCCGTTGCCGGAGGGCAAGAAATTCGACTGGGGCATGGTTTCCAGTGGCCAGACACCGATCGTGGTGAACTGGCTAGGCGGTGTGCAGACCGGTGCCGCCGACAACAAGCTGACCATGCAAGTGGTCAACACACCGGGCGGCACGCCGTTTGTGTCGACCGGCATCGGGACGGTCAAAGACACCAAGCGGCAGCTCGAAGCCCAGAAGTTCATCGACTGGTTCGGTTCAGCGAATTTCCAGGTGGGCTTCGTCAAGACGACCAACAACGACACCCCGTTGAACTCCGACGCGGTCCGGCAGTTGCCGGAGGCGGCGGCGCTCGCCCAGGTGGGCAAGCAGGACATCGATTGGTCCGTGGTGGCCCGGAAGTTGCCAGCGTGGCTGGAGAAAATCCAGCTGGAACTCCAGGGGTGAGGTTGCCGAGATGATTTCGATCGAAGGGCTGACCATCCGCTATGGCACCCACGAGGTGATCCGCGACGTCGACCTGACGGTGAAGCCCGGGGAGTTCCTCACACTGTTGGGACCGTCTGGGTGCGGCAAGTCGACGCTGTTGCGCGCGGTCGCCGGGTTCGTGGCGGCGTCCCAGGGGCGCATCGTGATCAACGGGCGGGACGTGACGCGCCTCGATCCAGAACATCGCGGTATCGGGTTTGTGTTCCAGAACTACGCGCTGTTTCCGCACATGACGGTCTGGAAGAACGTGGCCTTCGGGTTGCGCAGCCGTGGGGTGAACAAGTCAGAGACCGCTGAGCGGGTCGAAGAAGCACTCGCGATGACCGGATTGTCGGCACATGCCTCCTCGCGGCCCGCGGAGTTGTCCGGCGGACAACAGCAGCGGACGGCCATCGCACGCGTACTGGTGACCCGTCCGTCCGTACTCCTGATGGACGAACCCCTGTCGAACCTCGACGCCACGCTACGGGTGCGATTACGGGCAGAGATACAGCGGCTGCACGAGGACTTGAACATCACCACGATGTACGTCACTCACGATCAGCAGGAGGCGCTCGCGCTGTCCGACAGGGTGGGGGTGCTGTGTGAGGGCCGGATCGATCAACTGGATCGACCTCGCGATCTGTACCACAACCCCGCGAACTCCTACGTGTGCCAATTCGTCGGTTCGGCGAATGTGCTGGACACGGACACCGCGTTTCGGTTCGGGCTGCGTCGGCCGGACGCTGGAGATCGACAGGTGCACGTGCGCCCGGAATGCATCCGGCTGACCGAGCACCCGGTCACCGAGCACGCGAGCCCGGGAGTCGTCACCGATGTCACGTTCCTCGGTCTGCTGACCGAGTACGTGGTCGACGTCGGCGGTGCCCGGATCACCTCGCTGGTCGGTTCGCATGCTGACGGGCGATGGCGGCCAGGAGAGACGGTCAGCTGCGGATTCGATGGCTCCAACGCGATGTGGTTGAGCGCAGGAGGGGCCAATTGATCTCGCCATGGAGTACGCGGTGCGGCGGGCGGGTGGTGCTGCTGGCAGGTCTGCTGCTCGTGGCCTGGTTCGTGGTGACGTTCCTGTACGTCCCGTACTACAGCATCCTTCGGGAATTGCTGTTCCCGAAGGACGGCGACGTCGGGTCGGTGGTGGCTGATCTGATGAGTTCTGCGCGGGTCCAGCGTGCATTGCGGGACACCCTGATCGTCACCGTGATCTCGGTGGTCACCACCAACGTCGTCGGGGTCGCGCAGACGTTTCTGCTGGAGGCAGTCGACCTCGCCGGCCGGCGGGTGCTGCTCCTCGCCTACGCCGTGCCACTCGTTTTCGGGTCCGTATCTGCGGTGACCGGTTACGAAACCGTGTACGGCGCGAATGGCGTCCTGACCAAAGCCATCCGGTCGGTCGTGCCGGCGGTGCCTGCTGACTGGTTCTCCGGTATGGCCGCAGTAATCGTGGTGCACACGTTCACCTTGACCGGTTTCCACTTCCTGTTCCTGCGGCCGGCGATCCGGCGGGTGGACTTCTCGATGGTCGAGGCGGCGCGGTCGCTGGGGATGAATCCGGTCCGGGCGATTCTCCGGGTCGTGGTGCCGGTGCTGCGGCCGACGATCGGCGCCTGCACACTGCTGGTGCTGATCATGTCGCTGGGATCGTTCGCCGCACCGCACATTCTCGGCGGAGGCGGCTTCACCATGGTCGGCCCGCTGATTTCGACACTGACGGGCCTGGGACGATCGGACATGGCAGCTCTGCTGGGCTTTGCGCTCGGCGCGGTCACTGTGGCTGTCATGCTGTGGGCCTTGCGCTTGGAGAGACGCGCCCATCCCGCCTCCATGAGCAAGATGCCGCAGCCGTTCCAACGGGTGCGGCTGCACAACCCCTTCATCCGAGTCACGGCGCACGCCATCGGGTACATCCTGGCGGTCGTCAATCTAGCTCCCTTGCTGGTCACCGGGATGCTGTCGTTGTTGCCAGCCGAGGTGGTCCGCAACGGCGAGCTTGTCGGCCCGCTGACGCTCGAGAACTACATCCGCGTGCTCACCACGGGCGACGTGAGCCAGCCGCTGGTGACGTCACTGCAGCTGTGCTTGATCGCCATCCCGATCGCCCTGCTCATCGGGATGCTCGTCGCCCACCTCGCACACCGGTACCGCAACCGTGCCACCGACGCGCTGCAGATATCCCTGTTCCTGCCGCATTTCCTGCCCGGTGTCTTGATTGCGCTCGGATTGCTGCTGGCATTCGGTGACACGTCAATCCTGGTCGGAGGAGCGGTGCTCGTCGGGGGCTTTTGGATCTTGCCGCTGGCCTACGTCGTCCTGCTGCTGCCGCTGGCGTCTCGGTTCCTTCGGGCGGCCTATGCCGGACTGGATCCGGCCATCGACGAGGCGGCGAGGTCTCTGGGAGCACGCCGGATCCGGCGGTTTCTGCTGGTCACATTTCCGCTGCTGAATCCGGTGCTGATCCAGGTCGCCGCGCTGAGCTTCAACCAGACCTTTGACGAGTACACGGTGTCGGTGATGGTGCACAACGTCAACAACCAACCGTTCGGAGTTGCATTGGGAGCCCTGGTCAACAACCCGGACCCGGGCTTGGCCGGCGTCATTCCGGCATACATCGTGGCCAACACCGCGATCACCCTCGTCGTCGTCCTGCTCGCCGACCGGATGGCGGTCCGGGCTGCGCGGCACGGTGTGACCGTGTCGGGGGGTGCTGCGCTCTGATCACGCACAACTACCCCTGGTTCGCCCCGGGCACCGACGCCGACGCTGTGGTAGCGGATGGCAGCCCGCCGTGCGGGATCGCGGAGGCGTTCATTGCCGGAAAAAGCGCGTACGCCCCGTGCGAAGACGTCCTGCTAGTGACTGCGCACCACGTCGGGATCTTCGACGGTATCTCCAGCCCGTTGCGCCGCGACGGCGAACTCCCCAGCGGCCAGGCCTTCGCGCGGGCCGCGGCCCGCGCGCTGCTAGCGGTTGATCCAGACGTTGATGCCAGAACCGCGGTCGACCTGATCACCCGGCAGCTGGCCCAGATCGGAGTTGCGCACGCCGGTCCCTTCGGGAGCGTCGCGGCGATCTACGCGCCGGATCGCGGTGAAGTGTGGCGCGTGGGTGACGTGCACGTCGCCATCGACGACCGACACCTGCCGGGCAGCAAACGGATCGACGCAGCCATGGCCGGGTTCCGGGCGGCCATCAACGCCGCGGCACTGGCCGTCGGTACACCGCTGAGCGACATCATCCACGACGACCCCGGACTGGCTGCAGCCGCACCACTTCTGGCCGCGCAGCCCACGCTGGCAAACCACCCGGGCGCATTCGGTTACGGCGTGCTCAACGGGACCCCGGTCCCCAAGGAGTTGATCGAGGTCTACTCAGTGCCGTCGAACGGACGAGTCGTACTTGCCAGCGACGGCTACCTCGGCCCCGAACGGACTCTCGCCGACGCCGAACGGCAACTCCACCGAGCCATCGCCGACGACCCGGCGTGCATCGGACCGCTTTGGACCATGGGCAAAGCCCTCACCCGAAACACAGCCGCACCGGACGACCGCGCGTACATCCGGATCGAGACCGATCCGGCCGAGTCCCATTGACGAATCGAGGAACGATGGAAGCAATTCGCGTGGCAACCTGGAACACCCTCTCGCGCGACCGAATGCACCGCATCGGTCTCGCCGCCGCACAGCTGCGCGCGGTCGACCCGGACGTAATCCTGCTCCAGGAAACCGCCGAAGGCCACGCCCGAACACTCGCCGACGAACTCGGTCTCGTGCTGGCCGCGCTCGACCACGTCGACTCGGCGGAGGTCGCAACAGCGGTCCTCACCCGGCCCGAATTTCAACCGCACCAGCCGCCGCAGGGACTTGATGGGGTCGCCGGCCGGGCGATGGTGGCCACGGTCGACCTGTGCTTCGATGAACGGCGCCTGCGTACGACCTCGGCCCATCTGCGCAACACGCCGTCGGCGGGGCGTTTGGGCTTCGACCCGGACTACCGCGCCGCGGCGTCCGAAGCCGCTGCTGTCGAGTCCATCGCCGACGACTCGATCCGGACCAGCGTCCTGGCACGCCTCCACCAACTCGGCCAACTCGAAAACGCCCGACGTCAGCATACGATCGAGGGCGAAGTGTTCGGCGGCGACCTCAACTTCGTACCCTGCGGCATTGAGTACCGCCGCGTGCAAAGCTGGGGTCTGGCCGACGCATGGACCGCTGCCCCCAGGATCGGCAGCGGAGCCACCATCCTGGAACGCAATCCGCTGGTGATCGACAGCAGTGCCCATCGCGAGGCCGCCGTCCGCACCTACCCCGGCATCAGCGCCGATCTGGACTACACCCTGGACTTCCAGTTCCACTCACCATCGCTGATCGCCGGTGCGGCGTGGATCTTCGGCGAACCGCTCGACGGATTCTCCTGGGGCAGTGATCATCTCGGTATCGCCGTCGACTACACCTGGCGCAGCTAAACGGAGAGGAACGCCATGCCCCGGACACCGCGAGTGTCAATCCTCGATGTCGCCGCCCACGCCGGAGTATCGAAGTCTGCAGCAAGCCGCGCCCTGCTCGGGCAAGGCGACGTCACCGAGCAGGTCCGCGCTCGAGTCGAAGCGGCGGCCACCGAACTCGGTTACGTCAAGGACTACCGGGCGCACGCCCTCAAGTCCACCAGCACCCGGACCGTGGGCATCTTCGTCCGCACCGTCCGCCTGTCCTTCTACGGTGAACTCATCGCCACGATCCAGCACACGATCGAGTCCAACGGCTTTCAACTCGCCGTCTTCGCCGCCTCGTCCGATACCAGAACCGAAACGCACACTATCGAACAAATGATGGGCCTGCGACCTGCGGGCATCATCATCGCTTCCGGCCGCGTACCGACACACACCATTACCGGCGCCGCGAAAACCCTGCCGGTCGTGCTCGCCGGGCGGACCAACCGGCTACCTGGAATCGACACAGTCGCCGACGACGGAACCGGAACCGCCGCCCTGGCCGAACGCGTCGCTCACCACGGCCACCGTGAGGTTGCCGTCCTCAGCATCGCCCGCTCCCGATCCGCGACGCTCAGCGCGCGCTCCCAGCGCATCCGCAAAGAACTCACCGCCCTCGGTGTCAACGTCCTCCCGGTCCCCTTCGCCGCCGACCGCGACGCCGCCGACCCCGAACACCTGCGCCGGGCGCTCGAGACTGCTACGGCCGTCATGTGCCCGAACGACCCGACACTGATCACCACGTGGGAACAACTCGACGCCTTCGGTCACCGCGTCCCCGACGACATTTCCCTCACCGGTTACGACGGCATCGGCCAATTGGCTAGCCCGGTACTCGGCCTGACAACGTGGCGCCAGCCCATCGCAGACATCGGCCACGCCGTGGCCGAACAGATCCTTGACCGCATCAAAAACCCTGACACCAGCCCCCGGCACATCAGACTCACCGGATGCCTGCAACGCGGACGAACCCTACGACGCCATGATCCAGCGCTCAGCGACAGCCGGAGCGGGTCGCCGGTGATTGCCTGATAGCTGGCCGCGAGTCCGGAGTCGATGGTGATCGACGGCGCGGTCGGCAGCGAAAGGCCGAACGTGAAGTCGTCGGCGAAGGGTCCGTCGAGGTTCATGCCACCACCGTTCCCGGGCTGTTGAGGATGCATCGGGCCTGTTCGATCAGAGGCCGGTCGATCATTCGACCGTCGATGCGGACCGCACCGGGGTCGCAGGCTGTGCCGACCGCGTCAAGTACCCGCTGGGCCCACTCCCGCTGCTCGTTGGACGGCGCGAAGGCCTCGTTCACCACGGCGAGCTGTTCCGGGTGAACGCAGAGCTTGCCCGCGAAGCCGAGGGATCGCTCCGTCTCGGCCTCGTCCCGCAGCCCCAGCTCGTCAGCGAGAACGGTTCTCGGTCCTGCGACGCCCACGCTCCTCCGACCGCCGCAGCGTTGATGACACGGCTCTTGGCCCAGCCGAGCTCGCGAACGTGCAATCCACCCCAGGAGGTGAGTTCGCCCGTGTAGTCGACGAACCCGAACAGGACGCCCACGACGTGGTCCTGTCGTGCGATCCCGTAAGCCTCCCCGACGCCAGCAGCGGTCTCGATCAGTGCGAGAACCAGCACGTCAAGCAGCTCGCGCACCGCGGCCGCCGAATCGGGGCTGCTCTGCGGGACAACCACGCCGGCTAGCCCACCGGTGTGTGGAGCCAGCACGCTCAGATCTTGGCACCGGCTTCGCTCGCCGGGGTTGACGCGCACGTGCAACGTCGAATCCGCTGTGGCCGGATCGGTCAGGAAGCGCACCATCTCCGACCGCACTTGATCCTTAGCTTCTGGCGCGACGGCATCCTCCAGGTCAGGCATCACCGCGTCTGCGGGCCTGCGCAAGGCGGAACTCAACAACCGCGGACTATCGGCTGGAACCGCCAGCAACGAGCGGGGTGGCGAGCTTTATCGGCACGAACGTCAACTCCTGTCAGGTAGAGCTGGTGACAGCGGCGAGTTCGTCACGGGTAGAGTCCGCGCAGCTGGTGGGCCAAAGCCACGCGTTCAACTGCGAGTGCGGTGGCGGCCTTGCGCAATGAAACGTGGCGTTCGGCAGCGAATTCGCACACGTTCTGCCACGCCGCACTCATCCGGTTCGCGAGCCGAGAGCCGACCTCCTCCTCGCTCCACCAGTACGACTGGTTGGCCTACACCCATTCAAAGTAAGACACGATCACGCCACCAGCATTGGCGAGGATGTCCGGAACGACCAGCACACCCTTGTCAAGCAACACCTCGTCGGCTTCGGGAGTGGTGGGGCCATTGACTCCCTCCACGACGATTCCGGCGCGGACCCGGTGCGCGTTGCGCGTCGTGATCACCGACTCGACCGCAGCCGGCACCAGGACGTCAACGTCCAGTTCCAAGAGCTCTTCGTTGGACGTCTTGTCCGCGCCGGCGAACCCGACCACGGTGCCCGTGCGGTCGACGTGGTCGGCGAGGTCCGCGATGTCGAGGCCGCGCGGGTGATATACCGCCCCGTACTGGTCGCTGACGGCGACGACCCGTACACCAGCCTCGACGAGCAGGCGCGCCGCGCCACGACCGACCTTGCCGAAGCCCTGCACGGCCGCCGATGAGGTGGCCGGATCCAGTTCACGCGACCGTAGGGCCTCAAGCACGACGTGGACGACTCCCTGCGAGGTCGCGCTCGCGCGTCCGCGGGACCCATCAAGGCTGAGCGGCTTGCCGGTGGCGACGCCGAGCACGGTGTGGCCCTTGTTCACCGAGTAGGTGTCCATGAGCCACGCCATCGTCTTGTCGTCCGTGCCGATATCCGGTGCTGGGATGTCCTGGTTGGGTCCCAGGACCGGCACCATCTCGCTGGTGTACCGGCGCGTAACTCGCTCGAGCTCCGCCGATGAGTACTCGCGGGGATCAATGCGAACCCCACCCTTCGCGCCGCCGTAGGGCACGTCCACCAGTGCACATTTCCACGTCATCCACATGGCCAGCGCGCGCACTTCATCCAGAGTCACACCCGGGCTGAACCGCAATCCACCCTTGGCCGGACCCCGCGAGAAGTTGTGTTGCACGCGGTGACCCGTGAACAGCTCGGTGCTCCCGTCATCGCACCGCAGCGGGATGCTGACCGTCACCTCGCGACGAGGCGTGGCGAGCATGGAGTGGATGCCCTCGTCGTAGCCGAGGATCTCGATCGCGTTGGCCAGCTGCGTCCGGGCGTCCTCCAGTGGATTCGACGGTGCGCTGACTGCTGGATCGGCGAGCTGGGTCATCAGCCTCTTCCTCACGACAGTGGGCGGAACTGAACCGACGTTAAGCAGCTGCGATCATCCAAAGCAGTGCCATTTCGCACTCAGTTCGGACTTCTGTTAGTGCAGAATGGCAGCCATGGTGAGTGTTGCCGACGTCCTGAACACCGATGTCGCACTGCACGCGGTCGCCTGTCCGCTGCCAGAGGCGCAGGTGCGGTGGGTCGCGACCAACGAGATTCCCGATCCTCGGCCGTTCCTGGAGGGCGGTGAGCTTCTGCTGTTCACCGGTCTCGAAACAATGGACTGGTCGCCGGCGCGGTGGTACCGCTACGCCGAGCACCTCCGCGAGGCCCGTGTTGCGGCGCTCGGGATCGCTACAGGACTCACGCACGCCGATGTGCCCGAGGGGCTGCGGAGCGCCTGCGCCGCACTCGGGGTCAACCTGCTCGCCGTACCGATGGAGACCAGCTTCGTCTCGATCAGCCAGGCAGTCGCGAGCCTGCTCGAGGACTCCGACCGAGCGGCGGCGCGCGATGCGGTCGCCCTGCAACGGCGCCTCGCCCAAGCCGCGCGTCGCCGCAACGCGGCAGACTCAATCGCCGACGAATTGGCCGGATATGTTCGCGGCACGGTGTGGGTGCTGAGCCCCGACGGCAGGACCATCTCCGAAAACCTCACCAGATCCGACAGGACTCACCGAGATCAGGAATCAGGTCGTCGGGCTGCTACCGCACGGTTTCGGCGCCTCGGCAAACTGGTCGTCGCCGGAAGCCTCGACCGTCGTGCAACCCATCGGGTTGCGTGAGCCCCCGGAAGCCTACGTCGCGGTCCGCACCCCGGCCCCGCTGACCGAGTACCAGCGCACAGCGGTGCTCACCTCGATATCGTTGCTGAGCCTGGAGCTAGAACGACGCCTCGAGCAGCGAGAGTCCGCGCGAACGCTGCGCCGGCGAGCCTTCGACCTCCTCTTGCAAGGCGAAGCACGGACCGCCGAGGTGGTGCTCGCGGCCGCCGATCCGGAAGGAACGGCCCAAAGTCTCCCCAAAGCGGTCAAGGTCATTCGGCTCCGGGGGCCTCGCGAAGAACTGCGCCGAGCCCTCAGCCGGGCCGAAACAGCGCCGGCACGGTACGGGTCGGTCGCGGCTTTGGCACCGGAGAAGGACGAACTCCACGCGCTGTGCACCGCTATGACGGCCGATACCTGGACCAAATCGCTCTGGAGCGAGGCCCTCACCATCGGCATCGGCAGCACCGTGCCCCCCGAGGAGTCAGCCCGCAGCTTTCGCACGGCCGATGCCGCTGTGAAGCGGGCGACGGAGGGACGCCCCATTGTCAGCTGGGAAGACCTCACCGAGTCGGGCTTGATCTCGCTGGTGGCCCCGGAGACGAGGGAACACTTTGCGGAGGAGCTCCTCGGACGCCTGGACGGCACCCCGACCGGCCGCACCGAACTGACGCGGATCGCCATCTCGTTCGTCCGTCACCACGGGAAGGTGCACGCCGTCGCTGACGAGGTCGGGATGCATCGCAACACCGTTCGCACCCGGATCCGTGAAATCGAGACGGCCCTCGACGCGAATCTCGACGACCCGACCGCTCGCTTGAACCTCTGGGCAGCGTTGCAGATCGCCGACGACCGCAAGACGTGAGCCGATCCGGGTCACAGCCAGGGTTTCGAATCCAACTAGCCGCTCACCGCGGAACACGAACATCGGATCTCGGTAAACCAAGGCCACTGACCACCCCCGATGCGGCGGTCGCCATGGCGTGCTCGCAATCGCGTTTTCTGGCTCCCGACCGCGTTTGTGGTGTCATGGCGCACCTTGCCCGTAGAAGTGGACTTCACATGCTCAGGAGACCTTCAGCGCCCCGACGTCATGGGCTACATGGCCACCGACAACGGTTGCTCCCACGGTCAGTTCTCCAATGCGTTCAGGTGCCACACGCAACAGGTCGTCGCTGAGGACCACGAAGTCGGCGAGCATGCCCCGGGAGAGGGCTCCCTTGATGTGTTCCTCGTGGACGGCGTGGGCCGAGCCGATCGTGTACGCGCGCAACGCCTCCTGCACCGTCACAGCCTCATGCGGGGCGATCGGCGCACCAGAGGCAGTCCGCCGGTTGACCATGTCGTGGATGCTCAGCAGCGGAGCCGAAGCGACCACGGGAGCGTCCGTAGAGCCCGGCAGCTCCACGCCAGCGTCCAGGAACGACCGCATTCGGTAGGCCAGCTTGCCCCGGACCGGGCCGAGGGCCGCGAGTAGACCGTCACCGATCTCCGACAGGAACCGTCCCTGTGGTACCGGAATCAGGCCGAGCGCCGCGATCCGGGCGACCTGCGCGTCGCTCGTCACCGCCGCGTGTTCGATGCGGTGGCGCACATCCGTACGCGGGTGCAACCACTGCGCCTCCTCGTACGAGTCGAGGACGACGTCCAGGGCAGCGTCCCCGATGGCGTGCGTGGCGACCTGCCAGCCGCAGCGGTGTGCCTCGACGATGTACCGACGGATCTCCTCGGCCTCGTACTGGAGCAGTCCGCTGTTCCCTGGCGAATCGTGGTAGTCGCAGCACATCGCGGCGGAACGACCGATCAGCGAACCGTCCGAGAGGATCTTGGTCGGTCCGATGCGCAGCCACTCGTCGCCGAAGCCGGTGCGCAAGCCGAGGTCGAGGCCGTACCAGGTGACGCCTGGTTCCAAGGCGCCGCAGTCGTGCAGTGCGGTGATGTAGGGCATGACCGTCATCCGGACGCCGAGAGCGCTTCGTTCGCGCGCCCGCATGTAGGCGTCCAGATCGGCCGGTCCGTTGCCGATTCCGTCGACGACGCCGATGCCTGGTTCGGTCACACTGGTCAAGCCGACCGCGAGGGCGGCCTGCGAACCGGCGGCGATGTTGGCGGTCCACTGCTCGCTCGGCTCCGGCCGGAACACCCGCTCGACCAGTTGCATCGCCGTCTCCTGGAGCAGCCCCTTGGCCCGCCCGTCCTCGTCGCGCACGACGTGGCCGCCGGGCACCTCGGGTAGTGCGGTGAGATCGGTGAACCCAGCTCGTGCGAACGCTTCCGTGCTGGCGACGGCCATGTGGTGCGAGGTGTGCACCAGCCAGACCGGCCGGCACTGAGCGGCCCGGTCCAGTTCCTCAGCCGTCGGATGGGCGCCGATCTTGTTCTGGTCGTAACCCGCCCCCAGTACCCACGCGCCGGCAGGCAGCGCCGCGGCCCGCTCGGCCACAGCCTTGTACAGCGCGTCAAGGCTGGGCGCCGAAGCGTAGGACACGTCCAGTTCACGCAGGCCTTTACCAACCAGACTCAAGTGGTGATGCGCGTCGTTGAAGCCCGGCACGGCGTGCGCGCCGCCGAGGTCAACGACAACGTCCGCGGAGCTGCCCTCCAACTCCTCGTCGAGTGCGACAATCCGGCCGGCCAGCGCACCAACTGCGCGAGCGGTGGGGCGGTCCGGGTCAAGGGTGGTGAACCGTCCATTGTGGAACACAGCATCGAGGCGCAAATTCCTCAACTCCTTCTTGCTTGGGAGACATCAGACGGAAACCGCAGCGTGCCGCACCTGAGCTGTGCGCAGCGCGGTGAACCGGGCGAGCGCGGCGACACAGACCGTGGTGATCAGCAGCAGGGCCGTGTAGAACACGACCACGGGCCAGATCGAGCCGCTGGCGGTCAGCAAGGCCTGAGCCACGAAGGGCGTTGTGCCGCCGATGAGAGTCGAGCACAGCTGGTACGACAGTGAGATTCCGGTGTAGCGGACCCGGGAACTGAACGAGCGGGCGAGGAACCCGGCTAGAACGGCGTAGTAGCCGGAGCCGGCGATTGTGGCAAGCGCGATGCCGCAGAAGACCAGCACCGGCTGCGCGGTACTGACCAGCAGGAACATCGGCACCGCCAGGACGACGCTGACCAGCAGTGAGCAAACCATGAACCGGGCCTCGCCAACCCGCTCGGAGATCAGCGCTGCGAGCGGCTGCCACAGGAACTGCACCACCGAGATCCCGAGCAGGACGTAGAGCATCGTCTGCCGGTTCATGTGCAGTTCGTTGGTGGTCCAGGAGAGCACGAAGGTGTTCGTAAAATACGCGGAAGAGATGCCCATGATCGAGGCACCGATACCGAGCAGCACGCTCCGCCAGGCGGTCCGCAGCACCTCGGCGACCGGCAGCTTCACCACCTCGCCGCTCTCCCTGATCTGCTCGAATTCGTCCGACTCCTCAACCTTCATGCGGATCACGAGACCGACCACGACAAGCACGCCTGACAGCAGGAAAGGCACTCGCCAACCCCACGAGGCGAAGGCCGCGTCATCCAGAGTTCCGGCGGCCAGGAAGACCACGGTGGCCAGAATCGCCCCGGCCGGAGAACCCTGCTGCACCAGCATCGCGAAAAGTGACCCGCGGCCCTTCGGCGCGTTCTCGGACGCCATCAGCACCGCACCGCCCCATTCACCGCCGACGGCAATGCCCTGGACCGCTCGAAGCAGTGCCAGCAGGAACGGCGCGGCGATCCCGATTTGCGCGTGTGTGGGAACCACGCCGATGAGGAACGTGCCGACGCCCATCATCACCAGCGTGATGACCAAGGTTCCCTTGCGGCCCATGCGGTCGCCCAGGTGACCGAAAACGATGCCGCCGAGCGGCCGGGCGAGGAAGCCGACCCAGAACGTCGCGAAGGAGGCGAGTACACCGGCGGCGGGCGAGACGGCGGGGAAGAACAGCTTTCCGAAGACGAGCGCGGACGCCGTTCCGTAGATGTAGAAGTCGTACCACTCGATGGTGGTGCCGACGAACGAGGCAAGACCCGCGCGACGGGCTTGCCGCGAAGCACCGGCGAGGGCTGGGCGTGGGACGTTCATGGGGCCTCCGGCGGATTCGGCGTTCACGACAAGGACCTATGTGGAATAGCGGTAGTTTGAGTTCGGCCGCCGATGCTGTCTAACACTTGTTTCCTAAGATCCCCATGCCTTCGAGGCATACCTGCATTCAGGAGGTCGTCATGGAACTGCGGGTGCTGCGCTACTTCCTCGTCGTCGCCGACGCCGAGTCGGTCACCGCCGCGGCCCGCCAGTTGCACATCGCCCAACCCTCCATCTCGCGCCAGTTGAGCGCCCTGGAGAAGGACCTAGGCGTCGTCCTCTTCAACCGCGGCGCCGGTTCACTGACGCTGAACGCCGCTGGTCGCCGCTTCCGCCCCATCGCCCAGGACCTGGTGCGCCGCGCGGAGCAGGCCGCCGAGACGATGGCAGCCGCAGGCAAGGGCGAAGAGGCGGCGCTTACTGTGGTCGCTCCGCCCGCCACAGTCGCGTACCTGCTGGCCCCGTTCATGGCAGGCGGCGACACGGCGGGGCCCGCGCTCCACGACGCCATCCAGGAGGAGCCGAGCAAGGTCTTCGACACGCTGCTGCTCAGCGACGCCGACATCGGCATCTCCACCAACCCGGCCCCCGCCCCGCTGGAATCGGCGTTCCTCGGCCGCACTCCGGTGATGGCGCAGGTTCCCGCCGATCACCGCTGGGCCGGGCGCACCACGATCAGCCTCTCTGAACTGGTCACCGAGCCACTGATCCTGATGACTCGCGCCAACGCGGCCCGGCTGGTCGTCGACGATGCCGTCAATCGCGCGGGCCTTACCCCCGCCAGTGTCGCCGAGACCGGCTCCTCAGCCTTCGCCCAAGCACTCGCCGCAGCGGGCCGAGGGGTGTGCCTGGTTACCGACCAGGCCCGCTTCGACCTGCGGGAGCTGATCGTGGAAGCGCCCGATGGCCCGTTGATCGTTCCCCTGTACGCGGGCTGGGACGCAGCGCACTACGCGCGCTCCGCGATCCACACTTTGGTCGACGGCCTGCGCGCCTACTGCGACCAGCACACGCAGCGGTACCTGGGGCTGTCGCCGTAAGACATCGCGAGCCCGCATCGGTCGAACGACCGATGTCTGGCGTGCGAGCCGTGCCTACTGTCCTCGCCACCGTCGCCGACCAGGACGAACGAGGAGTGGCAGTGAACGGCAAGATCGCAGTGGTGACCGGTGCCGCCGGAGGCATCGGTGCCGTTTTCGCCGACCGGCTGGCGGGGCTCGGCGCGACCGTGGTACGCGCCGACATCGACCACGACGCCGAGACCGACGACCGGCTGCACCTTGACGTGGCGGATCCCGGCTCGTGGGACCGGCTGCGGGACCTGGTGCACGAGCGGTTCGGGCCGGTGGACCTGCTGGTGAACAACGCCGGCATCAGCGCTCGGACGGACCTGCTCACCACCACCGACGAGGACTTCACCCGCGTGCTCGCCGTGAACGCCTTCGGCCCCTGGCGGGGTATCAGAACCTTCGCCGAGGACCTCGCGCGCACGCGCGGCGTGGTGATCAACGTCGGCTCGATCTACGGGGTCACCACCCCACCCGCCAACGCGGACACCGTTCCCGCGTCGGTGGCCTACCAGATGAGCAAGGCCGCGGTGCACCAGCTGACCAAGATCGCCGCGGTGGAGCTCGCGCCGCGCGGGATCCGCGTGAACGCGGTGCTGCCCGGAGTGTTCCGCACTCCCCTGCTCGACCACCTCCCGCCGGCGGCGCTGGACGCGCGGATCTCCGGCGCACCGATGTCGCGCCCCGGCGAGACAGACGAGCTGGCGAACGCGCTCACGTTCCTCGCCGGCCTCGAGTCCTCGTTCGTCACCGGTGTCCTGCTGCCCGTCGACGGCGGCTACCTGGCAGCTTCCTGACCCCGACCGGCCCCTCCCGAGGAGCGAACCCCATGACGGCACAACACACCAGACCCCCGGCGACCGGCACCCGGCCCGGGCTCAAGCTCCGCGCGGTCATCTCCGGCAGCGTCGGAAACCTGCTCGAGCAGTACGACAATCTCGTCTACGCCTACTCGACCGTGTACCTCAGCGCCCACTTCTTCGTGGGCGGCTCCACTTCGGCCCTGCTGTCCACATTCGCGGTCTTCGCAGTCGGCTTCCTCGCCCGGCCGCTCGGAACCGTCTTCTTCGGCCACATCGGCGACAAACTGGGCCGGCGACCCGCGCTGATCGCGAGCGTGATCCTCATGGGCGCGGCGACCGTCCTCATCGGACTGCTGCCGGGATACCAGACGATCGGGCTCGCCGCGCCCGTGCTGCTGGTGGTGTTGCGGCTGTTCCAGGGATTCGCCGTGGCCGGCGAGTGGGCAGGATCCGCAGCCATGCTCGTGGAATACGCCGGCCCGCGGTCGCGGGGCCGCTACGGCAGCCTCAACCAGGTCAGCACCGCGGCCGGCTTCCTGGTCGCCGCGGCAGTGGTCGCCCTCAACTCGCTGTTCTGGAGCGAGCAGGGCATGCTCGACTTCGGCTGGCGGGTGCCGTTCCTGATCGGCGCCGTGACCGCGATCGTCGCGCTGCTGCTGCGGTTCGGCCTCGAGGACACGCCCGCCTACCAGGCGCAGGCGGCAGCGGGCACCACGAGCGACAGCCCGCTGCGACTGGCCTTCCGCACCCAGAAGACCGCAATGGCACGCGGCTTCTTCTTCACCGTGAGCTGGACGGTGGCTTACTTCTTCTTCCTCACCTACCTGCCGACCCACCTGCACAAGCAGGTCGGCCTGGATTCGAGCACGGTCGAGGCCTCGAACATCGTGGGACTCGTCGTGCTGACGGTCGCGATCTTCGGTTTCGGCGTCCTCTCCGACCGGATCGGGCGAAAACCGCTGCTGCTCATCGGTTCCGGCGGGTTCGTGCTCCTCAGCTTCCCGGTCATGTGGCTGTTCCAGACCGGAAGCGTCGCGGGCGCGTACTGCGGTCAGGTGCTGATCGCGCTCGTCCTCGCTGCTTTCTCCGGTCCCGGCCCCGCCGCGCTCGCCGAACTTTTTCCCACCAACGTCCGATATTCGGCACTGGGCATCGGCTACAACTTCTCCGTCATGGCCTTCGGCGGCACGGCGGGATTCATCGCCACCGCGCTGATCGACGTCACGGGCAACGCGCTGGTCGTCGCCGCGCTGCCCACGGCTGCGGCAGTCATCACCTTCGTCACCGTGTGCTCGATGCCGGAAACCTACCGAACCGAACTGAAGTGAGATCGACCATGAGCGAAGACAGCAATCCACGGCTGATCGTCGTGCAGGGCAGCTACCGGCAGATGGGCGAGGACCTCGGCGCGCGCACGGCGGATCTCATCGCGCGCAGCCTGGATACCTACACAGGCCGGTTCCACGACGACGCCGGACTCAGCGACGCGGACATCGACCGCTGGGGACGGGTGTACCTCGACGTCGCCGCCTCCTACTCCCCCGAGATCGCCGCGATGCTCGACGGCATGGCCGCGGGTTCCGGGCACCCCGCGCACCGGCTCGCCGCGCTCAACGCACGCACGGAAATGCTGTACGGCACCGGCTACCGCGACGAAGGGTGCACGTCGCTGTCAGTCCTGCCCCGCTACGCGGAGAACGGCCACACCCTGCTGGCCCAGAACTGGGATTGGCATCCCGAACAGGCTGCAGCGACGTTCCTGCTGGCCACCCGCGACGAGACCGGGTTCAGCGTGCTGTCGCTGACCGAGGCGGGCATGCTCGCCAAGAGCGGACTCAACTCCGCGGGGCTCGGAGTGTGCGCCAACCTGCTGGTGTCCGACCTGGACCGCGGCGGTGCCGGTGTGCCGTACCACTACCTGCTGCGCGGCGCGCTGCAGGCGAAGACGATGTCCGGCGCGCACAAGAAGCTGCTGCCCGTCGAGAGGATCTCCTCCGGCAACGTGCTGCTCGCCGACGCGGGCGGCGAATCCATCGACTTCGAACTCGCGCCCGGAGTCTTCGGCACCCTTGTTCCCGAAGGCGGTCTGCTCACCCACTCCAACCACTTCCAGGCACAGTTGCCGCTGAACGACCGGAAAGCCGCGACGAGCGCACTCACGCTGCTGCGTCCGGTACGGGCCAGACACCTGCTCGAACCCGCGCTCGAGCAACGCCGGGTGCGGGTGGCGGACATCGTGGCGACGCTGCGAGACGAGTGGTCCTATCCGGACGGCATCTGCCGCCACCCCGATCCCGACGTCCCGCCCTGCGAACGCGTGGCCACCGTCTATTCCTTGGTCATAGACCTGACCGATCGAGTGCTGTGGATTGCGCCCGGTCCCCCGAGCAACCACGGATACGCGCGCTGGGAGCTGGACACCCTCTTCGACGACCCGCGCGTCGCGCCGTTGGAGTTCTTGCCCGGCACGCAGTCCGAGGAGGTGCCCGCATGAGCCGCGGAACCGTCTGCCTGACCTTCGACTTCGACGCCATCTCGCTCTGGATCGCGCGCGGCCAAACCACTCCTGGCCCGATCTCCCGAGGCGAGTTCGGCGCGTACGCCATGGACCGCATCCTCGCACTGCTGCACCGCACCGAGGTCCCGGCCACGTTCTTCGTCCCAGGGCACACGCTGGAGACCTACCCAGCTCAGTGCGCGGCCATCGCCGAGGCGGGACACGAGATCGCGCTGCACGGCTACGCACACGAGCCGGTGACCACTTTGGACAGAGAAACGGAGATGGCCGTGAACCGGCGATCGGCCGAGTTGATCGCGAAGCTGACCGGACACCCGCCCGCGGGGCACCGCACCCCGAGCTTCGACTTCACCGACAACACGGTCGCGATCCTCACCGAGCTCGGCGTCGAATACGACTCGTCGTTGATGGGCACCGACTTCGAGCCCTACCTCGCGCGGTCCGGTGACCGGTGCGAGGTCGATGGGCCGTTCCGCTTCGGCGACACCGCACCGGTGGTCGAACTGCCCGTCTCCTGGACGCTGGACGACTACCCGCACCTGGAATTCGTGCGCACGCCGCAGTTCGTAATGCCGGGGCTCCAGGACGTAGGGGCCATGTTCGACCGCTTCCTCGGCGACGTCCGCTACATGGCGAACACCATCGCGGACAGGGTCGCGACCGTGACACTGCACCCGCAGGTCATCGGCCGGGGCGCGCGCATGGTCGCGCTCGAGCAGTTCATCACCGGCTGCCACGAGCTCGGCGTCGCCTTCGAGCGGTGCGTCGACGTCTCCCGGCGGGTCCGCCCCGCTCTGCTCGGAGGGTGAACGTGGCAGCGAAGCGTTCGGCCCTGGTGATGGGATCGCAGGGAGGCATCGGCCGTGCCGTGACGAGTCGGCTGGAGGCGGCCGACTGGTCGGTCACCGGCGTGGACCTGCCCGAACTCGACCTCGCCGAGCGGGACGTGGTCGCGACGTACGTGGCGCGGCTGTGGGCCGAGCGCGGTGGTTTCGACGCGCTCGTGCACGCGGCGGGCGTCTTCCCAGCCGCGCCGGTGGCGGCGAGCGACGAGGATCTGTTCGACCGAGTCATGGCCGTCAACACGCGCTCGGCGCTGAGCGCCGGGGCGCAGTTCGTCCGCAACTGCCTGGGCGAAGGCCGGCCGGGAACGCTGGTATTCGTCAGCAGCGGCGCCGCCGCCCGCGCACGGCCGGGCACGGCGGTCTACGCGGCGTCCAAGGCGGCGCTCGACGCGTTGGTACGCGGCTTCGCACTTGAGCACGGCCGCGACGGGATCCGGTGCTGCGCCGTGGCTCCAGGATTCGTCGACGTTGCCTCGGCTATCAACCCCGTGCCGCGGTCGTACGTGGAGGAAGTTCGAACGGCCAGCGTCCAGGGCCGGATTGGCCGTCCTGACGACATCGCCGCCGTGATCGCATGGCTGCTCAGCGAGGACGCCTCTTGGGTCAACGGGCGCACCGTGCCCGTTGATGGCGGCGATGGCATCGGCTCGGTGACCGCCCCGACGTGGCTCAGCTGAGCACGGGCGGCACCAGCCTCCGGTTGGTGCCGCCCGAGATGCGGTACGCCAAGTGCGGATGGCCGCGCGTCGGGTCGTCGGTGTCGTCGGGGTAGCTGAGCCCGTGCTGACCGCGCCCCACGAACTGATGCGCTCCTGTCACTCCGAACGACGACGTCGACCGCAACCGCTCTTGCACGGCCGCGAAGTCCCACGGCCTGCTGACCAGGCTCCACGCCTGGGCCAGGACATTCACCATGTCGTAATGCACCGCCGCGGCCGCGAGCCCCGGATCGGCCCCGAAGGCCGCGCGGAACCGCCGCTCGAACCCGTCGCACACGGGACTGTTCACGTTGCCGATCAACGTGGACCACACCAAGCCCTCGCTGAGTTCACCGAATCGCCTGGTGAAGCCCGGGGCCACCGGCGACCAAGCGGCATGCACCAGCGTGTGCTCGCGCAGCGCCCCGGCGGTGGACAGGAACGCGCGCAGTGTCGGCTCAGGAAAGATCGACAAGGACACGGCATCCGGCTCGGCCTGTTCCAGCCGCCGGATGAGGCCGCTGAAGCTCGCGGTGTGGTCCGGAACCGATTCGAGGAACACGAGCTTCCAGCCGGCCTCTGCCGCTTGGCGCTGCACGCGATCGAAGACTCCCGTGTCGAACGTGCTCTCCCGCTGGAGCACGGCCAGCCTCCGGCGGCTCGGCTGGAAAGAGCCGCTGTCCTCCAGGTACCGGACCGTCCGCAACAAACCCGGCACATAGGCGGATTCGGTCGAGCAGACCTGGAACACGGCACCCAGGCCATCGGGGTCCGCGCGCACGTCTTCGGACAGGACTGCCCCTGTCATGCTGTGCAGCACCGGTGCTCCAGCAGCTGCCGAGGCCGCGATCGCGGGTCGCGCGAACGGCAGCGGAAAATTCCCAAGCATGATGGCGTCCACGCCGCGCGCGGTGAGCGCCGTGACCGCCTCCAACAGCCCCTCTGACGTCGCGGCAACGGTCACGTGCTCGACACGGCGACCCGCGATGCCACCGCGCGCGTTGAGCTCCTGCACCGCGAGTTTCGCACCGCGGCGCATCGCCACGACGTCTCCGCCAGCCGACGGATTCGCCGGGTACACCGCGCCGAGCAGCGCCGGCCGGGGCCGCGGAGCACGCACTGCCACCCGCGGTGCTGTCACGGGACCACGCAGCACCGCGAGCAGCGGTCCAGGAAGCACCAGATCGGGGCTCGGCAAGGGCGCCACGTAGGCGTCCTCCGCAGCGATCAGCGTCGCCACAAGCGCACGGGAGGTAGCGCCGGTCTTGGCGAACACGTGCTCAAGGTGTGTGGCCACCGTGCGGCGTGTGCAGCCGAGCGCCTCGGCGATCTCCTGGTTTCCCAGGCCGCTGGCAGCGCATGTGGCGACCTGCAGCTCGCGCACGGTCAGCCCGTAAGGGGCCTCGACGTCGACGATATCGAGCCGCGCGACCCGCCGCTGCGTGTCCGGCACGTCGACTGTCACGCGACGCACCCCGGTACCGGCGATGTCGAGGTAGCGCACGAACCCGCCGCCCAACGCGCGTACCGCACGCTTCGCCACGAGCACCAGATCCGGCCGCGCCGCGAAGAACGCCGCATCGCTGCCGCTCCCGCGCCCGGATTCCGGTTGCAGCCACCGCCGCGCGCCATTGAACGGGATCATGTCGTCCACTGGTTCCACCACCGGAGCCTCCCTCCGTCGCCAACACCACGCCAACGGATCCGTCCTGGCAGGGGAAGTATCCACCCTGCTCGTGACCAGATACCAGCGAATCTCGGTGGGCGTGCGTGTGTCGATGCGAGGGACTGAGTCCCGATCATCCCGACGGCCGCACTGGATCACCGTCCGACCAAGACGATCACTGGACGCAGGCGCCCACGATCAGCACACCCGGAATTGAGCCGACGTGGTCTCAGCGATCGGGGGAATGACGAGTTTCCCGCCGGGCGGGACAGCGCGCACGCGTGCTGCCCGGGGCGGTCTACCTCGCAGTAACTGCCGCGCCGGGCATGGGCGCTAGCTTGTTGGCCTCGGCGACGGCGGCGTTCCAACTGAACTCGTTGTTGTCGCTGAAGTAGTAGTAGGTGGCGCCGTTCGGCATCATCGCGACCGTGATGCCGCCGTACCCCGACATGAACGGTACGTAGAAAGGGCTGGTGTATGCGGGGTTGTCGGCGGAGGTGCCCTCCTTGCCCCAGAAGCCGTTCTGGTACTTCAGGGGCTTGGCGCCGGTGGTGGTCATGCCCCGGGCCTCCGGGTCGCGTTGCATGGTGGCCGCGAGCAGCGCTGGGTCGAGGATCTGTGTTCCGTTGACGGCGCCGTGGTCGTTGTTGAGGAACTTGGCGAACCGGGCGACGGAGTCCTGCGTCCAGAACATGCCGTACCCGCCGAAGGGTGCTCCGCCGGGGCTGTTGTCGGTGCGGGAGGAGACGAGCGAGTCGGGCCCGACACCGACGGGCTCGAGCACGTCGTCACCGAGCATGTCGAAGATGTCGGCGTCCGAACCGGCCTTGTCCTGGAGGTAGTTGTTCATTGCGCGGGTGGCGAGAAAGGTGTCCGAGGTGTGGTAGACCCACTGGCTGCCGGGGCTGGCCTTACGCGGGAAGGACAGGGCGAGTCGCATCTTGTCGGCGTAGGGCTCGGCTGCGAAGAAGTCCGCCATGGTGCGGCCCGATTCGTCGGTCTCGTAGCCTGGCGAGGTGTAGTTCCCGGTGGCCATGTCGAGAGTGTTGTCGAGGGTGACGCCGCTCCAGGCGGTGTTGCCGGCGGTCTCGGGGATTCGGTCGGAGAGCATCTCCTGGGCGACGGCATGGCCGTAACGCTTCGCCAGACGCATCATGGCTGTTCCCGCGAACGCCGACTTCGCGGTCGAGTACGAAGGCAACAGCATCTGGCCGCAGAACGGGTACTCCCCTTGCCGGGTCCGGCAGTTGCCCACATAGTGCACTCCGCCGAAGTAGAAGCCTAAGCTTGTTGTTTAACCAGGTAGCACCGTGGTGGGGCCCCGGTTGATCATGGATGAAGCCCTTGGTTGATCATTCCTCTTGCCACAGACGGAAGATCACAACCAAGGGCTTCAGTTGATCAGTGTGCACGACACCGGCCAAGCCGATGCGCTCGGGGAGCTGTCCGGGTTCCGCCAGCGGTTCCACGAGTGTCTGACCGGGCGGGCGGACGTGCTGTTCGAGCTGACCGACGCGGTGTTATGCAGCGATGGACCGGTCACCAGCCTGGCCGAGCTGTCCCTGGCCGCGGAGCACCGGCGCGGGCATGGCGCCGGCTACGACGCGATCAACCACGGCCGCGTCGAGATCGACCGGTTACGCACCACCCTGGCCGAGCTGCCATTACCGCGTGCCGCCGACGGGCGGATCACCCTGGCCGTGGACGTCTCGCCCTGGCTGCGCCCGGACGCCACGTGCAGCCCCGATCGGCTGTTCTGCCATGTCTATGGCCGCTCCCGTAGTGCCTCGCAGTTCATCCCGGGCTGGCCCTACTCCTTTGTCGCCGCGCTGGAGACCGGGCGTACCTCGTGGACGGCGGTCCTGGACGCGGTGCGGCTGGGGCCCGCCGACGATGCCACCGCGGTCACCGCCGCTCAACTACGTGAGGTCGTGGGCCGGATCATGGACGCCGGACACTGGCGGCCCGGCGATCCGCACATCCTGATCGTGGCCGACGCCGGCTACGACGTGACCCGGTTGGCCTTCGTCCTCGCCGATCTGCCAGTGGAGCTGGTGGGCAGAATCCGCTCCGACCGCGTCCTGCTGCGGCCCGCACCGCCCCGGCTGCCGGGTACCGTCGGGCGGCCGCGCAAGCACGGCGGCGTGTTCACCCTCGCCGACCCCAACAGTTGGCATGCCCCCGACCACACCACCGGCACCGACACCACCCGCTACGGACACGCCCAGGCACGGGCCTGGGACCGGCTACACCCCCGCCTGACCCACCGCGGTGCCTGGCTGGACCATGAGGGCGAGCTGCCCCTCGTCGAGGGCACCCTGATCCGCTTACAGGTCGACCACCTGCCCGGCGACCGGGACCCCAAACCAGTGTGGCTATGGTCCTCGGTCACCGGCGCCGGCGCCGAGTTGGTTGATCTGCTCTGGCAGGCATTCCTACGCCGATTCGACCTCGAGCACACCTTCCGACTGCTCAAGCAGACCCTCGGGTGGACCCGCCCGAAACTGCGGGCACCCGAATCAGCCGATCGCTGGACCTGGCTGATCCTGGTCGCCCACACACAACTACGCCTCGCCCGCCCCATCGCTGAAGACCTTCGACGCCCCTGGGAAAAACCGGTCACCGAGCCCCGCCGGCTGACCCCCGCCCGCGTCCGGCGAGGGTTTCGCAACCTCCACGCGAAGGCCGGCTCCCCGGCAGCCGCACCGAAACCCTCCCGACCCGGTCCCGGACGCCCACCCGGCTCCCGCAACACCCACCGCGCCACCCGGCACGACGTCGGCAAGACCGTCAAACGCGACCTCACCCTCGAACAACACCAAAACCGCAAAGGTTAAACAACAAGCTAAGGTGCTCAGCGCGGACGGCGTGATGCCGGCGCCGAACTTCGCCACGTCCACCCCACTGTCCGGGTAGTCGGTGGCCAGCGCTGAGACGGGCTTGGTCGGGAGCCGGTCCCCGACCTCGGAGGCGTACGCGTCGCGCAGGTTCTCGGCGCCGTCGACGGGGCCGGGCCGGTAGTTGGCCGGCACCTGGCCCCACATGTCGAATTGGAAGTACTCGCAGGTCTCCGTGGTGATCTGGTAGCGGACTTCGGAGACCGATGTGGCGTCGAAGAGGAACGTCAGGGCGCCGTTGTGCACGCAGTTCGCGTTGCGCTCGACGAGCGCGAACGGCAGTGAGGCGCGGGTGCGTTGGCCGTCGCCGTCCTCGTTCCACGCGCGGCCGGGTCCCACCGCCAGGTTCCACGCCTGGGTCCCCGTGTACTGCAACCCGCGCTCGGCCGGGACGAGGTGGCTGCCGTTTTGCACGAGGGCGATGTCGACCGGTGGCAGGTGCCGGGTGGCCTCCGTGTCTCCGTATCCGTGCGGGTCCTTCAGTGCGCGGAAGCCGCCTGTGGTGGAGAGACCGTTGAGGGTGAGGGTGCCTTCGAAGCTGTGCGTGGGTGGCGCTGCCTGGGCGGGGAGTGCGAAGGCGCTGTCGGGCACCGTGTCGGTGGCGGTGCCCTCGGTGAGTTGGCCGGCGGTGAGTTCGGCCCGGTTCACCGCACCGCTCCCGGTGAGCAGATCGCCCGGTACGGGCACGGCTTGGGCGGACGCCGCGATCGTCGGTGGCGAGACGGTGCACAGCGCCGCGAGCACGACGGTAACGGCGGTGGCACAGCTCAACCGTCGGCCATGGAAGGGTCCCGGCATGGTGCGTGTCCTCTCGGGCCGGCAGCAGATACGGATTTCGACGCATGCTGGGGCCCGCCGGGACCGCCATCCAATACCTGCCCGGTCTGATCAGGCTGCCCGCCAGGTATACCTCCAGCTCATCCGCGGGCGGTGACCTGAGGTCCGTACTGCTCGATGCAGAAGCGCGAGAGCCCCGCAGCGAACGCCTCGATGCTGCGCAGCGCATAGTGGCTGGCGTCCCACGCGGCGTGCAGATGGATCTGCAGCGGCTCGCCCGCGCCGTCGAGGATCAGCAGCGGGTGCAGGTCGAAGCGCGGATCGTCGGAAACCACCGCAATTCCGTGGCCCGAGGCCGCCATCGCCTGTGCGACGTGCGGGGTGTCGCATTCCAGCACGATGTCGTACGAGGCGTCGGCGTCCTGCACAGCGTGGTCCAGGATGCGTCGGGTGCCGTGCGCCGGGGTGAGGACGATGAGGGGCGCCGCGGCGAGTTCCCCGATCGTGACGCCGTCCCGGTCCGCCCAGGCGTGGTCAGCCCGCACATAGGCCCACAGCGGCAGGCGCGCCACGGGCAGCCCGGCGAAACGGCGCCTCGGAGGCGCCGAGGAAATGGCTACGTCGGCGCCCCTCCCCAGGGCCTGGTACGCACGAGCCGGGCTTTCCGCTTGCACCGTGACGAGCGGATCCTCCGGTCCCCAGGTGGCCAGGAACGGCGCGATCACGTCGGTGATGGTGGTGGGCGGCGCAGCCACGGTGATCCGCATGGCGCGACCGGACGCCAGCGCTCCGACTGCGGCCTCGGCGGCGTCCGCTCGGGCGACCAGATCTCGGGCCAACGGAAGTAAGCGCCGGCCGGCGGCGGTCAGGACCAGCTGTTTGCCGCCGCGGTCGAAGAGCGTCATGCCCAACGACGCCTCCAGGCCGCGCAGTTGGCGCGACAGCGAGGGCTGGGCGACGCGGACCTCCTCGGCGGCCTTGGTGACGGAACCGGTCTCCACGATGGTCAGGAAGTAGCGCAGCACTCGCAGGTCCATGGCAGTGGCCTCTCGGAAGACGGAGGAGGCAAAACACTTGCATGCCTCAAAGGCATGCAAGTCAGCCCTAGGAAGTATTTGAAACTATAGGTGACGGGCCCCACGCTTTTCTCACCTTCGCTCCCGCCGCCCGGAGCCCACGCCCTCGGCGGCTGAACCACCGCCGACTGCTCCCGCCAGAAACCTCCCTTCGATTGGCTGGTGTTCCCCGCATGGCCCGCCCCCTGCCTCTGATCCTCGCCCAGGCGCCCGGCCGCCTGGCCGACGACCTCGCAGGCTTCACCTCCGACGTGGAGCGGCGCGTGAAGCTGCGCGCACCAGGCGCCCTCGTCGTCTACCCCGAGCTGCACCTCGGCGAGACCGCCCCAGGCGTTCCGTCCTCGCCGGAGAAGGCCGCCGAGCCGCTCGGCGGCAAACGGGACGCTGCCCTCGCCGAACTCGCGGGCGACCTGGGCATCTGGCTGGTGCCCGGCAGCGTCTACGAACGCGGCGCCGACAGCCGCGTCCACAACACGGCACCCGTCTACTCGCCGCAGGGCGAACGCCTCGCCGCGTACCGCAAGATCTGCCCGTGGCGCCCCTACGAGACGACCGCACCCGGCAACCGGTTCGAGGTCGTCGACCTCGCGGGGGTCGGCCGTATCGGACTCTCCATCTGCTACGACACCTGGTTCCCGGAGGTCTCCCGCCATCTGGCGTGGTTGGGCGCCGAGTTGATCGTCAATGTGGTGCGCACCTCGACGAGCGACCGCACGCAGGAAGTCGTCCTCAACCGCGCCAACGCCATCGCCAACCAGGTCTTCGTCGCCAGCGTCAACTCCGCCGCCCCGTCCGGGATCGGCCGCAGCCTCGTCATCGATCCGCAGGGCACGGTGCGCACCGAAACCGTCGACGCCGGCGACACCACCCTCACCGACGTGATCGACCTCGACGAGGTCGGCAACGTCCGCCGCTACGGCACTGCCGGCCTCAACCGCGTCTGGGACCAGTTCCGCCCCGGTGACGCGTCCCTCGAACTCCCGCTGTACGGGGGCCGTATCGACCCCGCCACCTGGAACCTCACAGTTTGTAACCCCGTCCCCACCACCGAGGAGCCACCACGATGAGCAGCGAGCCCCGTAACACCATGAGACTGAAGGGCGACCTGAGCCTCTTCTCCGTCGTCCTCTTCGGCCTGGCCTACATCTCCCCCGGCATCGTCGTCACCATCTTCGGCGTGGTCGCCGCCACCAGCGGCGGCGCCGCCCCGACGGCGTTCGCCGTCGCCACCGTCGCGATGCTGCTCACCGGCCTGAGTTACGCGAAGATGGCGCGCGCCGTGCCCGGTTCGGGATCCGTGTACACCTACGCCCGCAGAATGCTCGACAGCCGCATCGGCTTCCTGTCCGGCTGGGCGATGCTGCTCGACTACTTCTTCATCCCGATGGTTGGCTGGCTCATCACCGCGATCTACTTCAACGCCCAGTTCCCTGACGTGCCCAAGTGGGTCTGGCTGATCGTCTCGGTGGCCCTGACCACCGGCATCAATGCTTTCGGCATGAAACTCGCAGACCGCGTCAACAAGGTCCTGATGTTCATCGCGGTGGGCTCGCTGGTCCTCTTCGCCACCCTGTGCGTCGTTTTCCTCGGCAAGCACGGCTCGTCCGCCCCGGTCACCGACTCCATCTGGAACGCCGACACTTCGATCGGCGCCATCACCGCGGCCGCCGCCATCGCCGCGTACTCCTTCCTCGGGTTCGACGCCGTCTCCACGCTCGGCGAGGAGGCCAGGGGCGGGGCGCGGACGATCGGCAGAGGCATCATCGGGTGCGTCATCGCCGCCGGCGCGATCTTCATCGTGCTGTCCTTCGTGATGCAACTCGTCCACCCGGGCGCACTGTTCGCCGACGTCGACGCGGCCGCCTACCACCTGAAGATGCAGGTCGGCGGCGAGACGTACGCCGAGATCATCAATTTCGTCACCATCGCCGGGTCCATCGCCTCCTGCATCGCCCTGCAGGCGTCCGCCGCCCGCCTCATGTACGTCATGGGACGCGACGGCGTACTGCCCAAGGCCGTCTTCGGCAGACTGTCGGCGAAGACCGGCAGCCCGGTCAGCAACCTGCTGTTGACCGCGGCCGCCGGTGTTGTAGCGATGAAGCTCGACCTGACCACGGCCACCTCGTTCATCAACTTCGGCGCTTTCCTCGGCTTCGCCGTGGTCAACATCTGCGTGATCGCCCACCTCGTCCGCGAGCGCCGACGAGGCCGCAGCCTGGGCCTGTTCTCGTACCTGGTGATGCCGGTCATCGGCGGCGCCGTCTCCGTCTATCTGCTCACGAAGCTCGGTGACGTCGCGCTCCAGATCGGCGGCGTATGGTTGGCGATCGGCGTTGTCTATCTGGCCGTTCTGACCAAGGGCTTCTGCCGGCCCGCACCGGAGATGACCTTCGACGACGACACCGCGGCCACGGACAGAGCCACCAAGTAGCTCCCCTCCCTCGCCCGGGCTCGTCGTGCGGTATCGCGACGAGCCCGGGCGGGTGAGGCGCGGCCGTACCCCCTCCGAGTGATCACCTAGGTATCGCCGTCGATTACACCTGGCGCAGCTAAACGGAGAGGACGCCATGCCCCGGGACACCGCGTGTGTCAACCCTCGATGTCGCCGCCCACGCCGAGTATCGAATGTCGGCGGCGCGCGAAAATTGGCTCTGCCCCACTTTCCGTGAATCTGGCCCGGGGCTCAGTCGCTGAGCAGGACGCGCTTACCTATTGACTGAACTAAATCGGTGCATCCGAGACCAGCGTGGATTCCAACGATTATTCGGTGCACCCGAGCGTGATCGGCCTGGTCCTGGCATCAAACGATCTCCGACCCGAACCACGTTGCTGCGGCGAAGTCGTTGCGCCGCAACAGGATCGGCATGTTGCGGCCCGCTCCGGAACCTGAGGTGCAGCAGCGGTGCCTGGCCGACTACGACATCGCTCTTGGTCTCGACGGCGAGGGCGCCGATGGTGGGGTGGCCTGATGTCTACCGCGAAGAAAACCACCCGGGATCTCACCGGTGAGATCGCGTTTTTGACCCGTGTGTTGAAGGCACCCACTCTGCGGGAGTCGGTCGACCGGCTCGCCGAGCGAGCCCGGGCGGAATCCTGGACGCACGAGGAGTTCCTAGCGGCCGCGACACCGCAGGCGTGCCCGGTAGCGAAAGCCGTGCCCATCACCCGCGTCGAACTAAAGGCCTGCCGATCGGAGCTCGTCAGGCGTCCGCCCGCCCAGAGATTTGCAAAAGAGCGCGAGCTGATGCATCCGTAAGAGATGTCGAACCAGCCGCCGTCGCGGATACCGTCGTAGGTGATGAGCCCAGGAACCGCGTGGTCCTCCATCAGCCAGCCGCCCCGGGCGACCACGACGTCGGGCCGCTTGCGCCCGGAGGTGACGTCCAGTGCGGTCACCATGTCCTTGCCTCGGAGCCTGCGTGTCTCCCGCACTCCGATCTCTGGCCCGGTGGCCGCGAGGAAGCTCGCTTCCCACCCGGGAACGCCACTGCGCAGGGCTCGGAAGTAGTGCGCGGCGAGGGCGCGACCCTCGGACTCGGCCCGGGTAGCGTCGTCGAGGTCGAGCATGTCCCGGTGCTGGTCGGCGACGAGCACCATGACCTCGCGGGACACCGGCAGGCGGACCATACTGCCGTGGTCGCGAAGGAGAGCCACGCCGTAGCGTTCGCGGTAGGCGCGCACTGCTCGAGTCATCGAGGCAGAGCCGAGATTTGCGTCCTCGGCGACGCCGCCCACCCGCATGACCAGTGTGCTCGCTTGACGTTCATCGGGGGCGAAGACGACCGTGTCGGCCCCTGTGGCGGCGAGAAGAGCTCCGTCCCCACTGCAGTCCACGAACGCGCTGCCAGAGATGGTTGCACGACCGCCAGGATGGATGACCTCGACGGCCGCCACTCGGTCCCCCGCCGTCGTCGCATCGAAGACTGTGGCGTGCAGGAACACCGTCACGCCGGCGTCGATCAACAGAGAATCAAGGACGCGTTTCGTCGTTTCCAGGTCGAGCAACACGACTTTGTTCCCCGAGGTCGCGGTTGTGTGGGTGAGGTACAGATCGAGCTCCGCCAGCCGATCGAGGAACAGCTGCCCGACTCCCGCGACGACCTGGGTGTGGGAGGCGTCGAAGAACCCGCAGTAGGTCAGCACCGAACTCGCGACGGCCGCGCCGCCGAGATAGCCGTGGCGCTCGATCAGGCAGACGCGGGCTCCGCTGCGTGCGGCACCGACTGCAGCCGCGACGCCGCCCGCTCCTCCCCCGACTACGACGACGTCAAACTCCTGGCACTGGGGCCCCATTCGAATCCTCCTCAGGAAAAACGAAACCACGCACGAACACGGGTGTGTCCATCGTGGACCGGGCAAAGTCACTCAAGGAAGCTTCGTTGTGGGCTTTTCGGCTATGCCCTCAGGGCATACGGTGCCAGCATGGTTGAACTCAGACACCTGGTCTACTTTCGCACTGTCGCCCAGCTCGGATCGATCGCAAAGGCCGCGACCGCCCTCCACATGACCCAACCCACTCTGAGCCGGCAGATTGCCCAACTTGAGCGGACTCTCGGACACCAACTACTCCGCCGGACCAGCCACGGGACCTCGTTGACACCGGCTGGTGAGAGCCTGCGAACGCACGTCGGGGCGATCTTGGAGCTAACCGACCGCATCCCGGAAGTACTGCACCGCGCCGAGCGCGGCACGCGCGCAATCCACATCGGTATGCCACCCGGAGTACCGCGGGAGTGGTTCGAGGCACTCCAAACCGCCCTGCGCGATGCCCGGCCGGACCTGCGGATCTCTCTCCGGGAGGCGACAAGCGAAAAGCAACGAGTTCTGCTTCAGCAAGGTGTCATAAATATCGGCCTGCTACACACAGAGCCGCGCGAGCTGCAATCGGTGCAAGTGTTCAGTCAGCGATTCGGCTGCGCGGTGCGTGAAGCCTCGCGGTTCGGCGAGCGGAGATCCGTGATGCTCGAGGACCTCGCGGGGTTGCGGGTCATGGCACATTCCGTTCAGGAGAGCCCGGGGAAAGAAACACGGCTCCGCGCCGCGGCGGAAGCCCGCGGGGTACAGATCGATTGGGCCTTCCGGGGGTACTGGGAGCACGCCGAACTCGTCGCGGACAGCGCAGAGGCCGATGTTGTGCTGCCACCGCCACATCGTCACGACGTCATTTCCCAGCGTGGCGATGGATTCCGCTTGATGAGTCAGAAAAGGCTAACTCAGTGGTCCGCACATGGGCGGCTTGGTTGGATCCGGATCTACTCGACCTGGAGGCCTGCCTGTCAGCTATGCATCAGGCAGCTATCCGGACTGCGCCCGACACGATGCCAATCAACACGCCCGCGGTGGAGTAGAAAACCACCAGGTGTGCCATCTCATCACATGCGATCACGAATTCGTCCTCCGCCAACGACAGCGATCAACCCCCGAAGAACTTACGGCCAACTTACGGCCCCACTGTTTGTCGCCGCAGAAGCCGATCCGCCGCGACCGCGGCTTCCACTCGCTCCGGCAGCGATGCTGGCACGGTGCCGGTAAAAACGTACGTGGATTCACGCCATTGCCCCGGCACCACTCGGCCACGTTGCCGATCTTCGCGGCCAGCCACAACAGTCGCGTCCTTCAGGCCGAAACGCCGCGGTCGGCGAAGCACCCGAGCAGGCCTCGACCTGGCAAAACCGCCGCCCTTTCCTTGACCCATGCCGTCGAACTGACGTATCGTTCGCAGAAAGCACAGACGTTCACTATGCGAACAGCGAGGGAGTGGTCAGGGTGGCACGCATCCTGCAGCTCGACGAGGCCATCGCGGAGCTGGTCCATGACGGCGACACGGTGGCCCTGGAGGGCTTCACCCACCTGATCCCGGTCGCGGCCGGGCACGAGATCATCCGCCAGCGCCGCAAGGACCTGACCCTGATCCGGATGACGCCCGACATCGTCTACGACCAGCTGATCGGGGCGGGCTGCGCGCGGAAGCTGATCTTCTCCTGGGGCGGCAATCCCGGCGTCGGCTCGCTGCACCGCTTCCGCGACGCCATCCAGAACTCCTGGCCGGTGTCGCTGGAAATCGAGGAACACAGCCACGCAGGCATGGCCAACCGCTACGCCGCCGGCGCCAGCGGGCTGCCCTTCGCCGTGCTGCGCGGCTACGCGGGCACCGACCTGCCCGAGCAGACCGACACGATCAAGACGATCGAATGCCCCTTCACCGGCCAGCGGCTGGCCGCCGTGCCGGCGGTCAACCCGGACGTCGGCATCATCCACGCCCAGCAGGCCGACCGGGCGGGCAACGTGCAGATGTGGGGCATCACCGGCGTGCAGAAAGAGACCGTGCTGGCCTCGGCCCGTTCGCTGGTCACCGTCGAGGAGATCGTCGACGAGCTCACCCCGCGCCCCGGCGCGGTCGTGCTGCCCCAGTGGGTGGTCACCGCCGTCGCGGCGGTCCCCGGTGGCGCCGCCCCGTCCTACGCGCAGGGCTACTACGAGCGCGACAACGCCTACTACCAGCAGTGGGACCCGATCGGCCGGGACCGCGAACAGTTCGAGAACTGGCTGGAGACCGAGGTCTTCGGCGCCGAGAGGAGCGCCCGATGAGCTCCCCCGAATTCACCGCCGACGAGATGATGACCGTCGGTGCCGCCCGGTCGCTGCGCGACGGCGCGGCGTGCTTCGTCGGCATCGGCCTGCCCAGCACCGCGGCGAACCTGGCTCGGCGCACGCACGCCCCGAACCTGGTGCTGATCTACGAATCGGGCACGCTCGGCGCCAAGCCCGGCCGGCTGCCGCTGTCCATCGGCGACGGCGTGCTGGCCGACACCGCCGACTCGGTGATCAGCGTGCCCGAGATCTTCAACTACTGGCTGCAGCCCGGCCGCATCGACACCGGATTCCTCGGCGGCGCGCAGGTGGACCGCTTCGGCAACATCAACACCACCGTGATCGGCGGCGACTACGCGAACCCGAAGGTCAGGCTGCCCGGCGCCGGTGGGGCCCCGGAGATCGCCGCGTCCTGCCGCGAAGTCCTCATCGTGATGCGGATGAACCCGCGCAGCTTCGTGGAAAAGCTCGACTTCATCACCTCGGTCGGCTACGGCACCGGCAAGGGCGATCGGGAGGCGCTCGGCCTGCGCGGCCGCGGCCCGGTCAAGGTGATCACCGACCTGGGCGTGCTGGAACCGGACCCGGATACCTGCGAGCTGACCCTCACCCAGCTCAGCCCCGGCGCCACGGTCGAGCAGGCCCGAAAGGCCGTCGGCTGGCCACTGAAGGCCGTCGACGAACCCGCCATGCAGCAGCCGCCCACCGAGGCCGAACTGACGGTGCTGCGGGAGCTCAAAACAACCATCGAGGGAGGCGCGAAATGACCGACGTCTTCGTGCTGGACGCCGTCCGCACCCCCATCGGCCGCTACGGCAAGGGCCTCGCCGGGATGCGCCCCGACGACCTGGCCGCGCACGTGGTGGGCTCGCTGGTCGGACGGCACTCCGGACTGGACCCGGCCACCATCGGCGACATCCAGTTCGGCGACGCCAACGGCGCCGGCGAGGACAACCGCAACGTGGCGCGGATGGCGGCACTGCTGGCGGGGCTGCCCACGAGCGTGCCGGGCGCGACAGTCAACCGGCTGTGCGGCTCCGGGCTGGAAGCCGTGATCAACGCCAGCCGGACCGTGCAGGTCGGCGACGCGGACCTCGTGCTGGCCGGTGGCGTGGAGTCGATGAGCCGCGCGCCGTGGGTACTGCCCAAGCCCGAAGGCGGCTACCCGCGTGGCCACGAGACCCTGCACTCCACCACGCTCGGTTGGCGGATGGTCAACCCGAACATGCCGGATAAATGGACGATCGCGCTCGGTGAGAGCGCCGAAATCCTGGCCGACCGCTACAAGATCAGCCGGGACGAGCAGGACGCCTTCGCGCTGCGCAGTCACCAGCAGGCGGCCGCCGCGTGGGAGGCCGGGCTCTTCGATGCCGAGGTGGTCCCGGTGCCAGGTACCGAGGTCGCCAGGGACGAGGGCGTGCGGGCCAACAGCTCGCTGGAGTCGCTGGGCAAGCTCAAGCCGGTGTTCCGCGCCGACGGCACGGTGACAGCGGGCAACTCCTCGCCGCTCAACGACGGCGCAGCCGCGCTGCTGGTCGGCAACGAGCGGGCCGCGCAGCGCATCGGGGCGGAGCCGCTGGCGCGGATCGTCAGCCGCGGCGCGGCCGGGGTCGACCCCGACGTCTTCGGCATCGGACCGGTGGAGGCGGCCAAAACCGCGCTGCGCCGGGCGGGCATCGGCTGGGGCGACCTGCGGGCCGTCGAGCTCAACGAGGCCTTCGCCGCGCAGTCGCTGGCCTGCCTGGCCGAATGGCCCGAGCTGGATCCGGAAATCGTCAACGTGCAAGGTGGTGCGATCGCGATCGGCCACCCGCTGGGCGCCTCCGGCGCTCGCATCCTCGGCAGCCTCGGCCACCAGCTCCGCCGCGCGGGTGGCGGCTGGGGCCTGGCCGCCATCTGCATCGGCGTCGGCCAGGGACTGGCAGTCGTCCTGCATGCCTGACAGCTTTGTAGCGAAGGAGCTGTGATGACCACACACGAGACCCGGTCGCCCGCCGGGCTGATCCTGCCGGCCTACGGTCGCGATGCCGATTCCCATCCCAAGCTGAACACGCCCGAGTACCGCTCGTCGGCGCTGCGCTACCCGAAGCAGCCGCTGCAGTACCTGCCGCAGTACCTCACCGAGGTCACCGGGCCGCTGCTGGGCCAAGAACGCTGCGGCGAACACGACCACGACCTGACCGTGCAGCACAACGGCGAGCCGCTTGGCGAGCGGATCATCGTCAGCGGCCGGGTGCTGGACTCCGGCGGAAAGCCGGTGCCGAACACCCTGGTCGAGATCTGGCAGGCCAACGCGTCAGGTCGCTACCTGCACCAGGGCGACCGGCACCCGGCACCGCTGGACCCGAACTTCTCCGGCACCGGTCGGTGCACGACCGACGCGAACGGCAACTACAAATTCATCACCATCAAGCCTGGCGCCTACCCGTGGCGCAACCACGACAACGCCTGGCGTCCGGCACACATCCACTTCTCGCTGTGCGGGCAGGCTTTCACCCAGCGGCTGATCACCCAGATGTACTTCCCCGGCGATCCGCTGTTCTACCAGGACCCGATCTACAACTCGGTGCGCGACGAGAAAGCCCGGAACCGCATGGTCTCCAGCTTCGACCTGGACACGACGGTGCCGGAGTGGGCGCTGAGCTACAAGTTCGACATCGTGCTACGCGGCCCGGAGGAGTCAGTATTCGAGGACGAAGAGGAGGACGACTGATGGCTGCTCCCACTCCCCCGGCTACCACTCCGTCACAGACGGTCGGCCCGTTCTACGCCGTGCCCGGCGGCATCCTCTGGGACGACGGAGCCGAGGTGGTCGCCGCCGACCGCGCGGGCGCGTTCGTTCTGCACGGGTGGCTCGCCGACGGCAACGGCGATCCCATCCCGGACGGCGTGATCGAGATCTGGCAGGCCGACGAGCAGGGTCGGTTCGACCATCCCGACGACCCGCGGCCGGAGTCCTCCGGGTGGCAGGGCTTCGGCCGGTGCCCGACCGACGCCGACGGCGGGTTCTGGTTCCGCACCGTCAAGCCTGGCCCGTTGCCCACCCCGGAGGGGGCGACCGAGGCGCCGCACATTGACGTGACCGTGCTGGCCCGCGGCATGCTGAACCGGGTCGTCACCCGCGTCTACTTCCCGGACGAGGAGCAGGCCAACGCTGCCGATCCGGTGCTGTCCGCGGTAGATCCGGCGCGGCGCGCCACGCTGGTCGCGGCGGCCGACGACCGCGGCTACCGCTTCGACATCCGATTGCAGGGCGATGACGAAACCGTCTTCTTCGCTCTTTGATGTTGCTTGGTGGTCCTGCAGCGAAACCTCAGACACCTTCCCCGACGACTCTCGTCGGGCGTAGGTGGGAGAAAGCGGATTCGCCGCTTGGCTACCGCCAAAATGAATTCCGAGCGCCCATTGCGCTCAAACTCATAGAGAGGCTTGGCTGTGGGCACCGACAGCCTGTTCGTGCCGATGTTCAGCACGCCTGCGGCGACCGAGCGAACCAGCGGTTCGGCGTGGTTGCAGGCGATGCTGGACTTCGAGGCGGCGCTGGCCGCGGCCGAGGCCAAGGCCGGCCTCGTACCGGCCGCTGCCGCCGAGGAGATCGCCCGACACTGCCGAGTCGCGCTGTTCGACGTCGCCTCGATCGCCGACCGCGCGACCTCGGCGGCGACGCCGGTGATCGCGCTGGTGCGCGATCTGTCCGCCCTGCTGGACGCGGACGCGAGGCTGCACGTGCACTGCGGTGCGACCAGCCAGGACGTGATCGACACCGCCGCGATGCTGGTGGCACGCGAGGTCCTCGGGCCGGTCATCGCGGATCTGCGCGCTGCGGCGGACGAATGCGCCCGGCTGGCCGAGGAGCACCGGGACACGCTGATGATCGCCCGCTCGTTGCTGCAGCAGGCGCTGCCGACGACGTTCGGGTGCCGTTGCGCGGGTTGGCTGACCGCGCTCGACGAGGCCACCGCCGCGCTGGCGCGCGTCCGCGACGAGCGGCTGGCGGTGCAGCTGGGCGGGCCCGCGGGCACGCTCGCCTCGCTCGGGTCCGACGGCATCCGGGTGGTCCAGCTGCTCGCCGCCGAACTAGGGCTGGCAGAACCCGTGGTGCCCTGGCACACCGACCGCACCCGCATCGCCGAGCTGGCCGGCGCGCTGGGCGCGGTCGCCGGGGCGGTCGGCAAGATCGCGCTGGACGTAGAGCTGCACGCGCAGACCGAGGTCGGCGAGCTCGCCGAAGGCAAGGCCGGCGGCTCGTCGGCCATGCCGCACAAGCAGAACCCGGTGTCGGCGGTGCTGGTCACCGCCGCGACCCGCCGGGTGCCGGGCCTGGTGGCCACGCTGCTGTCGGCGATGCCGCAGGAGTACGAGCGTGCCGCCGGGGCCTGGCAATCCGAGTGGGAACCGCTGACCGAGCTGCTGCGGCTGGTCGCCGCGGCGGCAACGCGGACCCGGCAGTTGCTGGCCGGGCTGCGCGTGCATCCCGAGAAGATGACCGCCAACCTCGACCTCACCCGAGGGCTGGTGATGGCCGAGAGCGCGGTCGGCCCGCTGCTGGGCGCCCTCGGTCGCACCGAGGCGCAGGACCTCGTCTCCCGGCTGTGCCGCCGCGCGGTGCAGGAGGGCACGACCCTGCGCGCCGAACTGCTGGCCGACCCGCAGGTGCGGGCGGTGCTCTCGGAGGCGGAGGTCGTCGCGGCCACCGAATCCGCCGACTACCTCGGCGCCGCACCAGCTTTCGTCGACCGAGCCCTGGCCGCACACGCCGAATTGGAGAACCGGTGAACGTTAACTGCGAGCTGACCGGACCGGACGGTGCTCCGGTCGTCGTGCTGTCCAACTCGCTTGGCACCGACCTGACGTTGTGGGACGAACAGGTTCCCGCCCTGGCGCAGGAGTTCCAGGTGCTGCGCTACGACCAGCGCGGCCACGGCGGCACTCCCAGCAAGCCGGGTCCGTACACGCTCAAGCAACTCGGCGGCGACGTGCTGGCGCTGCTGGACACGCTCGGCATCCGCCGGGCGCACTTCGCCGGGGTGTCGCTGGGCGGCATGACCGGCATGTGGCTCGCCGAGAACGCGCCGGAGCGCATCGACCGGCTGACGCTGATCTGCACCTCGGCCGAGCTGGGCCCGGCGACGATGTGGCGGGACCGCGCCGCGGTGGTGCGCAACAAGGGCACCCAGGCGATGGTCGAGCCGTCGCTGCCGAGGTGGTTCACGCCGGAACTGGCCGGGCGGGCCGACATCGTCGAGAAGTTCGGCGGCATGCTCGTCGCCGCCGACGACGAGGGCTATGCGGGTTGCTGCGAGGCGATCGCCGACATGGACCTGCTGCCCAAGCTTGGCGAGATCACCGCACCGACCCTGGTCATCGCCGGTGCCGAGGACCCGGCCACTCCCCCGGCGCACGCCGAGCGGATCGGCGCCGCCGTCCCGGGCGCTCGCGTGAAGGTGCTCTCGCCCGCCGCGCACTTGGCCAACGCCGAACGGCCCGAGGCCGTCAACCGGCTGCTGGTGGACCACTTCACGAGGAGCGCATGATGCCCGACCGGCTCGACGACGAAACCCGGTACGCGCGGGGCATGGGCGTGCGCCGCGAGGTGCTCGGCGACGAGCACGTGGACCGGGCCAACGCCAAGATCACCCCGTTCACCGAGGGCTTCCAGGACTTCATCACCCGCTACGCGTGGGGCGAGTTGTGGAGTGGCGACGGGGCCGAGCGGCAGATCCGCAGCATGTTGACGCTGGCCATCCTTGCGGCGGTGGGCTGCGAGGACGAGTTCGCGATGCACGTGAGGGCGGCGCGCCGCAACGGCGTGGAGCCGGAGCAGCTCCGCGAGGTGCTGATGCACGTCGCGGTCTACGCCGGGGTGCCCCGCGCCAACAGCGCCTTCGCGATCGCCAATACGATCCTGGGCGAAGAGCAGAACGACTGATCGCCCGAGAGCAGGAGACGATCATGGAGCCCGTGTCCGAGGTGAGCGGCGGGTACGTGCAGTCGCTGGCGCGTGGGCTCCTGGTGATCCGCGCGTTCAACGAGGCCAACCCGGAGATGACGCTGTCCGAGGTCGCCCGCGCGACCGACATGTCGCGCGCGGCGGCCCGCCGGTTCCTGCACACCCTGGTGCACCTCGGCTACGTGTGGACCGACGGCCGGGTCTTCGCGCTGACCCCGCGCGTGCTGGAGCTCGGCTTCGCCTACCTGTCCAGCCTGTCGCTGCCGGAGATCGCCCAGCCCTACCTGGAGCGGCTGGTGGCGGAGGTGCACGAGTCGGCGTCGGTGTCGGTGCTGGACGGCCCGGACATCGTCTACATCGCCCGCGTGCCCACCTCTCGCATCATGACGGTGTCGATCAACATCGGCACCCGCTTCCCCGCCTACGCCACCTCCATGGGCCGCGTCATCCTCGCGGACCTCGACGAAGCCGCACTGGAGGGCTATCTGTCCGAGGTGGACCTGGCGCCGCTGGGCCCGCACACCATGACGTCCCCGGTTGAGTTCAAGGCGGAGCTCGGCAGCATCCGCGCGCAGGGCTGGGCCCTGGTGGACCAGGAACTCGAGGCGGGCCTGCGCTCGATCGCCGCCCCGATCCGCGACCGGTCGAACCGGGTGGTGGCGGCGGTGAACATCTCCTCGCACGTTTCGCGCACCAGCCCCGAAGACGCGCGCCGGAAGCTGCTGCCGCCGCTGCTGGAGACCGCAGCCCGCATCGGAGCCGATCTCGCCGTAGCCCCCGGCCCGCGTCGCGTCCCGCTGAGTTCGCCGATCCGGTGCTAGGGGGAGCCACCGCTGTCGAGCAGGCCGTTGTGGTAGAAGCCGCAGATATGTGGCGGCCATGTGCTTTCCTGCCGCGGTGGCATCCCCGGCTTCGAGCGCCTACTGGCTGGATCTGGCACGGTTTCCCTGACCCGGGCGTTGGTCAAGCAGGGTGCGTGAATCCTTATGTCGATCATGGATTGGTGTGCCCCGTCATGTCCCGCATGCATGCCACCCCGGTGTCGGGTCACCCCAGCACAGCGGCGCGTGTTGAAGCGACGCGCCGCTGGCCATAAGACCCCGTACCGGGACAAGATCCGCGCCGAGATCGTGTTGCTGGCTGGGCGCGGTTACGCCAACAGTCGTATCGCGGCCCACGTGGGTGTCACGGTGGACACGGTGCGCAGGTGGCGGGACCGTTTCGCTGCCGCCGGCGTGGACGGGCTGGCCGACCCAAACGCCGCGGCCGGCCGCGGCGCTTCACCGCGGTGGCCGTCGCCGAGGTGAAGGCGCTGGCCTGTCAGCTACCGGCCGAGACCGGGGTACCGCTGTCGCTATGGTCGTGCCCGGAACTCGCTCGTGAAGCGGTCACCCGCGGCATCGTCGAATCGGTCTCGGCCTCGACGGTGGCCCGCTGGCTGGCCGCCGATGCGCTCAAACCCTGGCAATACCTCCAGAGCATCAGCCGCGGACTACCGGCTCGAGTTTCAAGTGAGGGAAGCGGACCTCGCCGCGCTCGTAGTACACCGGGATGACCCAGTCCTCAAGCGGTAGCTCGCCCTTCGGGCTGGGTCGTTTGGGATGCTGCGCCATCCGCCCGCGTCCTGCGCGCACCGCGTCAGCCACCGAGTCGCCTGCGAATAGCCGGTCGTAGAACGCGGCCATAAACTCGGCTGCGGCTACTGGATACACGCTGTAGGCCATCGCTACTACCGCTGAGACGCCGCTGGTCAATAGACGGGTGGCCATGGCAGCCTCCAATTGCTTGCCCACTGTCCGCCGCCGCTGAGTGCGCCGATGTAGGCCGGTGTTTCCGTCGGGGAGTGTGCCGATGGGGATTCGGCCGGTGGGTGGGGGTTGATCGTGTTCGTCGGCGCCGTCACCGTGACGAGGTTGGGAGTAGGCGACGGCCCTCCCGTTGTCTCTTGGGAGGAGCCTCGGGAGGGCCGTGCGATAGCGCACGGAGGCGCTGTGGTCACGGTAGAGGCTGACGTGGATGGGGTCGAGCGCAGGTTGGTCGCGGGTGAGCTGACGTGCCCGTTGTGTTCGGGAGTGCTCACGGGATGGGGGCATGCGCGGCAGCGGACGCTGCGGGGCCGGGCGGGGCCGGTGCTGCTGTGGCCGCGCCGTGCACGGTGCACCCGTTGTGGGGCGACGCATGTGTTGTTGCCGGTGGTGGCGCTGCTGCGGCGGGCGGATGCGGTGGCTGTGATTTGGCAGGCGCTGGTGGCCAAGGCTGCCGGTGTTGGTTTCCGGCGGATCGCCGCTGGTTTGGGTCCTCCGGCGGAGACGGTGCGGGGCTGGCTGCGCCGGTTCGCCGGCCGCGCCGAGCCGGTCCGGGCGGTGTTTACCCGGTGGCTGCGGGCGCTTGAGGTGGATCCGGTGTTGCCTGGGCCGGCTGGGGGTGTGTGGGCGGACGCGGTCACGGCGATCCTGGCCGCTGCGCGGGCCGCGGCGGGCCGGTTCGTGCTCGGCACGGTGGCGCCGTGGGAGTTGGTGGTCGCGGTCTCGGGGGGCCGGTTATTGGCGCCGGGATGGCCGGCGGAGTGGATCAACACGAGTTGCCCCTGACGCACTGGTGATCACTTCCTGTTGGGTGCATTTCTGTCCTGTGTGGAACAGGCACACCCATGGAGGTGGTGGGAGATGGTTGTCGGAGACGACGAACAAGCGGCGCGGGCCGAGCGGGCCCGCAAGATCGGGCTGTTTCGGTATCAGCTGATCCGGGAGGCGGCGGATCCCGAGCTGTCGACGAAGGCGCGGGGCAAGATGGTGCGCGCGATCGCCGCGGTCGAGCACGTCGACCCGTTCGGCAAACGGGTGCGTTATTCCCGGGACACCTTGGATCGGTGGATCAGGGCCTGGCGGCGGGGCGGGTTCGATGCGCTGGTGCCGGCCCCGCGGCAGTCGAGCCCACGCACCCCGGCCGAGATCATCGAGTTGGCGCTGGCGCTGAAGAAGGAGAACCCTGACCGCACCGGTGCGCAGGTCCACCGGATCCTGCGCACCCAGCTCGGGTGGGCGCCGGGTGAGCGCACCGTGCAACGTTTGTTCGCCGAGCACGGGCTGCGCACCCACGGCAGCGGCGGCCCGGCGGTGTTCGGCCGGTTCGAAGCGGCCCGCCCGAACGAGTTGTGGACCGGCGACGCCCTCCACGGACCGAAGGTGGGAGGCCGGAAAACTTACCTTTTCGCTTTCCTTGACGACCATTCACGTCTGATCACCGGGCACCGGTTCGGCTATGCCGAGGACACCGTGCGACTGGCCGCGGCGCTGCGTCCCGCGCTGGGAGCCCGCGGCGTTCCTGATCGAATCTACGTGGACAACGGATCATCCTTTGTGGACTCCTGGCTGCTGCGGGGCTGCGCTGTCCTGGGCATCAAGCTGACCCACTCCACCCCGGGTCGACCCGAGGGCCGCGGGAAAATTGAGCGCTTCTTCAAGACCGTGCGAGACCAGTTCCTCGTCGAGATCACCGGCGACGACGAGCCGGGACGTCACCAGGTCGCCGACCTGCTTGAGGTGAACCGGCTGTTCACCGCCTGGGTCGAGACGGTCTATCACCGGCGGGTGCATTCCGAGACCGGACAAGCTCCACTCCAGCGGTGGATGACCGGCGGGCCGATCGCGCTGCCCACCCCGGAGGCGCTGGCCGAGGCGTTCCGCTGGGAAGCCCGCCGCACGGTGCGCAAGACCGCGACCGTGTCCCTGCACGGCAACGTCTATGAAGTGGAACCGGCCCTGGTCGGCCGCGCCGTCGAGCTGGTTTTCGACCCATTCGATCTCACCCGCCTCGAGGTCCGTCACCGCGGCCAGAGCTGGGGCCTGGCGATCCCGCACCACATCCGCCGGCACGCCCACCCCAAGGCCCGGCCGGAGATCCCGCCCGAGCCGCCGAAACCGACCGGGATCGACTACACCCGCCTTGTCGACGCCACTCACCAGGCCGACCTCGCCGGCGGCATCAACTACACGGCGCTGACCGGCATCCACACCGGGATTCCCGGACAACTCGACCTGCTCACCGGCACCGAAACCTCCCCGGCCCCGCCGAGACCGCCCATCGACGACGAGCACGCGGAGGCCCACGGCGATTGACAAGCTCAACCAGTACTGGGGCCTGACCAAGGCACCGTTCGGCCGGGACCTCGCCCCCAGCATGCTGCACCGGCACGCCTCCCACAGCGAGGCCGTCGCCCGCATCAGCTGGTGCATCGCCGAACGCCGGATCGGCGTGATCACCGGCGAAGTCGGCGCCGGGAAGACCGTCGCCATCCGCGCCGCACTATCCACCTTGGACACAAGCCGGCATATCGTGATCTACCTGCCCAATCCGACAGTCGGAGTGCGCGGGATCCACCACCAGATCGTCGCCGCCCTGGGCGGACAACCCCTGGTACACCACGCCACCCTCGTCCCCCAGGCCGCCGACGCCCTCGCTATCGAGCACGCCGAACGCGGACGGGTCCCGATCCTGATCCTGGAGGAGGCCCACCTGCTCTCCCCGGACCAACTGGAATCGCCGCGCATGCTCACCAACCACGAACTCGACGCCTCCAGCCCGTTCGCGCTGCTGCTGGTCGGGCAGCCCACCCTGCGACGGCGCATGAAACTCGGGGCACTGGCCGCGCTCGATCAGCGCATCGGCCTGCGCTACGCCATGCCGCCCATGACAGCAGAGCAACCGGCGGCTACCTGCGCCACCACCTCCAGCTGGTCGGACGCTCCGACACCATCTACAGCGACGACGCCACCGCCTTGATCCACCAAACCAGCAGGGGCTACCCACGCGCGGTGAACAACCTCGCCATCCAAGCCCTCATCGCCGCATTCCTCGCCAACAAGACCATCGTCGACGAATCCTCCACCCGCACCGCCATCGCCGAGGTAACCGCCGAATAACCACCCCGCCACCATGACGACCACGACGACACCGTGAAGATCCCAGCCCCATCGGCACCCGCCGACGGGGCATCTTCATCCCCTCGTCATCAGCACCGTCAACGGCGCGGTCATCGGCACACATCTCGGCGGCGAACAGCCCACCGCACCGGACTGGCAGGCGTTAAGCACCACCATCGGAACCTGCGCTTTGGCTAGCAGTTGGGCCACCCGATCGGCCGGGACGGCATCGCCGCCATCGAGGGGCCCCTCGGACACAAAAACTGGTGAGATTTCCCCAGCGCGAAGAGTGCTTGAACACCGTGTCGCGACGGCGCTCCAGCTGTCGCGGCTTTCTGCGTCCGCAGCCGCTTTTTTCCGGGTTTTCGCGGGTCACCGGGGCGGTGGCCATGCGTGAGCGGATCATCACGGGGCTGGTGCCGCCCGCGATCACGGACCGCGGCTCTCCAACGGATGCGGGGCGCGGCGAGGGCCACGGTCTGCCTCTGCCGGTCATCGCCCGGCACCGCGAGCTGCCGGTGACCTACGGGATGGCCCGGGTGGATCCTTCCGGCCGGGTCTCGGCCACGCCGGTCCTGCACACGCTGGAGTGGCAGCCGGCCCAGCTGCTGACCATCCGGGTCACCGCAGGAGCGATCGTCCTGCAACCAGACCAGAGCGGGATCCACCGGCTGCCCAGCACACCACAGATCATGATCCCGGCCACAGCCCGCGCCTGCTGCGGCATCCGCACAGGCGATTCGGTCCTGCTGGTCGCCGACCCACGGCGGGACATGCTGCTGGTCGACCCACTGCCCGCCGTAGACGAGGCCCTCGCGCAGCGGCACGCCACGGTGCGGGGCGGCGAGCCGGCATGACCGAGAACAAGATCACATCCGGAGCCAGCCCAGAGGAAATCGAAGCGGCCCGGGTACTACTCGCCCGCCTCGGCGTCTCCCCGGACGACCTCGTCAACACCCCATCCACGCGACCACCCGCTCCGACCTTCACCGAGTACATCCCCCAGGTCTCCGACGCCGTCAGCACCGGAACCCGGCGCGTGTACGGCACCTACTGGAAACGCGTAGCGACCGAATGGGGCGACAGGCGACTGGACAAACCGACACCGCTGGAGATCAAGCAGCTCGCCGAGAAGATCCGCAGCCAGGTGGTCGTCCGCCGCAACGCCCGCGGCGGACGCGGCGCCGCGGAGCACCTCATCGCAGCCTTGCGCTGCCTCTACAACCATGCCGTCGACGACGGTGTGATCAGCGAGGCCGACAACCCCGCGAAGAAAGTGCCCAAACCACGCCGCCTGCCCAGCACACGCCGCGGCCTGCCGGACTCCCGGCTGGAAGAGATCAACCACGTCGCCGCCACCACCGGCAACGACCCCGTACTGGACACCCTCATCCTCCGGCTGCACACCGAAACAGCCTGCCGCCGGGGAGGAGCACTCGCCCTCACACCCCGAGATCTGGACCCCGACCAATGCCTGATCCTGCTCCACGAAAAAGGCGGCACCGTCCGCTGGCAGCCCGTCTCCCCCACCCTCATGACCCACCTCCGCGACCACGCCGAACAACGCGGCGCAGCCGCATCAGGCGGACAACTCCTCCGCTACACCAACGGAGACCCCATCACCACCCGACGCTACGATCACCTCTTTACCCGACTCGGCAACCATCTCCCCTGGGTCGCCACCCAGCAGATCAGCATCCACTGGCTTCGCCACACCACACTGACCTGGGTCGAACGTAACTTCGGCTACGCCGTGGCCCGGGCCTTCGCCGGCCACACCAACAACAACGGCGACTCCGGAACCACCACCACCTACACCCGAGCCAGCATCCACGAAATCGCCAGCGCACTCGCCGCACTCACCGGAGAACCCCACCCACTAACAACCTAAAACCCGAACACCCGACAGCCACCCAACGCGAGAGGCCCGGCACCCATCCGGGCCTCTCGCGCCGATGCTTGCGGTGGGCAAAACGACCATGACCCCCGATCGTTACCACGGTGCGCCTGCCGGAAATCTCGTCCGCCCAGGTCATCGGGCTTGCAGTCTCCCGCCGGTTGCCCTAGCGGCATGATGATCGGTCGTGTTGCTGCGTTTCGCCTACCTTGCTGCCACCAACGCCTTCGCCGCGCTTCGCTTACTCCCGATGAGCGACCGCGCCAAAGATGCGGAGATCTTGGCGCTGCGCCACCAGATCACTGTCCTCGAACGACAACTCGGCAGGAACTCATCCGACCTGACACCGTCCTTCGCTGGCATCGCGACTTGATGAAACAGCGGCACGCGAAAACCTGCCGACCCAAGCAGCCAGGGCGCCCACCCACCGTACGTTCCATCCGCTCTCTCGTCCTTCGCTTGGAACGCGAGAAACCCAGCTGGGTCTACCGACGAGTGCACGGCGAGCTTGCCACTCTCGGCGTCCAGATTGCCGCGTCCACTGTCTGGGAGATCCTGAAGGTCGAAGGCATCGACACTGCCCAGGCCGGGCTTCCACTACGTGGGCCGAGTTTCTGCGTTCCCAAGCCAATGCACTACTGGCCTGCGATTTCATCGAGACCATGACCGTGACCGGCCAACGCCAGGACATCCTCACGGTCATCGAGCACGCCAGCCGCCGCGCACGGATCCTCGGCACCACAGCACAACCCACCGCCGGCTGGGTGACCAAGCTGCGAAGAACCTCGTGATGGACCTGGAAGACGCCGGCGCCCACGCCAAATACATGATTCGGGACCGCGACGCGAAGTTTCCCAAGCTCTTCGACCAGATTCTCGCCGACGCCGGCATGCAAATCGTCCTCAGCGGCATCCGGATCAGGATGAATTCGATCATAGAGAGGTGGGTACAGACACTTCGCCGTGAACTCCTCGACCGGACTTTCATCTGGAACGAGCGCCATCTCCACCACGCGCTCCACGAGTTTGAACAGCACCGCAATGCGCACCGGCCCCACCAGGCCATGAACCGGGCAGCACCGCTACGCGCCGCCCCTCAACGGATCACCGACTCCGATCGGATAGCCGACCTCAACATACGCCCACACGACCGCCTGGCACGAATCATCCAAGAGTTATCAACATGCTGCTTGACCTGCACGGATGAGGTTTTCGGCAGGCGCAATGTCCAAGCTCCGAAGTCAAGGGGTCGATGAGCGGCGTGCTTGACTCCGAAGAACGAACCATGATCACGAAAAGAGGGTCTTCACAGGCTCTGACCTGCGAAGACCCTCTTCACCGTCGGGCTGACAGGATTTGAACCTGCGACCCCTTGACCCCCAGTCAAGTCCACAAGAGACAGTGACCAGCGAAAACCGAGAAACCGCAGGACAAACCGGCGCAGCCCGCTGCAGTTCAGCGCAGTACAACGCAGCCCAAGCCAACACAATCCTCCCATTTTCCTCCCATCGCCAGCGTCAAAACGGATCATCTGAAGACGACTCGGGGCGGATCCCATCCCCTTGGCAAGAGCTGACCTTCACGCCTAACCATGCTGGGCATCGGGGCGCATACTCCACGCTAACTTGACCAGCAAAACTGTGATGAGCAATGACAATTGCGCGAGACCGCTCACTCGATCCAGCCGAAGGCTTCGTCACGGCCTTCTGCCATTCGTGGTACTGCTTTATACGGAGTTCCTCAGGCATCTTCGGGTCCCACTGCTTGTTCTTCGCCCAGTTCGAGCGGATGTCCTCCTCGCTGGTCCAGAAGCCGACCGCCAGGCCCGTCGCGTAAGCGGCGCCCAGCACCGTCGGTTCCGCCACCACCGGGCGAATCACCAGGACCCCGAGGATGTCAGCCTGGGACTGCATCAGCAGCTCGTTGACCACCATGCCGCCGTCGACCTTCCGCGACTTCAGCGGCACACCCGAGTCCGCGTTCATCGCCTCGATCACCTCGCGGGTCTGGAACGCCGTGGCCTCCAGGACCGCCCGGGCCAGGTGGCCGCGGTAGACTGCGGGCGAGGCCGACGATCGCGCCGCGGGCGTCGGAACGCCAGTGCGGGGCGAACAGACCCGAGAATGCGGGCACGAAGTAGGCGCCGCCGTTGTCGTCGACGATAACCGCGCGGCGCGCCGTTCCGCCGATGCCGGACAGTCGAGTGGAGGCTTTCAGGCCGGATGAGGTCGAGGCTATCCTCCGGTAGCAAGCCTTGGCAGCGCTGGCTCAAGTCGACGGCTGCACGCTGCTCGTCGCGGGCGATTATCCAGTTGTACGAGCGCCGATGCCGCCCGCACCTACACGCCCGAAGGCGCCGGGATCGTCCTGCTTCACGTCAGCGCCGCTGACATCCCGAGCGCGGCACACGGCGCCTACGCCAGCCTCCTCGGCCGCGCCCATCCCGAGCGCGATCCCAGCACACGGCTCGAAGACCAGGCCACCGCCTCCGCTGAGGCGCTCCTCCGGGCCGCTGCGGACCGACTGGGGCGTCCCTGCAACCGCGTGCACCGCGTCGGACGTGTCGAACGGGAGCTCGTCGCCGCCACCGAGTGCGCCGACCTGCTCGTCCTCGCCCGCGATGGCGACCGCACCCACCTCGGGCCGAAAAGCCTCGGGTTCGCCAGTCGCTTCGCAGTCGGCACGCCTAACACCCCAGGAGAGCGTCAAAGTCGGTGATCTTGGTGTGAAGTCTGGTGTGTACGTGGTCGATGCCTAGTCCGAACATGGGTGATGGCCTCCGCCTGGGATGATCAAGGTTCCTACGCCACGATCGTCACCAGGAAGAAGGCCACCGTTGTCAGTGTCGCACGTCTCGTGTTCGTCGCCCGTGTTAGCCGTTGCTGAGCGGCAGGATCCGCTGCTGGAGGCCGGTTTGTCCGCGGTTGGGTTGCTGGTTGAGCTGCTTGCTGGTGTGCCTGATCCGCGTGATCCGCGGGGTGTTCGGCACACGATTGGTGCGGTGCTGTCGGTGATGGTGTTCGCGGTGTTGGCCGGTGCCCGCAACTTTCGGGAGATCGCTGATCAGGCAGTGGATCTGCCAGTGGTGTTGTTGGCGGCCGCCGGGTGCCGCCTGCATCCGGTGACCGGTCGGTATGTAGTGCCCAGCGAGCCGACGATGCGTCGGCTGGCCCACGATATCGACGCCGACGCCGCCGATGCACGGGTATGTCAATGGATGCGGGAGCAGGCTATGGCGGCAGCGTTTGCCCGTCGGGCGGACGGCTCCAGCGGCTCCGGTGAGGGCGCTGATGCGGGGGTGGTTGCGGTGGCCATGGACGGCAAGGTCGTGCGGAACACCATCGCTCCTAGCCGTGCCGAGGGTAGCGAGATCAAGCTGTTCTCCGCGTTGCTGCACGAGGAGGCGGTCGTGATCGCACAGCGGCGTATCCCCCATGACACCAACGAGATCACGCAAGTGGCCGCGCTGCTCAAAGACGTTGACCTGACCAATGTGGTGGTCACCGGGGATGCCGCGCATGCCCAGCACGCCACCGCGGCCCACATCGTCTGTGAGCGAGGTGGTGCCTACGCCCTCACCGTGAAAGGCAACCAGCCCGCGCTGCTCGCGGCGATCACCACCGTTTTGCCACCCGCCAAGCCGGGCAGCGAGCACCACGTCGAGATCGACCGCAGCAACGGCAAGATCGTCCGGCGCGCGATCTGGGCCGCTCCCGCCGACGGGATCGAGTTTCCTGGTGCGGCACAAGTGTTTCGGATCCGTCGCGACACCTTCGACCACGCCGGCAACCGGCTATCCAAGGAGGTCGTGCACGGCGTCACCAGCCTGTCGGCCGACCTGGCCACCCCCGCCCAGATCGCCGCCCTGGTCCGTCGACACTGGAGCGTGGAGAACAAATCGCACTGGGTCCGCGACACCGTCTACCACGAGGACCACCAACACGCCTACGCAGGCACTGGCGCACAGGTCATGGCCACCCTCCGCAACCTCGCACTCGGCATACTCCGCCTGGCCGGCATCACCCAAATCACCCGCACCCTACAACGCATCGCCGCCGACAGAACCCGAATCCTCCCCATCATCACCACCGCTACCAGCACAAACCGACTTTGACGTTCTCCTGGCCCCGATCCAAGTCCGATCCGACGATCGCTACCGACGCGTAGCCCGCAGGCTGGAGGGCCTAGTCAGGGACATCGGCGAAAACCATCCGCGAAAGCTAGCATTCTAGACGAAGAGGGGTCAGCCTACCAATGACACTAGCGCGGAGCAGCCAGGACTGGATCGCGGGTATAGCGAGCGAAGGCGTGGTTACCATTGGCGATCCTCGGCTCAAAGCACCTACGGCCGAGGTCTCAAGCCTGGATGCAGTTAGTCCTTTGCTCGAAACGATGGTCGCACGCTTGCGTGACCTAAATGGGGCGGGGCTCGCAGCAGGGCCCCGGCGTTGTTCCTTTATCTCCACTTTAGTTGTGGTTTGCCGGCCAAGGTGTCGGCGTGGTCGCAGATCGCGGCGTGCATGAGTGCCGTTGCCGCGCCCGGCGAGCGCCCCCGCCGCGCTGTTGATCATGAGGTTGGCGGCAAGTTTGATCTCCAGAACTGCCGCCAACCTCATGATCAAGGTCGAGTGGGCGCCAGATGCCGCAGGTTGAGATGGAATTGGGTGGGAGTTGGGTAGGCGAAAATGGACCCTAACACCATCAAAGCGCACATAAGCAAACAACGCCGGGACCCTGTGCAGATCTCTGCTCGCCGAGTACAGTCATTGCGGTTGGCCGACACATTCATGTGAATGGGGGCATTCTGCCATGGCATTGTCCGACCAGCTCTGGTTGATCACGGTTGCTTCGTTTGACGACAACCCTCGACGTGAATTCACCACCGGCTGTGGCCCCAGCCCTGCGATCAGTTGGCTGGAACCGTCGCCGCAGTTCACGCCCGGACGCGAAGCGGTTGACGCGATCGGGCGGCAGCCGGGTCGTCGGCCGTTGGTCGACCTCGCCCGGCGGGCGGAGCCGGCGGCGACTACTGGCGGGACGGCCTGAGCCGTGGACCGGGTTACGTCGCAGGACGGGACGTCCATCGCCTACGAACGAAGCGGCAGCGGACCTGGCCTCGTGCTCGTGTCCGGCGCGTTGGGCGACGGTACCGAGCACGTCCGCCTCGCCGCTGAGCTGAGCCGCCGGTTCACGGTGCTCAACTACGCGCGCCGCGGACGGGGCGACAGTGGTGACATCCTCCCGTACGCCGTCGAGCGGGAGTTCGAGGATCTGGCGGCGCTGATCCAGACCCTCGACGAACCGCGGTACCTCTATGGCAAGTGTTCGGGTGGCGCGCTCACGCTCGAGGCGGTAGCCGCCGGACTGACCGGCATCGAGAAGATCGCAGTGTACGACGTGCCGTACAACATGTCCGCGGAGTGGTCACGGCGGCGGCGAGATTACGCCGACGCGCTGCAGACCACACTCGCGGCCGGCGAGCGCGGCGCTGCACTCGAACTGTTCTTCCGCATGGTCGCCAAGTCCGACGAGGGCGTCGTCCAAGCCCGATCGGAGCCGTTTTCGAACGACGCGCTGTCGATCGCGCACACCCTCGCCTACGACGCGGCGTGCTTGGGTTCCGGTCAGCCGAACCTGGCGCGGTTGGCAACCATCCGGCAGCCGACGCTGGTCCTGACCGGTACCGCAGGTCGTGCTCCGAACGCCGGCATGTGGGTGACGGGAATGGACAGGGCGGCGGAGGTGATGGTCGCCTCGCTGTCGCTGGGCCGACGCGGCGTTCTCGAGGGCCAGAAGCACTTCCCGGATCCGGCGGTGTTGGCCGCAGCGCTCGCAGAATTCTTTGCCGACTGTTCGGAAAACAACGGTGACCACGTCGGGTGAGGGGCATGCGGCATCGACCCGGGACCCGTGTCAACGGTCCGGGCTGTGGATGTTCGCCGGCTAGCTAGTGTCCTGCGCCCGAAGTTCGTGTACATGTTAAGCGACAAAATTCCGTTGCGGCACAACGGATACAGAGCGGCAAATTATCGAAAAAAATTTACGGCGCGGGACACTAGGTCAGGCGGCGGGTTGCAAGGTGACTGTGTGGCCGAGGACTTCGAGTTGGTGGACCAGGCTTTGGATTTTGCGGTCGGTGTTGACGCGGCGGGTGTAGAAGTCCGGGCCCAGGTCACGGAAACGGATGGTGGGGTCGCTCAGCAGGTGCCAGACGATGACCAGGATGGATCGGGCGACGGCGACCAGGGCTTTGAGTTTCCCTCGGCGTTTGACCAGGCGCCGGTACCGCTCGCCGAGGAACGTGTCGGTTTTCGCAGCCGCGGCGGCGGCCTCTCCGAGGATCCCTGTTCGGAAAGCCCTTGCCGGTCTTCCCGCCGCGCTGTTTGGCCCCGGACTGGATCGTGCGCGGGGACAGTTTTGCCCAGGACACCAGGTGCCCTGCGGTGACGAACTGGGCCATGTCCAGGCCGAGTTCGGCGATGATGACCTGGGCGGCGTGCTCGGCGATGCCGGGTACCTCGTCCAGCCGGGCGATCGCCGACAGGGTGGTGGTGGGCTGCTGCTGGGATCCGTTACTGCCGGTGTCGGTGGGTGCCTGATCGCTTGCCACGGCGGTGGGCATCGCCGCGATCAGTCCATCGATGGTGGTGGTCAGCCGCTGGGTCTGGGTGTCGAGTCCGTCGACCTGGTCGAGCAGGATCCGGGCCAGGTCGGCGTGGTGGTCATCGAAGCGGCCGTCCAGGGCTTGGACCAGGGCGGTGTGTTTGACCCGCATCCGGCCGCGCGCCAGCCCGGCCAGCTGCTTCGGGTCGTTGTTCCCGGAGATCAGCGCTTCGATCATCTCCCGGCCCGACTTGCCGAAGATGTCGGTGGCCACCGTCGACAGTTTGATCAGCGCGTCCTCGAGGAGCTTTTCCATGCGCTGCTTGTGTCGGGTACGTTCGCGGGTCAGGTCCAGCCGCAGCCGGGTGTAGTCACGCAGCCGCCGGATATCGGCTGGGGGCACGAAAGAGGGGCGCAGCATGCCCCGTTCGTTGAGTTTCGCTAACCACACAGCATCCAGTTTGTCTGTTTTCGGTCGGCCGGAGACCTGCTTGACGTCGCTGGCGTTGACCAGCCGCACGCACAGCCCGGCGGCCTCCAACAGGTAGACGGCCGCCAGTAGTCCGACGTGGACTCCAGAACGACCCGCTCGATGCGCTGCTCGACCAGGTGCGCGGCCAACTCGCAGATCGCGTTGGTGGTGGCCGACACGTCCCACACCAGGGTGACCCGCTTACCGGCCTTCGACTCGTGCGGCACCCGGGTGCACACCTTCCCGGATGCCTTGGCCATATCGATCGCGGCGACCCGTTCCAGTCGCTGCTCATGCTCCTCGTCCTCGATCTGCTCGGGGACTCCCATCACCGGCACATGCGCTCCTTCACCGAAGTTGCGGATAGGGGGTGGGCTACCCGGGGGCCTCGGTAGGGGAACCGAAATTCTGTTCGGCGTGCTCGAAGCAACAGTGTGTGACCCTTCTGGTCAAAGCCCCGGCGCCAGGCTGAGACACGGCCTCAACGACCAAGGATGCGTCGGCGTCGGCGGGCAACCCGCCCCCAGTTTTCACGCCATCGTGGCGTCCCAGGGGGTCAGGGTGGCTGAGGTGAAATCGTAGCGGCTCGCGCAGGCGATCCTCGGTACGCGGTTTCTCTCACACCCCGAGCGACGGACATCGACATCAGGGCGTCCCGCAACGACAGCCGGCGCCGTCCGGGGCGGTGCTCACATCCCGTCGCCGTCCCACCGGCCGCGCGAGCGGCTACGAACCGGCAGCGATGAGATGTTGGGTCCTGGGATGGGTGCCGGTTCCTTCCACGGCCGCCCCCGGCCCCATTTGTGCGCGTGGGCATCCACCCGCTGGTCCGGGTGCTCCAGCGTCGAGGGGTCGGCACCCCACTCCACCGCGAGCGGCTCGTGGTCGTGCCCAGGCTCGCCGCCGCGGCCACCCTGTAGCCGCGCGATGTCCAGCGCCTTCGCGATCGCTGTCAGGCTCGGGTCGGTGCCCTGACCGTGCGGCACGTAGTCGTCGTCGTTCGCACCCGTTTCCCACTGGTGCTCCAGGGCCCGGCGCAGGGTCCGCAGGTCCTGGGCGCTGCGGCGGGTGGGCCGGTCGGCCAGGTCGTGCGAGGACTGCGACCACCGCATCCCGTCGCCCTCGCCGTAATTGATCGCCTCGCCGCCCCAGCGGACCCACTCGTTCTGGGTGTACCAGTTGCGCAGTTCCCCGTCGGACCGCAGCAGCCAGGTGGCGCCACCCTCCAGCGAGGTGAAGTGCCCGTGCTTGACCCGGGCGGGTCGGAAGAAGTACGTGCCCAGGTCAAGGGTCCCGAAGTTGTACTCCATCAGTCCCAGCGTCGTGTACGCCTCTTCGTAGCACGGGTGGTGGGTCCAGCCGGTGGTCGGCCCAGCCCTCCTGAGCGTGCACCAGCCGGGTGTAGAAACCGGTGAGCGGGTCGACGTGCAGGTACTTGATGAACAGCCCCGGCATGGGGCCTGGGTTGGGCACCGCGTCCCAGTTCATCGCCTCGCTGTCGACGACGATGACGTCCTCGCACACGTCGTCCCACCGCGGCGCCGCCAACGAGTCGACGTGATCGAACCCGGCGTCGCCGTACTCCCGGTAGTGGAGGATCCGTGAGCCTTCGCAGAAGGTGATCGCGCCGGTGGGGACGCCCTTGGGCCGTAGACGTAGGCGCCCTCGCCCATCTCGCGGCCATCGTAGTTCACGGAGCCGGAGAGCACGTAGTACTCGGTGTTGGCGTGGTAGATACCCGGGCCGCGCCCCAGTCGGTGTGGAAGTCGATGCGTAGCGAGGAGGAGCCGTCCTCCTCGTCAACCGACAGGCGGCGCTCGCTGGCTGGTCCCTCGCCGCCGATCAGTTCCGCGCCGTGCCAGATGTAGTCATCTTCTTGGATCATTCAACATGGGGGCGCACGAGGACCTCCCTCACGAGAGTAAACAACACTCTCTCGGCAAGCGGGAATTCCATTGACTGGAAAGGTATTCCGCTCCACCGCATGACATCTTTCATCATCGGACTCTTTCGGTCAAGGGTTCCCGCAGCTGCGGTCCTGGGGTGCGGTGGTTTCAAGATCATGGCGAGGCGTGGCGCTTGAAGATCGCGATGTGATCGATCCGTTTTCGCCTCAAGGACAACCTGTTTCGCATAGCCGCGCGCGGCTATGCTCGCCCATACGTCAACATCCCTACGGGCAGGACAGGCGGGAATGACATGTGCGGCATCACCGGCTGGGTCTCCTTCGACCAGGACCTGACCAACCACGCCTCTACCCTGCGCGCGATGACGGCCACGATGGCTCTGCGCGGTCCGGACGCCGAGGGCATGTGGTTACGCCCACGCGTCGGCCTCGGCCACCGGCGACTGTCGGTGATCGACCTTGACGGTGGCGCGCAGCCGATGACCAGCCGGGAGACCACCGAGGACGGAACCCCGCTGGTGGCGCTGAGTTACAGCGGCGAGGTGTACAACTACCAGGAGCTGCGTGTCGAGTTGACCAAGCGCGGACACTCGTTCCACACCCGCAGTGACACAGAAGTGGTGCTGCGGTCCTATTTGGAATGGGGTGCGGACGCGATCACCCGGTTCAACGGGATGTTCGCGTTCGCGCTATGGGACTCGCGTTCGGAGGAGCTGCTCCTCGTCCGCGACCGGCTCGGCGTCAAGCCGCTGTTCTTCCACAGGCTCGGTGACGGCGTGCTGTTCGGTTCGGAGCCCAAGGCGATCCTGGCGCACCCGGATGTCCGAGCCGTGGTGACGCTCGACGGTCTGCGGGACGTGCTGTCGTACCTACGGATCCCGGGTCGCACTCCGCTGCGGGACGTTTTCGAGGTCAGGCCGGGGCATTTCGTCCGAGTGCGTCACAGTGAACTGACCGAGCACCGGTACTGGAAGCTGGAGTCCACGGAGCACGGTGAGGACGCGGAGACCAGCGTTGCGTATGTGCGGGACCTGCTCGAGGACATCGTGCGCAGGCAGATGATCGCTGACGTGCCGCTGTGCACGCTGCTGTCCGGCGGGCTGGACTCGAGCGCGTTGACCGCGCTCGCCCAGCGCGGCCAGGACGAGCGGGTGCGGAGCTACTCGGTGGACTTCGTCGGCCAGGAGGAGAACTTCGTGGCCGAGGAGTTCCGGGAGGCTCCGGACGCGCCGTTCGCCAGGGAACTGGTCAAGCACGTCGGCACCGAGCACCGCGAGATCGTGCTCGGCAACGCGCAGCTCGTCGCCCCTGGTGTCCGCGACGCCGTGCTGCGCGCCTGGGACCTGCCGTACGGCTTCGGCGACCTCGACCCATCGCTGTACCTGCTGTTCAAGGCGGTGCGCGCGGAGTCCACAGTGGCCCTGTCCGGCGAGACGGCCGACGAGGTGTTCGGCGGCTACCTGTGGTTCCACGACCCGCGCGCCACCTCGGCGGACACCTTCCCGTGGCACGCTGTCACCGAGCGTCCGGTGGTGGTGCAGTCGACGGCGTTCCTCGACCGGGACCTGGTGACGGCGCTGGATCTGGAGACCTACATCGCCGACGAATACCGCACCGCGCTGGCCGCGGTGCCGACCCTGCCGGGCGAGACCGGCTCCGACGCCCGGATGCGGGCGGCGTCCTACCTGAACATCACCCACTTCCTGCCGCTGATGCTGGACCGGAAAGACCGGATGAGCATGGCTGTGGGCCTGGAGGTCCGGGTGCCGTTCTGCGACCACCGGCTGGTGGAGTACGTGTTCAACGCGCCGTGGTCGCTCAAGACTTACGACGGACGCGAGAAGTCCCTGCTGCGCGGGGCGACAGCGGACCTGCTGCCCACGTCCATCGTGACCCGGCGCAAGGCCCCGTACCCGTCCACACAGGACCTGGGTTACGACCGGTGGATCAAACGGGCCCTCGCCGAGATCGCGGCCGAGCCGTCCACGCCGGGCCTGCTCGACGCGCAGGCCATCCGCGATTTCGTGGCCGCTCCGACCGACAGGGTGTCGACCATGCTGGAGCGAATGTGGTTCACTGAGGTCCCGCTGCGACTCAACAACTGGACGGCGGCGTACGAGGTGAAACCGGCCTGGTAGCCGGGGTGGGGAGGTGCGCGAACATCCCAGGCGTGCACGGCGCACGAACCCGGTGCTGTTCCTCAACCGCCACGGCGACCGGCTGTTCACCAGGACCGTCGCCGGGGCGGTGGCCGATCTGCTGTTCGGCCGCGCCCAGACCGGGCGCGAGCCCTGTCCCAGGACACCTCCGCCGTCCGCTCGCCCTGGTACGCCACCTCGGACAGTCCCTCAGGTGCGGCGGACGGCGCGGGACCGTCTACGGATGATCCGGTCGCGGTGTTGTTCACCTGGCGCAGGCGGCGGGTGCCGGAGTCGTGGCTGCGCCGTCGGACGGCCGCCGCCTCGTGCCGTGTACCTTCCTGGGCGAGCAGCTGCGCTTCTCCCGCGCCGGCCTCGACCGGATCGTGGCCGAAGCCACCCGACCCGCAGCACCCGCCCGGCGCTCAGCGTCCGGCACCGGCACGACGCCTCGTCGCCGGGGCCGGCCCGCCGGTCCGAGCCCGAACCAACTCCCGATGACCCGCACCGGTTCTTTTTCGCCGAGCACGGCTGCGCCACCCAGGACGAGGCGGGCAACCGCGCCGCCGACAAAGCGCCCAGGACATCCTCGTGCTGTTCTCGATGGTTCTCGGAGAAGCCGTGGACGAAGGACCGATCGGGGCGACCCCCGTGCCGGAAGTGGCGCATCAGTTTCGAGGACCGGCCCGAGTGACCCCACGTGGCCACCGATGAGGTGGGCGCGCCGGCCGGGCGGGATGAGCCCAGGATGTCGGGCTGATGACCGTCACGGACGCCTGCACCGGGCTGCACCGGCGGTCCGACTGCCGCCGCCGGTTCTGGCTGCCCACCCTGGCCGGGGACGAGAAGAAAAAAGGGGCTGGTCATCCCTCAACGAGGAGCTGCACTTCCATGACCTGCGTCACATTCTGTCTGCTTAGTTGTCGTGTTGCGATAGCCGTCAGACTGTATACGGCACAAGGGTTTCTGTCTTGCCTGCCCCGGTGTGGTGTTTCTAATAGTACTTTGTCGGATCTTGACTAACGGGCTTCCTCGATAAGTACGGGCGGGGCACGGGAGACGTCGAATGGGCGTTTGCAGGTAGGGCAGGCACCGGTCGTGACGGCGAGCAGCAGTTGCAACTCGCGGAGTACGGCGTACAGGGTCACGCCGGCGCACGGGCTTTTGGGTCCAAGCGCAGCAGGGTACAGAAGGCTTGGGCCAGGCAGACGAGGGTGACGTGACGGTGCCAACCGGTGAAGGTACGGCCCTCGAAGTGGTCCAAGCCCAGGCCGGTCTTGAGTTCGCGGTAGTCGTGTTCCACTCGCCAGCGGATCTTCGCGAGGCGGACCAGATCGACCAGCGGGGTGTCCTCGTCCAGGTTGGACAGCCAGTAGTCGGTGGGCTCGGCGGCACCGTCAGGCCATTCGATCAGCAGCCACCGCGCGGGTAGGGTGCCGTCGTCGCCGCGGGGGATGTCCCGGTTGGCTGGCCGGACCCGGATGGCCAGGAAGTTCGAGGTCATCGCCGCGGTGGGGTTGGTGGTGCTGGTGCGGGTGCCGTGACGCCAGCAGACCTCCACAAAGGAGGGTTGTCCAGCTGCCAGGGCCAGTTCGCGCAGGTTGGCGGGTGCGATGCGGTAGCGCGGCCGTGGCCGGCGGCCCCGGCCGCCGTAGGGCTTCAGCTCCGGCGTGGCGTCGAGGGGGTAAGCGCTGGCGGTGGGCTGGACCGCGACCGCGTACCGGTAGCCGCGTTCCTCCAGCCCCAGCCGGAACTCGGTCGCGTCGCCGTATCCGCTGTCGGCGGTCAGCGGCAGCTTGGGCAGGCCCCACTCGTTGTTCATCTGGTCGAGCATGTCCAGCACCAGCCGCCACTTCTCCCGGTGGCGGACCTGTTCTGGGATGCCCGCACGCTTGCGGCGGGTACGGACCCGCGCGGCCTGGGCGGCGTCGTTGACCGTCGTGTCGTCCCACGACTCGGGGCAGAACAGCCGCCAGTTCGCGGCCAGGGACGCGTGGTCGTCGACCATCTGGACGCTGACCCCGATCTGGCAGTTGGCCTTCTTGCCCAGCGCCCCGCAGTACTGGCGTGCCACGCATGACGAGGCGTCGCCGTCCTTGGGGAATCCGGAGTCGTCGGCCACGTACGCCTGCGGGTCGATCGTCTGGGCCGCCCACCTCGCGAGGTTGGCGCGTACCGGTTCGTGGTCCCAGCTTGAGGAGGTGATGAACTGCTGGAGCTGTTGGTGGTCTACGCCAAGCCGTTCGGCCATGGGTTGCATCGACTTACGTCGCCCGTCGGTCAGCAGTCCCCGTACATACAACTCGCCCTTGGCTGGCTGGTGGTAACCGTTCAACTCCCCGAGCATGGTCGTGGTGAACTCGACCAGCCGGGGACGGACCTGTGCAATCTGTTCTGGTCTCATACATATTGCAACATCTCGGCCATAGCTTTCATGCCCAAGATCCGACGAAGTACTAGATGATCGATTCCAAGGGTTCAGTGGTCGTAGGCGACCAGGGATCGCATGACCGGTTGGCCGGTTTGCCAGTTGTGCCAGATCGCGGCGGTGAGGGCGAGGATGCGTTGCAGGACACGGACGGCGACGCCGGTGATGGTGCGGCCGCCGTGGTCTTCAAGGCCGAGTTGGCCTTTGAAGGTGTCGTTGACTGATTCGATGCTTTGCCGCACGGCGCGTAGCAGGCTGCGGCCGGGGCGTGGTGGTTCGGTGCGGTAGGCGGGTCGTATCACGGTGATGCCGTTGTCGTTGAGCCAGGTTTCGGTGTCGCGGTCGCGGTAGCCCTTGTCCACGACCAGGATCAGCCCGTCCGGGTGGTAGAACATGTTGGGTTTCATGGTGACCAGGTCGACGAGGACTTCACGTTCGTCGGTCTTGGCGTTGGTCAGGGCGAACGCGACCGGCAGTCCGTGCACGGTGGTGACCAGGTGCAGCCGCAGGCCCCAGAACAGCCGCGAGTGGGAGGCGCAGTAGCCGTAGCCGGCCCAGCTATCCAGGTCGGAGCGTTGGGCCGTCTCGCGGGACATGCCGCACGGCACCGGGGTGGAGTCGGCGATGCGGATCGGGTGCTGCCACAGGTCGGTGTCGGTGACCAGCACCGCGATGAAGTGGGCCAGCTGGGTGGTCAGATTCCGCAGCCGCTTGTTGTAGCCGGGCTGCTTCGGCAGGTGGGGAAAGAGGTGGATGATCGACTTCCGGGCGTAGCGGATCCAGCGGCTCTCGTTGTGATAGCCGAGCAGGACCTGCATGACCGACACGGTGATCAGCTCGGCGTCGGTGATCTTCGGGGCGATCCCGACCATTGGCCGCCACCGGTTGAGCTGCGGGGACGCTTTCATCTCATCGTCGATCCTGCACTACAGTGCGGTCGCGAGGGTGTCCAGATCGACGTGCACGTGGCCTCCATGGTCTCGTTGCCTAGACAACGTCGATCATGGACGCCCTCGCTCTTACTCGCTATCCCGTATCCCTTGGAATCGATCATCTAGTAGTCGCCGAGCGCCCAGAACCGCTGTGCCGCATTGGCGGCTGGGTCTGTTGTGGTCATCGCTGACTCCCGTCGTCCGAGTTGCTCCGTCCAGTCTGCTTTGTCCAGCACGAAGCCGCGCTGCACCTATCGGGATCAGGCGATCGAATCCCACCCCATGCGGAACACCTCGAAGCTGACCGCGAACGTGCACCTGACCCTCGCGCCCGCCATCCGGGCGTACGACTCCAGGAACTCGTCAGGCTCCGGGAAGCCGGGACCCAGACCCGCGAGATAGGCCGCATGCGCCCGCAACGACGCCACGCCCGCGGCAAGATGCTCGTCGACGTTCACGGCATGCGTCGGCGTCGACGAACCGGCGATCAGCAGGTATTTCACGCCGCCCCACGGTTCCAGACCGGCGTCGAGCAGATCCGGGAACACCCACCGGTTGGCCGCGTCGCGGATCGCGTCGATGACCGCACGTCCGTTGGCGATGTGATCGGCCTGGTTCAGCATGGTGCCGCCGTATGTCTCCCGGTGATTGCCCGTGACCACGACGTCCGGGCGGTGCCGGCGGATCGCCCCGGCGAACGCACGGCGTAAGGGCAGCCCGTACTCGATAACGCCGTCTGGGAAGCCAAGGAACTCGACGTCCGACACCCCGACGAGCCGGCACGACTCCCGCTGCTCCGCCTCGCGCAATGGCCCCACCTCGGCCGGCGACATGCCGTCGATCCCCGCCTCGCCGCTCGTGGCGAGCACGTATGCCACCCGCTTGCCCTGCGACGTCCAGCGAGCCACGACGGACGATGCCCCATACTCCATGTCGTCCGGATGCGCGACGATCGCGAGCGCGGAGGACCAGTCCTCGTCCAGGTCGGCAAGTTGCAGTTCAGTGACGGTCATGACGCGGTACCCCAGTCAGATCAAAGATCAAGTCGAAGATGCGGGACTGGGCGATACGGATCTCCTCGGCGGCGAGCCCGTGGGTCGGCGGCGTCAGCTTCACCGAGTCGGCCAAACCCTCGTACGCGGCGAGCCGCGCTCGCACCTCGTCCGGCGTACCCGAGATCGTCAGCCGATCGACGGCCTCGTCGCTCACCAGCGACCCGAGACGGTCGGCCGGCGTGCCGCCCCGGAACGCCTCGCTCACCCGGCTGTGATCCTCAGCGAGCCCGTGGAAGGCGAAGAAGTCGGCGTACGTTCGGACGGAGGCGTAGAACCCGACGAGGCCGGCGGCACGCCGCCTCGCGCTCACCGAGTCGTCGTCGATCGAACAGCAGGCCGAGACGGTGACGTCCAGCGTCTGTAACGGTCGGCCGCTGCGCTGCGCACCCTGACGCAGCCGGGGCAGGACGCGTTCGGTGAGATAGCGCGGCGAGCACAGTTCGTGCGAGATGAAGCCGTCGCCGGCCTCGCCGGCGAGCGCGGTCATGGCCGGTCCCACGCCAGCGATGTAGATCGGCAGTTCCGTCCGCGTCTGCGGGAAGGGCCGCTGGAAGCCGCGCATTCGCAGTCGTTCCCACTCGCCCTCCACCAGCAGGTCCGCCCCGCTGCGCGCGTTGGCGACGACGTGCCGCACGACGGCGATCGTCTCCCGCAGATGCGCGACCGGCTTGCCCCACTGTGCGTTGTGCCAGTCCTCAATGACGCGCTGTACGCCCGAGCCGAGACCGAGCCGGAACCGGCCGCCGGACAGCTCGTCGATGTCGAGAGCTTCCAGCGCCGTGATCAGCGGGCTGCGGACGAATGCGAGCGCGATCGCCGTGCCGATTCCGATCTCCGATGTCGCGGCAGCCGCCGCGGCGGCGGTGACGGTGGCGCTCCGGTGCAACTCCGGGAACCACGCGATGGTGGCACCGGCACGCTCGGCAGCCCGGGTGGCTTCTGCCAACTCGGCGAGCGTCTCGCCCCAGGGGCCGTATGTAATGCGGGGGGTCACGATGCCTCGACATCGAGCGTGACGGGCCCGGTGTTCGCCGCCGAGAAGCGGGATTTGCCGTGGGATGCCTCGTAGTCGTGAAGCATCACGTCGAGCACCATCGCCACTACGCGGCCGGAGTTTCGGAGTACCGGCTCAAAGTCAACGTACAGGCGGCATTTTTGTGTTGGCCCAACTGCACGTCGACGCCGGGTGGTTCTGGTGAAGACAACACTCCTCCATCCTGGCCCGGTACCTAAGCGCCTTGACCGTAGAGATCAAAGTTTGCGTGGTCAACCTCGGTTCGTCAGGGCCCAGCGCACCCCGGCCCGGCCGGTGGTGCGCTGGGCTTTCGTGCGTCATCCGCGGCCGGTCCGAGAACGACCAGGGCGGTCCAGTCGGCCCGGGCCGGCTCAGGTGCCGGCGCGCTCGTGGAACTCGAACGTCGCGCCGTACATCGAGGCGAGTCCGAGGCGCCGTACTCCCTCGATGGTCACGATTCCGGTAGTGGGACCGTGCCGTCCGCCGGCGAGCCGGCCGGCAATGGCCGCCAGGTCGTCCACGGCGCAACTGGCGATGACCCGCGGCACCGGGTCCGGCGGGGCGGTCGCCGCACCGGACCCGATCGCCTTGGCGAATTCCAGACGGGCGTTGCGCGACGCGGGGCCGCGGAACAATGCGGCGGCGAGGCCTTCCCCCGGACTCAGGTGGAGCATCCGCTCGACCGCGGGTCCGTCGAACCGGCCCCGGAAGTAGAGGTGTCCGCCCAGCACGTCGGTGGCGAACGTGACGGCTTCCTCGAACCGGTCGGTGACGAACATCGCTGCCACGACCTCGCTGGCGTCCACGCCGGGATCCTGGTCGATCACGCATCGGGTGCCCCGCCCGCGGTACTGCACCATCGCGTGCAGGAGACCGGAGACGGGCTGGTCGAGCATGCGCTCGCGGACCGGGATGTCGGTGCCGGGCAGGGCGTAGTGCACGGCCGGTGAGCGGAACGTCCAGCCGCCGGCCTCGATGCGTGCCTCGACGCCGGCGGGGTCGCGGAGGTAGAAGTCCAACGCGTAGGCGCCGACCCGGTCCGGCCGCCCGGCCGGCGCGGGGGCGGGCAGCCCAGGTGCCTCGACCAGCCGGATCCAGCCGCCGTCGCTCGCCGGCTTCCCGAGCAGCACCGACCGGGTGGCCGCCGCGGGCAGGTGCCACAGCCGCTGCCAGGCCGGGTCCGAGACGTCGGTCTCCGCGATCTCGGTGAAGCCGAACAGTTCGACGTACAACGTCCGCAGCGCGGTGATGTCGTGCGCCGGCAGGATGACGGCGTCGATGCCATCGAACACTAGTAGCTCCTCGGCAGGCCCATCGACTCGGTGAGGACGTTGCGTACCATCTCGTTGCTGACCGGGCTGAACAGCTGCAGCCGGGCGTCCCGGAAGTACATCTGCATCGCTGACTCATCGGCGAGACCCATCGCGCCCATGGCCCGCATGCCCCGGTCCACGATGCGTGCCGCGGCCTCCGCGGCGTTGAGCTTGGCCATCGCCGAGTGGGCAAGGGCCGGCTCGCCTCGGCCGATCATGCGCACGGTCGAGTCCACCAGCGCCCGCGCCGCCGAGAGCTCGCAGATCGAGTCGGCCGCCGGGTGCGCCACGGCCTGAAAGGCGCCGATGGCCCTTCCGAACGCGGTGCGCTCGCCGGCGTAGGCGACGTGGAGGTCGAGCGCGGCACGACCGATACCCAGGCTGATCGCGGCGGCCATGACGCGCTCCACGTCCAGTGTCCGGCCCAGGATCGACATCGCGCGGCCGCGCGTGCCCACGAGGTTGTCCAGCGGTGCTGACGCGTCGTCCAGGAAGACCTCGCATGTGATGGCGGCACGCATGCCGGCGAGGTGGACCCGCCGGATCGTCACGCCGTCCTGGTCGGTCGGGACCGCGATGAGGCTCAGGCCGCGGGACTTGTGGGCCGGCTCGGCGGGATCGGTGCGCGCGAGCGTGAAGACCACGTCCGCCTCGCTGGCGAGGGAGATCCAGGTCTTCTGGCCGTTGACCACCCACTGCCCGTCGACCTCACGGGCCGTCGTCGCCAGGTTCAGCAGGTCGGTGCCGACACCGGGCTCGCTCAGCCCGAACGAGCAGATCCTCCGGCCGGACGCGATGTCCGGCAGCCAACGGCGGGCCCGGTCGCTGCCGGCGTCGGTGAGCATCCACATCGCCATGCCGCTCAGCACATAGTCGACGGCGAGGCTGGGCAGCACGCGGGCGAGCTCCTCGGTCACGGCCACCGCGTCCCGCACGGTGCCGCCGCTGCCACCGGCATCCTCGTCGGCGCCGAGGCCGAGCAGCCCCGCCGCGCCCAGGGCTTCCCAGGTGGCCCGGTCGAACGAGCCTGTGCGGTCGAGCTCGAGCGCTCGGTCGAGGGGGAGGTGGCGGCCGAGGAGCCGCTGGACCATGCCGCGCACTTCAGTCAGCTCGTCGGGCTCGTCCCACGGCGCCGCCGTCAGCATCGCTAGCTCCCTGAGTCCAAACGTCTGATAAATCAGCTACCGGCTGCCGGAACGGTGCGCTACCGTCGCCTCCCTGTCACGGGGCCTGGGCATTCGTGGCTGCTCGGGTGGTGTGTCGAAACGCTACCGTGATCCGTGGATATTGCGTCTGTGAACGCTGTCACCCTAATGTCAGACGATTGCCGACCCGTGGTCGGCGCTGACAGTTTGGAGTTGAGATGCGTTCAGGGACTGTGCGCAGCCTCGGCGTGGCGGCGATCTCGGTCATCGCCGTCGCTGTCGCTGGCTGTAGCGGCGGCGGGTCATCGTCGCCGAGCGGTGCCTCGGGTTCGGATACTCTGCGTGTTGCCTGGACGACCACACCGACGCAGCTGGATCCGAACGTCTTCACCGGGCTCAACTCGATCATGACCTCCGACGCCTACATGGCGACGCTGCTGGAGTACGACACCAGCAAGGGTGGCGACAAGATCATCGGCGTCAAGGACCTCAAGCTCTCGCTTGCGGAGTCCTACGAGGCCAACGCCGCCGGCACCGAATACACCTTCAAGCTCCGTAAGGGCGTCAAGAGCCAGTACGGCAACGAGCTGAAGGCGGACGACGTCATCTATTCCTTCCAGCGCATGCTCTCGACCCCGACGTCCCTGCAGGCGGGCATCCTGCTCCCGACGGCGAACGTCAACAAGGAGAAGCCGTGGGAGAAGGTCGATGACTACACGCTGAAGTACCGCCTGAACAAGCCGTCGGCGGTAAGCCTGTCCATCCTCGCCTACCCGATCGTCGGCATCCTCGACTCGACCGAGGTGAAGAAGCACGCCACGACGGACGACCCGTGGGCCGCCAAGTGGCTCAAGGACCACACCGCCGGCTTCGGCCCGTACCAGCTGAAGTCGTTCAACCCCGGCCAGGAGGTCCGCCTGGAGCAGAACCCGAACTACTTCGACACGAAGCCGTACTTCAAGGAGATCGTGCTCAAGGCGGTCCCCGAGGGGTCGTCGCGTGCGCAGCTGCTGATGTCGGGTGACGTGGACATGATCTCGGGGCCGCCGATCGATCAGCTGAAGAAGATCGATGCCAGTTCGCGTGCCAAGGTTTCCAAGCAGCCCGACTCCAACCGGCACAACCTGTCGGTGAACATGGCCGATCCGGCATTGGGCAAGCCCGAGGTGCGCCACGCGATCAGCCACGCGATCAACCGTGACGCGATCGTCAGCTCGATCTACCAGGGGTATGCCAAGCCCGCCTACACGCCGATGTCGAGCGTGCTCTTCGACAACCAGCCGGAGCTGGGCAAGTACGACCCCGAGCTGGCGAAGAAGGAACTCGCCGCAGCCGGCTACCCCAACGGGCTGGACATCGAGCTGTCCTTCGGCACCGAGCGGCCCGGACCGTATGCCGAGAACCTCGGCCGCCTGATTCAGGCGGACCTGGCCAAGGTCGGTGTCAAGGCGTCCCTCAAGGCCGTTCCCTCGGTCGCGGACTTCGAGGGTGCCGTGAGCGCGAAGAAGCTGCAGTCCTACCTCTACACGGAGCGCCCGTCGCAGCCGGACATCGGCTTCGCGCTGTACCTGTACCTGTTCAAGGGCTCGTCCTTGAACAAGAGCGGCTACAGCAATCCGGAGCTCGACCGGCTCACCCAGGAGGCGCTCAGCCTCGCGCCCGGTACCGAGCGTGACGCGGTCGTGGGACAGGCGCTGAAGGTCGTGGCCGAAAACGAGCCGATCATCTCGCTCGTCGAGGTGCCAGACCTGGCCGGCGTCGCGAAGGACCTGAAGGGCTTCGTCGCGCTGCCGACCGGTGGGGCGATGTTCCAGGAACTGAGCCGGGGCTGATCTCATGTCGCTGAGCACAACACCAGGCCTGCGGACCCGGAAGCCGCCGAAGGCGGCCGGACCTGCCCGCATGGTGCTTGCTCGGCTGAGCTTCCTCATCGCGGCGCTCTTCGGGGTGATGACACTGTCCTTCCTCCTGGTCAGTGTCACCCCCGGAGACCCGGCGAGGGTCATTGCCGGCCCGTTGGCCAGCGATGAGCAGGTTGCCGCGATCGCTGAGGAACTCGGCCTCAACAGGCCACTCTGGGAGCGGTACGTCGACTACATGGGCGGAGTGCTGCACGGGGATCTTGGCGAGTCCTACTACTCGAATCAGCCGGTGACCTCGGAGATCCTGCAGAAGCTGCCGGCGACGCTGGAGCTGATCATCCTGTCGGTGATCGTGGCCGCGATCATCGGGATCGGGGTGGGGGTCACCGGGGCGTACTTCCGCGGCCGGCTGCCCGACAAGGTCGGCCGGCTCGCCGTCAGCGTGTTCCAGTCGATCCCCGACTTCTTCCTCGGCCTGATGCTCCTGTACTTCCTGTTCTTCCTGGCCGGGTGGGCACCCGCCCCCTCAGGGGAGCTAGGCATCGTCGAGACGGCGCCGCCGCGCGTCACCGGGGTCATCCCCCTCGACGCCCTGATCGCCGGCGACATGCCGGTGTTCTGGTCGGCCCTGCAGCACCTGATGCTGCCGGTCCTCACGCTGGGGCTCGTCTACGCCGCCTACTTCGCGAAAACGGCGCGCACGACGGTCGGCAAGGCGATGAACTCCCAGCAGGCGCAGTTCGCACGCGCGATGGGCCTGCCGGAGCGCGCCGTGGTCAGGTACGCCTTCGTGGAGGCCCGTGCCACGATCGTCACCTACGCGGGGGTGATCTTCGCGGCCCTACTGGGCGGCGAGGCGATCGTCGAGCGGATCTTCGCGTGGAACGGCGTCGGCTCGTGGGCGCTGCAGGGCATCCTGCGCCTGGACCTTCCGGTCGTGCAGGGCATGGTCTTGATCGCCGGGTCGATCACGCTCGTCACGTACACCTTGCTCGACATCGTCGTCGGGCTACTCGACCCGAGGATCGCGCATGCGTGAGACCTTCACCGCCCCCAGGGGACGGCTCGCGCGAGGGCTGATCAAACAGCACCCCGGCGCGTTCATCGGCGTGCTGTTCATCGCCCTGCTGCTGCTCGCCAGCCTCGTCGCCCCGTTGCCGTTCGACCCGACCGGCACGGACAGCGCGTCGTCGCTCGTGGGGCCGGGCGGCACACACTGGTTCGGCACCGACGGCACCGGCGCCGACGTGTTCTCCCGGGTCATCGACGCCGCCCGCATCGACCTCTCGCTCGCCCTGGCGGGCACGGTGCTCTCGCTGCTGATCGGTGTCCCGCTCGGCCTGGCGGCGAGCACCAAGGGAAAGGGCAGCGAGCGCCTCGTGCGCGGGCTCGACGCCTTCCAGGCCTTCCCGCTGCTCATCCTGGCCCTGGCGCTCGTCTCGGTCTCGGGCAACAAGCTCTACATGGTCGTGGTGGCCATCGCACTGATCAACGTGCCGCGCTACATGCGGCTCCTGCGCAGTGAGGTCCTGTCCATCCGGGAGAGCCGGTTCGTCGAGGCCGCCATCGCGATGGGTGCCTCCCCGCGCCGGCTCATGGTGCGCCACCTGCTGCCCAACGTCTGGGGAATGATCCTCGTGCAGACCTCGCTGACCATCGCCAACGCCATCGTCGTCATCGCCTCGTTGTCGTTCCTCGGCATCGGCGTCAGTGCCCCGACCCCGTCGTGGGGCGGGATGATCCGAGACGGTGCCGGGAACATGTCGTCCGGTGAGTGGTGGATCGCGACCTTCCCCGGCCTGGCCGTGCTCCTGTGCGTCCTCGCCTTCAACCAGCTCGCCGATGCCATCGGCGACCGCACGGCAAGGACCCACCGATGAGCGCCCCGTCGAGCGAACGGGTTCTCGAAGTCCGCAACCTCGCCGTCCGCATCGACAGCCCCGACGGCACGGTCCACCCGGTCAAGGGCGTCGACCTCGACCTGTACAAGGGCGAGATCGTCGGGATCGTCGGCGAGTCCGGCTGCGGCAAGTCGACGACCGTCAAGGGCATTCTCAAGCTGCTCGGGCCCAACAGCACGGTCACCGCGGACAAGATCGAATTTGCCGGAAACATCGACATCGCCCGGGCGTCGCCGAAACAGATGCGCCACATCAGGGGCGAGAAGATCGGTTTCGTGGCGCAGAACCCGTTCGGTTCGCTGAACCCGATCTACTCGATCGAGCGCCAGTTCTACGAGGTGCAGCGCGCGCACTCCACCGGGGTGAAGAAGGCGAGGTCGCGCGAGATCGCGCTTGCGATGCTCAAGAGCGTAGGAATCAGCGCGCCGGAGCGGGTCCTCGACGGCTACGCCCACCAGTTGTCCGGTGGTATGGCGCAGCGCGTCGTCATCGCCCTCGCGACCACGCTGTCGCCGGCGATCCTGATGGCCGACGAGCCGACGACCGGCCTCGACGCCACCGTCCAGGCGCAGATCCTGGATCTCATCTCGGGCCTGGTGCGGGACGATGGCCGGTCCATGCTGCTCGTCACGCACGACCTCGGCGTCATCGCGCAGTACTGCCAGCGCGTCATCGTTATGTACGCCGGCGAGGTCGTCGAGACGGGACCGGTGATGGACGTGATGGTCGACCCGCGGCACGAGTACACCAGGAGCCTGATCCGCTCGGTGCCGAAGCCAGGGGAGAAGCTCAATGTCGCTCGTTGAGGTGGACGCCGTCCACAAGACCTTCCCGCCGCGACGGCGGGGCGGGAACCCGGTCCACGCGCTGCGCGGCGTGTCCCTGCGCATCGAGGAGGCAGAGACGCTCGCCGTCATCGGCGAGAGCGGCTCGGGCAAGTCAACGCTCGGCCGGGCCGTGCTGCGGCTCCTCGACGTCGACCAGGGCACGGTGACGTTCGCCGGCAAGGATCTCGGTGCGCTGAGTCCCCAGGAACTGCGGGCGCAGCGCGCCACCATGCAGATCGTCTTCCAGGAGCCCTACGAGTCCCTGAACCCCCGCCTCTCGATCGGCGCCATCGTCGCCGAGCCGTTGGAGATCCACAATCCGCGCCTCGGCACCAAGGAGATCCGCCGGCAGGTGCTCGAGACGCTCGACCGGGTCGGGCTGCCCGCGACCGTGGCGAACCGGCTGCCGGGTGAGCTGTCCGGCGGGCAGCAGCAGCGGGTGGGGATCGGCCGGGCGATCATCAGCCGGCCACGGTTCATGGTGCTCGACGAGCCGACGTCGTCACTCGACCTGTCCATCCGGGCACAGATCCTCGCCCTCCTCGCCGAACTGCAGCAGGAGTACGGCATGGCGTACCTCTTCGTGTCGCACGACATGCACACGGTGGAGTGGGTCAGCGACCGGATCGCGGTGATGTACCTGGGCGAGGTCGTCGAGACGGCACCGACCCAGCAGCTGTTCAGCGCGCCGGGGCACGCCTACACCCAGACGCTGCTCTCCGCCCGGCTGTCGGCCGACCCCCGGGAGCGCCATGCCTACAAGGCATTCGCCGGTGACACCGCCGTCACCACCGCCGGATTCCGGCCCGGCGCAGCGGGCGGTCAGGAGTGAGCGTGGACAGGAGAGTGACCGTCGTCGACGCAGCCGCGATGTCGTGGGTCACGAGCACCGCCGACATGGAGCTGCTCGTCAAGGCCGGGGGGCCGGCATGATGACCCGTGGCGGATACGTCGACTCCGAGTGGGGGCAGGTCCACTTCCGCACCGCGGGCGACACCGGCCCGTGGATCGGCCTCTTCCACGAGTCGCCGCTGTCGTCACAGGTCTACGAGCAGGTTCTTCCGCTGCTGGCGGGCCAGGCCCGGGTCGTCGCGTTCGACACGCCGGGGTACGGCGCCTCGGACGCCCCGCCACGTGCCGGTTTCGAGATCCCCGACTACGCCCGGGTGCTGGCCCGGGCAGCGGCGGCGATCGGCATGGAGAACGCGGTCTTCGGCGGGGTCCACACCGGGGCCTCGATCGCGATCGAGATGGCGCATGCCTTCGACCGGGGGGTCGCCGGGCTGGTACTCAGCGGTGTCGCATTGTTCACCGACGAGGAGCGCGCGCGGTACATCGCGGCCTGGACCCCTGAGGTGCCGTTCGACGCCGAGGGGGCGCAGTTCGCCTGGGCCGTCGAGCGGTATCGCCGGATCTGGCCGGGGCTCTCGCCGCAGATGCTCCAGGTTGGGGTCGTCGAGGTGATGCGGGTCGCCGCCCGGTACGACTGGGGTTACCAGGCCGCCTTCCGGCACGATCCGTCGGCGCCGCTGGCTGCGGTTGCAGCTCCGGTACTGCTGCTCGACGCCGAGCTCGACCTGCTCGCCGACAAGGATCCGGCGGCGTTGGCGCTGGCCCGCGACGCCCGCCTCGTGACGCTGCCCGGGCTGCGCGGCCAGCCGCATCTTCGGGCACCCCACGACTACGCGCGTGAACTCCTCGCGTTCGCGCTCGATCCGGGCGCCGCGCACGACACGGACGGAGGCGACGCATGACGACCGTCCGGTTCACGGCCGAGAACCAGGTGCTCCGGGTCGTCCTGGACGGCCCCGGCGCGATGAACAGCATCACGCCCGACGTGGTCGCCGGGCTCAACGCCGCGCTGGACGCCGCTGAGCGGGACACGTCGCTGCGTGCGATCGTCGTCACCGGGGTCGGGCGGGCCTTCAGTGTCGGCATGGACATCGACTTCCTCGGTGCGTGCTTCGCCGATCCCGGTGGCACGTTCGTACCGTTCATCCGCGGCTACCACAGGCTGCTCGACCGCCTCCAGGACTTCCCCGTCCCGTCGATCGCGGCGGTGAACGGCCTGGCCCGTGCCGGCGGTTTCGAGCTGCTGCTCGCCTGTGACTTCGTGGTGGCCGCGGACGAGGCCAGGGTCGGGGACATCCACCTCGGCTTCGGCATGGTCCCGGGCGCCGGCGCGAGCATGCGCGCCCACCGCAAGCTGGGTGACCAGCGGGCCCGGGCGCTGCTGCTCACGCCCACCTGGCTTGACGGACCGCGGATGGTCCAGTGGGGACTCGCGATCGCCCACGCGCCGCTGGCCGACCTCGATGCCGAGGTCGCCAAGATCACCGACTCGCTCCGCGGGCGCTCCCGGCCGGCGATCGCGACAGTCAAGGCACTGCTGAACGCGGCGGGGGACCTGCCGCTCGCCGAGGGTCTCCGGCTGGAGCGGGAGATGTTCAGCCGCTTCCTGGACGAGGTTCCTGACATGGCGGAGGGCTACCGTGCGTTCGTCGAGAAGCGCGAACCGCAGTGGGGGAACGTCTGATGGCCGCGCCGACGGTGTCGCCCACGGTGGTGGTGACCGCCGAGCTCATCGAGGGTCTCGTCGCCAGCGGCGGAAACCCGCATCCGTTGTTCAACCCGACACCCGCGCAGCGGTCGTCCGGGGTGGCCGCGCCGCTGCCTGGCAGGGCGTCCTGTTGCTGGCCGGCGGCCTCGCCGAGCAGTCGGGCGCGCTTGACGACGCGATCGCGCTCGTCGAACTGAAGTCGGTGACGTTCCTGCGGATGGTCCGGGCGGGTCAGGTGCTCAGCCTGGAGCTGACACCCGAGGTGGAACGGGCCACGAAGAGCGGCAAGGTGATCCGGGAGTACCGCTGGCTCGTCCGCGAGCACGGTGGAGATCCGGTCATGGAGGCAACAGCGGTCATGCTGATGAATCAAGGAGGCCAGGAGTAGGCACGATGGCGGTCGCGCCGCTCTACCACGGCGCCGGGTTCGCCTTCGGCTTCGCCGGGCCGCAGCTCGGTGGCACCGTGTCGGTCCTGCGGAGCTGGGACCCGGAGCAATTCCTGAAGATGCTCGAGGTCTCCCGGTCGAACACGGTCTTCCTGGTGCCCACCCACGCCCAGCAGATCCGCCGGATCGTCGAGGAGCCGGCGACATGATCATCGCCAGCGGCGTCAACATCTTCCCTCGCGAGATCGAAGAGGCGGTCGCCAAGCACGCGGGTGTCGACGACGTGGCGGTCATCGGCGTCCCCGACGACGTGTGTACGGCGAGCGCATCGCGGCGTTCGTGGTCGCGCGGGCGGGATCCGAGCAGCTCTACATGGGGAACCTGGAGACGTATGTGCGGCAACACATCGCAAAGTACAAGGTTCCGCGCGAATGGCACGTCGTGGCAAAATTGCCACGGAACCCCGGTGGGAGATTATCAAGCGTGAAAATTCGTGCGGATTACATCAACAGCCGCAAGAAGTGAAACACTGATGCGTCCATGTTCGCCGCGGAGGTGCCTGCATTCATGACACGGGGATCGAAGACGTCGGGCAAGTCCACCGACGACAAGACCGTCGTCTCGCGATCGGCGGTCGCCGACGCACTGTCGTTGAGCCGGATCCGGCCGGCCTACCAGCAGGTGACCGACCAGCTCCTGCAGCGCATCCTGAGCGGGTCGCTCGCCGCGGGCGACCGGCTGCCCTCCGAGGCCGAGCTGGCCAGCGCCTTCGGGGTGAGCCGGAGCACCATCCGGGAGGCGCTGCGCGCCCTGGCGTCCCGAGACGTGATCCGGACGACCCGGGGAACGACCGGCGGGACGTTCGTGGCCCGGGTCCAGCTCGATCAGGTCAGCGAATACCTCGAGACGAGCATCGGGCTGCTGTCCGGGACCGACGTCTCGGTCGCCGACATGCTGGAGGCTCGTGAGCTCCTCGAGGTGCCGGCCGCGCGGCTTGCCGCGCATCGCCGGAACCGGCAGCATCTCGCGGCGCTGCGGGAAGCCATCGACCGAGAGATCATGAGCCGGGGACGCGGGGGTGAGTTCCGCGAACACCGCAACTTCCACGGACTTGTCGTCAAGGCCACGGGCAACGGCCTGCTCGCGGTCATGACCGAGCCGGTGTTCCGGGTCCTGCAGGCGCGTTTCCTCGACCCGGACGTCCCGCACGAGTTCTGGGGCCAGGTCGATCACGACCACGAGGCGATCCTGCGTGCGATCGACGACGGTGACGGTGACGCGGCGGCGAGGGCGATGAGCGAGCATCTCGTCCGGCTGCGCCAGGCCTACCGTGACAACCGGCCGGTCGGTCTTCTCCTGGATCGTACCGGCTTCTCAGCGCGGACGCGGCGATGATGTTCCGCCTGCTGGCGCTGCATCCCGGCCCCGACACCGGGGCCCTGGCCGCGGCCAGCCTGGCCGCGGTCCCGATCCGACGGGACCGGGCGATGCTGCGTGAACTGACTCGCGCCCACCTGCTCGTCGAGCACACCCCGGGCCGATTCACCTGCCACGACCTGCTCCGGGTGTACGCCGTCGAACTCGTCCACACCGAGGAGCGGGACACCGAGCGACCTGCGGCGACCCATCGGCTCCTCGATCACTACCTCCACACGGCGCACGCCGGCGCGTCGGTGCTGCACTCGGTGCGCGACCCCATCGAGATCAGCGCGCCGCAGGCTTGATTTGGCCCACTCGCCGGTCGCTGCGAAGTACGGCACTCTGGTTGGGCCTCACCGCCCTGACCAACGGCCCGGTGTCAGCGGCTTCACCGATCAGAATTCTTCCGCCACGTCGTCGGTTCTGGTAGCCCCCTCGCACCGGTGGAAGGATTGGTGACCATGACCGACGCTAGACCGCTGGGCGCTGACGAGGCCTCGTTCATCGCGGTGGTTCGCTCAGGCGATACGGCGCGGTTTGCGCTCATTACGGAGCGCCACCGGCGTGAGCTGCAGGTGCACTGCTACCGGATGCTTGCGAACTACGAGGACGCCCAGGACATGACGCAGGAGACGTTCCTGCGAGCGTGGAACAAGCGGGAGTCGTTCAAGGGCCACGCTGCGCTGCGGACCTGGCTGTACCGGATCGCGACGAACGTCTGCCTTGACTTCCTGGAGAAGCGCAATGACCGCACACCCGTACTGTCCGGGCTGTCGGACTCCGGCTCCGAGGTGCTGTACCTGCAGCCGTACCCCGACCGGATGCTCCCCGAGGACCCGCAGGAATCGGTGGTGGCGCGGGAGACGATCGAGCTGGCGTTCATCGTCGCCGTCCAGCACCTGCCGCCGCGGCAGCGGGCGGTGTTCATCCTGCGCGACGTCGTCGGCTGGCCGGCGTCGAAGGCCGCCGACGCCCTCGATCTGACCATCGCATCGGTGACCAGCGCGCTGCAGCGGGCGCGCGTGACGATGCGCGAGCAGCTGCCCGACCGCCGCCTCGACTGGCGGAGCCCCGCCGCCCACGAGCTGTCGAATGACGAGCGCGGCGTGGTGAAGTCGTACATCGACGCCCATGAGCGCAACGACCTCGACGGGCTGATGTCCCTGCTGCGCGACGACCTGCGCTTCGTGATGCTGCCCGAGGCGGGCACCTCGGTCATCACGGCCAAGGACGCGGTGGACGGCTGGGTCTCCGGTGGGCTCTTCCAGCCCGGCTACGACGACTGGCGCTGTATCGCCACGACGGTCAACCGCATGCCCGCCGCCGCGCTGTACCTCCGCACCCCTGACGACCCGGAGTACCGGTTGTTCAACATCGCGGTCCTGCACATCGTCGACGGGAAGATCGCCGAGCTCACCGGATTCGACGCCACCGACAAACCATGGCTGGACCTGCCCCCGACACTGTGATCAGACAAGTCCCCGTCGTCGACGAGTCCAGGCCCACGGGCCGGCGTCACCGAAGTCACCGCGGAATGAGCACCCCGACCAGCTGAACACCAACGCGACAACGCGAACACCACCGCCCCGCCGGCGTTGCCGGCGGGGCATCTTGATGCCCGAAGAACGTCAGGAAGGATTTCGACCCGGCCTCACGAACCGAGCAACTGGCCCGTGCTCATCGCCGCGTCTCGTATCGGGTCAGCACGACGCCACCGGGAAATGTCCGCGTCTCCACGAGGTTCAGGTTCACCCAGCTGTCCAGCGCGGTGAAGAACGGCGTGCCGCCGCCCACCAGGACCGGCACGGTGACCAGCATGTACTCGTCGATCAGCCCGGCCCGCATGGCCGCCCCGGCGAGCGTCGCGCCGCCGATGTCCATCGGGCCGGCGTCCTCTGTCTTGAGCCGGGTGATCTCGGTGACTCCACCCGGCGGACCGGAGGGGACTGGCGGTCGTCAGCGGATGGTGGTGCGGGACAGGGACAGCGTCTTCGTCTCGGCGACCAGGAAGACCACCGCCAGGAGGCTGAGCATTGCGCCGCCCATCAGGTAGAACGCCGGGGCGCTCGGGTTGCCGGAGGTGCCCACCAGCCAGGTCGCCACGAACGGCGCGGTACCGCCGAACAGGACGTAGGCGGCGGTGTAGCCCATGGCCGAACCGCTGGCCCGCAAGTGCGCCGGGAACAGCTCGACCATCGCCGGGACGTTGCTGGTGCCGATCGTCGCCACCAGCACCGCCAGCACCGAGCTGCCCATCACGGCGCCCAGCAGGCTGGTCTCCATGAGCAGGAACGCGGGCATGGTCAGCACGATGAAACCGGCGCAGGCGGCCAGCAGCATCGGGCGTCGGCCGAAACGGTCGCTGGCCCTCGCCATCAGCGGGCACGCCACCGTGTAGGCCAGCATCGAGAGCACGTTCGTCAGCAGCGCCTCGGTCTTGGTGTAACCCAAGGACGTCGACATGTAGGAGATCATGTAGCTGCTCATAAAGTAGTAGCCCACCGCGTTGGTGATGCTGTAGGCGAACAGCGCGAAAATCTGCTTGCGCGCCACCTTGAACGCGTCCCGCAGCGGCGTCCGCGTCGTGCTCTCCGCGTTCTCGAGCGTGCGGAACACCGGCGTGTCCGCTACCCGGGAACGCAGGTAGAGCCCGATCGCGCCGAGCGGACCGGCGATCAGGAACGGGATCCGCCATCCCCAGGACTGCAGCGCGTCCTCGGACAACACGCCGGTGAGCAGTACACCCACCCCGGACCCGACCACTGCCGCCACGCCGACGGTCATCGGCACGACGCTGGCGTAGCGAGCCCGTCGACCGTCCGGGGCGTACTCCATGATGAACGAGGAGGCGCCGGTGTACTCACCACCGGTGGAGAAGCCCTGCACCATGCGCATGACCAGCAGGAGCAGCGGCGCGGCCAGGCCGATGGTCGTGTACGTGGGCAGCAGCCCGATGACCAACGTCGAGGAGCTCATGCACAGCACGCTCAACGCCAGCGCGCGGTTGCGTCCGACCCGGTCGCCGAAGCGCCCGAAGAACAGCGCCCCGATCGGGCGGGCGACGAAGCCCGCGCCGAAGATCGCCCAGGTCACGAGCAGCGCTGCGGCCGGGTCGAAGCGCGGGAAGAACAACATCGCGATGGTGGCCGACATGACGGCGTAGGCACCGGAGTCGAACCACTCGACGAAGTTGCCGATGGCGGTGGCGAGGGTGACCCGGCGCCGCGTCCTGGCCATCTCGGCCGTCGGTGGTTGCGCGGTGGTGAGCTGGTCCGGTGGCATTTCCGAACTCCTGTCCATTGCGTCCGGTGCTTCGCCCGGCATCTGTCGTAGCAGGGAAACCTGTGGGGTCTGGCAAAACACGCGGTGGGGCATCGGGTGGACCGGCGCCCCACCACCGCAACTCAGGTGAGATCCCGCCGCCGCAGCTCGGCGCGCTGGATCTTCCCGGTCGCCGACCGCGGAAGTCGCGGGTCGAACTCGACCAGCCGCGGGCAGGCGAACCGGGAGTAGTTCTCCTTGGCGAACGACATGATCTGCTCGCCCAGCTCCGGACTCGGCGCGAACCCATCGGCGAGCTCGATCCATGCCTTGACCACCTGGCCTCGGACCGGGTCCGGCAGACCCACCACCCCGGCGTCGGCGACCGCCGGGTGTTCGCGCAGCGCCGCCTCGACCTCGTACGGCCCGACCCGGTATCCGGAGGTCTTGATGACGTCATCGGTGCGCCCGAGGAACCAGTAGTAGCCGTCGGAGTCCATCACCGCCTGGTCCTTGGTGTGGTACCAGTCGCCGCTGAAGTCCTTCTCCGACGCCTCCGGTCGCTGCCAGTAACCCAGTGGGAACTGCGGGTTGCTGCCCGCGCGCAGGCAGATCTCGCCGGGCTGCCCCGGTTCGACCGGCCTCTCCTGCTCGTCCAGCAGCGCTACGTCCCAGCCGGGCAGCGGGCGCCCCATGGAACCCGGTTTGACCGGAACGCCCGGGAAGTTGCCCACCAGCGGGTAGGACTCGGTGGAGCCGTAGTAGTCCAGCAGGGTCAGGCCGAACTGCTCGCGGAACCAGTCGATGAGGTCGGCCGAGAGGGGCTCGTTGGCGCAGCACACCACCCGCAGCGACTGCGGGTGGCGGGTCCCCGCATCGGGGACCTCCGCGCGCATCTTGCGCACGAAGGTCGGGTTCACCAGCGCCGTGGTGACCCGGTTGCGAGCCATGGCGGCCAGCAGCCCGTCCGGGTCGAACCCGGCCGCGGGTCGGTAGACCAGGTGCGCGGCGCCCGCCCGCAGCGGTCCCATGAGCTTGGCCATCGACCACGCCCAGTCGCCCGCGCCGTAGAAGACGTCCCCGGGGCGGAGATCGTGGCAGTACTGGAACTCGTTGTGTCCCAGCAGGGTTCGGTGCGCGTGCACGATCCCCTTCGCCTCGCCGGTGGTGCCGGAGGTGTAGAAGATCAGCGCCGGATCGTCGGCCGCGGTGTCAACCGTGGCGAACTCCGCCGGACGCCGCCCGATCGCCGGGTCGTCCACGCTCACCAGGCGTGCCCCGGCCTCGCGGGCGAGCGGCCGGGCGCGCTCCAGCTCTGCCTGCTCGGTGAGCAGGACGGTGCTGCCGGAGTCGGCGAGCCGGTAGGCGATCGGCTCGTCCGCCCACAGCAGCGACATGGTCACCAGCACGGCCCCGGTCCGCAGCACCCCGAGGTAGGTCGCCGGGGTGTCCGGCCGCTGCGGCAGCAGCACCGCCACCCGGTCGCCCTTGCGGACTCCGAGCTCGTGCAGGTGCGCGGCCACCCGCAGGGACCGCTCTCGGACTTCCGCCCAGCTCACCTCCTGGTGTCGGCCGGTGTGGTCCTCGAAGATCAGCGCGGTCCGGTCGGCCGGGTGGTGGTCGGCGAGGTCGGCGGCCATGTTGTAGCGCTCGGGCACGTGCCAGCGCTGACCGGCGATCAGCTCGCGGTAGGCGCGCTCGCCTGCGGCGAGTTCCGCGGATGGCACGCCTGGGTGTTCGGATTCGATGGTGCTCATGCGGGCTGGTGCACTCCTGTTCGTGCGGTGGGGGTCAGCGGCGCTTGCTCAGGAACCGGTCCATCTCGCGCTGCGGTTCGCCGGTGGCGTAGGCGGCGGCGTGTACCCTCTTCGCCGCTTCGATGGCATCGGTGAGCGCAGCATCGTCGATCTCGCGCAGCCGCGCCTTGGTCAGTCCCACGGCGCCCGGCGGGAGTTCGGTGAGCTTCGTAGCGAGCGCGATCGCCTTGTCGAGCACGGCGTCCTCGTCGACCAGCTCAGTCAGCAAGCCGAGCCGCTGGGCCTCTACCCCGTCGACCAGCTCCGCGGTGAGCGTGAACTCGATCGTTTTGGCCTTGCCGAGGATGTCCCACATCGCCCAGATCCCGGTGATGCTCGGAATTCCGGATCGCGCCTCGGGCTGCCCCATGCGCACTCCGGCATGCCCGACCCGGAGGTCGGCCAGCAGTGCGAACTGGAACCCGGAACCGGCGGTGACCCCGTTGATCGCGGCGACGGTGGGCTTGTCGATGTCGCGCACCGCCCGGTACAACGTGTCGAAGCTGTCGATCCAAGCCTCCGCCGCGGCGTGGTCCGACTGATCGATCGCAGCCGTCTCAGCGAGGTCCTGACCAGCGCAGAAGGCCCGCCCAGCACCGGTGATCACCACCGCGCGGCAGTCCTCGTCCGCGCCGAGCTCGGCGAAAATCTCCACCAGCCGGGCGCGCATGTCGTGAGTCCAGGCGTTCAGCTTGCCCGGCCGGTTGAGCGTGACCACGCCGACGGTGCCGCCGGGCACCACTTCGCGCCGCAGCAGGACGGTCTCCGTGCTCGAAGCGGTGGCTGCTGGAACGTTCATGGGAATACCTCCAGGAGATCGCGAAAAGCGATCCGGATGCGAAAAAGGCGCGTGACGATTCCGTGGAACAGGACCGGGAGCTGGGACTTCCAGAACCGGTGCATGGAATGCAAGCAAGCGGAGCAGCACCGCGTCCAACACCATTCCGCTCCGGCCGTGATATCAAAGCGATATGGAACTCCGCCACCTGCGCTACTTCACAGTGCTGGCCGAGGAGCTGCACTTCGGCCGTGCGGCGGCCCGGCTGCACATGGCGCAGCCACCGCTGTCTCAGCGCATCCGCGACCTAGAGCGGGAGCTCGGGGTGCAGCTGTTCGACCGCGGCCCCCGCCAGGTGCAGCTCACCGAGGCTGGTGCGCTGCTGCTGGAGCATTCGCGCCGGGTGCTGGAGAGCGCCGAGTCAGCGCAGGAGGCGATGCGCCGGTTACTGCCTGGGGAGAACGGCGTCGTGCGCGTCGGGATCCCGCCGGACACCATGCCCGTCACGCTGCGCACGATGCTGCACGAGTTCGCCGAACGCGCGCCGGACGTCCTGGTCGACCTGCACGAGCTCACCACCGACGAACAGCTGGCGGCGTTGCGGGAGGGCACCTTGGACGCCGCGATGGTGCGCCACCCCTGCGACATCTCGGGCCTGGACTCCAGCCCGGTCGCCCGCCGCCCGCTCGGCGTGCTGCTACCCACCGAGCATCCGCTCGCCGGCCCGGAACCGGTGCGGTTGCGGGACCTCAACGGTCAACCGCTGGTGATCTTCCCGCGCGCGATGGCGCCGATGCTCTACGACCACGTCCTGTCGATCTGCCGCGCCGAAGGATTCCGCCCCGGCGCGATCCGGCACGCGCGCAACCCGCACTTCGTGCACGGCCTCGTGCTGGCCAGCCGCGGAGTGCACTTCAACGAACCGCCCCCTGGCGAGCCTCGGGCGGGGTTGACCTGGTGCCCGCTGGAGGATTCCCCGCTGTCCTGGCGAACTTCGGTGGTGTGGGTATCGCGGCGAAGGCACGCCGCCATCGACGCCCTGGCCGCGGTCGCCGCTTCGGGGCTGGCCGCGGCCGGCCACCACGCAGAGGCCCCGCCCGCGGCCAGCTGATCGTCGCGAGTAAGCGAACCTCTGGCCGGGCGCGGCGCGCTCCGGCAAGACGATCGCGAGCCTGCTGCGGTGGCTGATCTACGTCTCTCAAGCTCCCCGTGGTGGACAGCTGGCTGTCGTCGAGCCCACCCGAGACTCGGCCGCACGCAACGTGTTCGCGCCGCTGCAAGACTCCACCCTGTTCGACGCGCTCGCCGAACAGGTGCTCCGAGCACTGCCGCGCATGGTGCTGCTCGACGAGCGGCGCCACGGACCGCCCACGCGCAGCACCCGCTCACCGACGCCCAACTCACGGCCCAGATCCGGGCGTGACTGGAAACGGGCACGGTCCCAGCCCTGCACGGTTTATGCGGGTAGTTCAGGCTCGTTCGGGACAGCCGACCTGAGCCGCCCGATCAGAGTTTCACTGAAACAGCAGGTCATCGCCTTTCCACCTGTCCCGCCCTGGTGCCCCCAAGGGACCCCGTACTGGACAGGCGGGACGGCCCGGGGACGTCGGCACTCCATGAGAATCAGCCGACCCCAGACAGCCAAAGGCGGGTGGATAGTGTGCAAGTCGCCCCTCGGACACAAAAACTGGTGAAATTTCCCCACCAAGCAAGGTGGACCTCCCGCAACCCGCAGTGGCCGACTGGCCACTGCGGTTGTGTGCTTTCACTGATCTCTTCGGTCGTGGTGTGCGCTGGTCGCCGAGGTGGTGGCGGCCATGAGTGAGCGCGTCGTGACGGGCCTGGTCCCACCCTCCAGGAAGACGGCGGCCCATCCGAGCGGCCCGCTCCGTGGCGACGGCAGGGGTTTGCCGGTGCCCGCCGTTGCCACACGGCAGGAGCCTTCGGCGGCCTATGGGATCGGCCGGGTTGATCCCTCCGGCCGGATATCGGCCCGCCTGATTCTGCACACACTGGGATGGCATCCGGGCTGGCGCATCGCCCTCATCGTGATCTCCGACGTACTCGTTCTCAGTCCGGACCCGAGTGGAATCCATCAGCTGCCGGAGACACCCCACGTCGTGCTTCCCGTCGCGGCCCGCACCCGCTGCGGCATCCACGTCGGCGACCCTGTCCTCCTCGTAGCGGACCCCGACCGGGACCTCTTGTTGATCGACACCATGACCGCTCTGGAGCACGCCCTGGCGCCACGCCACGGCGCACTGCGAGGCGGTGAGACTTCGTAACCGAGAGCAAGATCACTTCTGGTCCGAGCCCAGAGGAGATCGAGGCCGCACACGTCCTCCTCACCCGACTCGGCGTCTCCCCACAAGACCTCGTCAACTCCCCCACTACCCGGCCCATGGCCCCGACCTTCGCCGAGTACATCCCCCAGGTCTCCGCGGCCGTCTCGGCCGGAACCAGACGGGTCTACGGCACCTACTGGAAACGAGTGATCGAAGCCTGGGGCCACCGCAGGCTCGACGAACCCACCGCCCTGGAGATCAAACACCTCACCGAACACATCAGGGCCCAGGTCGTCATCCGCCGCAACGCCCGCGGCGGCCGCGGCGGCCGCGGCGCCGCCGAACACCTCATCGCCGCCCTGCGCTGCCTCTACAACCACGCCATCGCCGACGGACTGATCGCCGAGGCAGACAACCCCGCAAGAAAGGTCGCCAAACCCCGCCGCCTGCCCAGCACCCGCCGCGGACTAGCCGACACCCGGTTGGAGGAGATCAACCACGTCGCCGCCACCACCGGCAACGATCCCGCCCTGGACACGCTGCTGCTGCGCCTGCACATCGAAACCGCATGCCGCCGCGGCGGAGCACTCGCGTTGCGGCCCCGCGACCTCGACCCCGACCAGTGCCTGATCCGGCTGCACGAAAAAGGCGACACCATGCGCTGGCAACCCGTCTCCCCCACCCTCATGAAGCACCTCCTCGACCACGCCGAACAACGCGGCGCCCTCGAGCACGGCGGACAGCTACTGCGCTACCGCAACAATGAACCCATCACCACACGACGCTACGACCACCTCTGGGTACGACTCGGCAAACACCTGCCCTGGGTCGCCACCCAACAAATCAGCACCCACTGGCTCCGCCACACCACCCTCACCTGGGTCGAACGCAACTACGGCTACGCCGTAGCACGCGCCTACGCCGGCCACACCGACAACGGCGGAGACGGAGGCACAACCACCACCTACATCCGCGCCAGCATCCACGAAATCGCCACCGCACTCGCCGCACTCACCGGCGAACCACACCCACTCGCAACAAACCCACCACCCCACCAAAACCCATAGAATCCGACCGCAAACCAAGCCCTCATAAACCAAAACCACGTGAGAGGCCCGGATTGAACAGCCGGGCCTCACACCACGACCCGATGCCATCACCAGCCAACAGCCGCGCCACACAGGGATCGCTTGCCGACCCAGAGTCCGGATGCACGGATGGCCCGAGTTTGCATCGGCAATGGGGTGGCTGCTGCTGTCCGCGATCATGCTGATAAAGACAGCACGCCGACACCTCGCACACGTCAGGTTTATGCGCGAGCACAGGAGATTGGTCACGGCTGCACTGAACAGTATTTCGAGCCTGATCCTGCTCAAGAAGAGAAGCGACGCCGTCCGCTGGTAACCCGTCTCCCCCACGCTCATTCCTGACCTCCGCGACCCCGCCCAGCACGGCACCTGTACCGCTCGAAAAGTCGTCGCGCCTGGTGCGGGGCCAAAGGGACCGCCTGAGATCATGGTCGAGTGTTCGTGTCACTGTTGTACCAACTGACCCGACGACTACTGTCCGTCCCTGCGGTGTTCACCGCGCCGACGTTCGCGACGTTCGCCTCGCTGGTGACCGGCCTGCTGGCAGCCACGGGCCCCCGGACGGTAACGGGAATGTGGAGCGCGGCCGGACTGGCGGGACGGTCCCATCACGCTCGGGCGCACCGGTTCTTCTCTCACGCCCGCTGGGATCTGGATTCGCTGGGGTTGCTGCTGGCCCGTCTGGTGGTGGCCCGTTTCGTCCCGGCCGGGCAGGCGGTGACGGTGGTGGTCGACGACACCCTGTTCCACCGCTATGGCGCCAAGACCCACGGGGTGTTCTGGCAGCACGACGGCTCAGCGAGGGGCCGCGACGGGATCGGGCGGGGTAACTGCTTCGTGGTCGTCGGACTCATCGTGACCGTGCCCGTTTTGACCAGAGCGGTCTGCCTGCCGGTTCTGTTCCGTTTGCATATCCCCAAATCCGGTGTCTCCAAGCCCGATGCGGCCCGTGCCCTGGTCGGGTTGCTCGCCCGCGCGTTCCCCGAACGCACCATCCACGTGGTGGCCGACGCTGCTTACCGGGGACCTGGATAGGCCTTTTGATCTTGATGCGAGGATCACCACCAGATCCACACCCGGGCACGAAAAAGCCCGCTGAGCTGCACTTACATGCCGGTCAGCGGGCTTCAGCCAACGTCGGGCTGACAGGATTTGAACCTGCGACCCCTTGACCCCCAGTCAAGTCCTAAAAGGACACTCACCTGCGAAAATCGAGAAACCGCAGCAAAAACGGGTGCAGTACGCTGCCGTTCGGTGCAGTACAACGCAGTTCATGTCACCACGATCCTCCCATTTCGCTCCCATCGCCAGCGTCAAAACCCTCTCCTGAACACACCACGCGAACGGGCGACACGACGGTCCGAGTTGCACCAAACTCGCTCACCCCTTGCGGCGGGCCTGCAGCGACGCAGTGGCCCCGTGCCGATTCATGCAACGGCCAGAGCCAACAGAACAATCGCAGTGCGCGTCCGTGTCGCTGGCCACGGTGCCACGTTGTGCGGAGGTTCGGGTAATCCCGGTTCGAGTCCGGGCGCGACCACGGAGGCACGCTGGCCGGTGTGTCGTTGTGAAGAAGAGGGGAATCGATGCCAAATCCGAAGCCTGGCGCCCTGGTCCAGGACATCAACAAGGTTGCGGCCAACTGCCCGGTGCACTGCCAGACCGGCCGTGTCGTGCCGGTAGAGAAGGTCTTCGAGATCGTGGCGCCCGAGGTCGAGCGCCAGTCGACCGCGTTGTTCGACCGCGTTGTTCAGATCAGGCGCGAGAGTGGCCCGCACATCCCCGAGGCCGCCTGACTTCGGTCGTCCTGTTCCGCGGCTTCCCCGTTGGCCGCGGACCGGGGTGCACGCGCCGGGTAGCGCGTGATCGTGGGCCGGGGGCTCGCACTGCCACCAGGTCGGTGACCGGCCGCGTAGTCCGCTCCTAGGCGGGGCGGGCAAGGGAAGACCCTGGTTGCCCCGTTGTGGTCGTCGCCGGTCTGGTGTTACTCGGAGTTGCCCGAGTTACTGGGGTGGGAGACCGATTGCGTCTTCGATGTTGACACCTTCAAGCTGGGCACCGGGGCTCATTTCGGTGCGTTTCACTACGGCGCCAGTGAAATCGGGCTGTTGGAGGGTTGCGCGGTCGAATTTGGTGCCTTTGAGATCGCCACCGGTGAAGTTGACGCCGACGCCGTATGCGCGCGCTGAGGTTGGCCGATGCCGTTGCGCCCGCCCGAACACCTGACGATATCAAGCGCTTTCGACACAGAACGTTACCCCGAATGGAACCTCTTGCCCCAGCAACAGTCCACGCCGCCGGCGTGGTCACCAAAGCCGCCCCTCAACGGGGGCGGGCCCTGACGGGCAGTGGCGTCTCGTCGTGCGGCGGTGTCGAAATCTCGGTGCCCGGCGCCCTCGCACTCAAAGATCCGGGCCGAACGGGCGTCCGCCTGAACTCCGGGCCTGTCATTGCCCTCGACACCCTCGTGAAGACGGCATGGACGGCGGGGCCTGCCCGCAGGCCCCGCGGGCGAGCAGACGCCTGACGCATCACTGTCGGTGCATCGAAGTTGGCTCTTTTGTGATTAGTCCATCGGTGATATCTCTTGTCGTAGCCGTTGCACCGGCACTGGTCGGGGACTCAAGGGGGGAACGTGTCGGATCAGGCGCGTGCGCCACAACGCGATCCCGCCTAGTCGGCCCTGGTGCTCAAGGGCCCCGCGATGCAGTTCCCCTCCATGCCGAGCCCCAAGAAGATGGTCTTCGGCTATGACCCGGATGAGTTCGAGGAGTTCGTCAAGGAGTGGGTTCCGGCACTGAATCCGCTGTACGTGCGAGTGGAGCGGCACGGCGGCAGCGGAGACCACGGGATCGATGTGGCCGGCTACCGCACACCGCAAGGCCTGGAGGGGCCGTGGGACAATTACCAGTGCAAGCGCTACAAGAGCGCCTTGGGCTGGAGTACAGCCTCGGCTGAGATGCGGAAGATGTTCGCCGGTGTGGTACTGGGGCACTTCATCCGGCCGACGCAGTACGTCTTCGTCGCCCCCGTGATCGCACGCACACTGCGGCAGGCTCTCGCGAAGCCGAGCGAGGCCCGCGCGACGTTCCTCCAAGACCTGGCGGGAACCACCGATGAGGTCATCACCCGGCTGACGGCCGAGGAGCGGCTACGTGTCGCGGAGCTTGCCGGGCAGACGGACTTCTCCATGTTCGTGCCGGTCGACATGGACCTGATGCTCGCCCAGCACAAAACCACCCCGGCCTGGGCGACCCGCTTCGTCGACGAGCTGCGCGAGCGCCCTTCCATCCTGCAGCCTCCGGACCAGCCCGATCCCGGCGAGGCCCGCTACGTCCAAGAGCTGTTGAAGGTGTATGCCGAGCGCTGGAAGAACGCGGCCGACACCCTGGAACTGATCGCCCAGCACCCCAAGGCCGGCGATCACATGCGTCGTCAGCGCGAGGCGTTCTACAGCGCTGAATCCTTGCGTCGCTTCGCCCGCGACGCCTACCCCGACGGACACTTCAACGCGGTTCTGGACGATGTCCACACCATTGTGGTAGAGGTGTCCGACGGACGCTACGAACTTGGCTGGGACCGTCTGCAGGCAGTCCTCGAAGCGGCCGGGGCCGTTGCTCTGACCGAAACAGTCCTCAGCCTGTACGTGAGGCCCCTGGACCGCAAGGGGGTATGCCATCACCTGGCGAACGATGGCCGGCTGACATGGTGTGAGGAAGGGGCAGCCACATGAACCCGTTCAACAGCCCGCTGGAGATCGGGGTGCGGGCGCTGGTGCTGCTGGCAGAGAGCCACCCCCAGCCACTGGATCTGGCGCAGCTGGCCGTGCTGGACCACGCTGTTTTGCACAGCGGTGACCTCGACGGCCCGCCCAGCCTGCACCCGTCCCTGCCCGGCCATTCGGGCGAGCTGGGCATGAAGCGCACCGTGCTGGAACAAGCGCTTCTAGTACTGGTCCGCGCCGGTCTCGCCCGCGTCGAGGCGCGTGTGATCAACCGGAAGGGAGGAATCGCATGAGTGAGCCGAAATCTGGGAGCAGGTCGTATGACATCCCCAAGCGCATGGTTGTGGAATGCCGCAACATCAGTTTCTGTAAACTGGCCACCTTTTTCGAGTCGCCAGCCCGTTCCGCCGCGAAGATCCGTTGCCGAAGTCGCCGTACGTCCCGCTCAACTGCCGCCAGTTCACCTGGTCCCAGTCCAGCGAAACGCCGTCAGGTTCGTTCACCACAACGCCTTGCCACCCGATGGCTGCCACAGGCCCGGATCATGCATCCTTGGCCGAGCGTGCGATTCGCGCCCGCACCCGAGGCAGGAGCCCAGTGCGTTAGCAGCGCACGCTGGGATCTGTGCGGGGGGCCGCCAGCAACGGCGGTCCCTACCGCGACCGCTCCGTTCTGTGGGAGCCCGGGGTGAAACTCCCTGGGGCCACCCGACCAACGACCGCGGCGCCCGCGCCTACTACGACCACCTCCGAGCACGAGGCGCCGGCCACAACGCCGCCCTGCGCCAGCTCGCCAACCGGCTCGTGGGCATCCTGCACGGCTGCCTCAAAACCCGCACCCTCTACGACGAGACGACCGCCTGGTCGCATCGCAACGAGAAGGCTGCTGCTTGACATTCAAGCTCCTGGGATGTCTTTCATCGTGCAGCAGCGCGTCCCACCACTGATGATCACACGACAGCCCTGATCACAAACGCTCGCCGAGCCCCCGCCCCCAGTACACCCAGTTCATCACTCAACCATCGACAGAGTCAGATCTGTTGTTTGGAACGCCTTTCCATTAGGTTCAGGGCCAGGCAGCAAGCGGCCGCAGCGCAGGAGGGGTTGCACGATGGCTCTGATTCCCGGGGGCGCGGCGATCACCATCGCTGGCGGCATCCGCGAGTACGCTAGGGCGACGCCGAGTGCGGTCGCCGTGATCGACGGCGACCGCACGCTGAGCTTCGCGGCCCTCAACGAACGGGCCAGCCGACTCGCGAACGCCCTCCTTGGCGCTGGCCTGCGTCGCGGTGAGCGCGTGGGCGTGCTGCTGGGCAACCGGCTGGAGTACCCGGAGATCGCCTGCGGCATCACCAAGGCCGGACTCGTCATGGTGCCGCTGAACCCGCGGCTCACCGCCGACGAGATCACATTCATCCTGGACCACTCCGGCTGTCGTGCCCTCATACTCGACAACGGCCTGGCCGGCGCGGCCTCGGCCGCCATCGCGGATCTCGGCATCGGGGCAGTGTTCTGCATCGATGGCGACAGGGTGCCGGGCCCGAGGTCGTGGCGGAATCGCTCGTCGTCGCGGGCCGGCCTCGGTCCCGGGTACGAGGCGGTGCTCGAGCGGGCTGCGGCGCGGGACCCGGCCATCGTCGTGCAGGAGTCCGAGCCCTTCTGCATCGCGTACACCTCCGGCACGACGGGCGACCCGAAGGGCGTCGTCATCAGCCACCGTTCGCGGTCCCTGACGTTCTACTGCTCGGCGCTGGAATGGGGCTTGGCCAACGGCCGGACCTCCATCGCCGTCGCGCCGATGTACCACGGTGCCGGCTTCGCATTCGGGTACGCGCCGGTTTACACCGGCGGCACCGTCGTGATGCTTCGTAAGTGGGACCCGGCGGAACTGCTCGCACTGGTGGAGCGGCACCGGGCGCAGTCCGTGTTCCTCGTGCCGACCCACGCTCATGCGCTGCGTGAGCTCGGGGAAATGACAACGAGTCGCCACGATCTCGACAGCCTCGACACGCTGTACTTCAACGCGTCAGCCCTGCCGTGGCCGCTCAAGGAGTGGGTAATGGCCACGTTCCCACATGCGGGCGTGCACGAGTTGTACGGCTCGACCGAAGCCGGCGTCGTAACCGATCTGCGCCCGGCGGACATGCGGCGCAAGCCGGGCTCGGTGGGCCATCCCTGGTACATGACGGAACTACGCGTGGTGGGCTCGGACGGGGCTCCGGTCGCCCCCGGCGAGCCCGGCGAGCTGTTCAGCCGCTCGCCGTTCCTCATGAACGGTTACCATCGCAACCCCGACGCGACGGCGGCCTGCACCACCGACGACGGGTACCTGAGCTGCGGGGACATCGTCACCGTCGACGAAGAGGGCTACGTCTACGTCGTCGACCGCAAGAAGGACATGATCGTCACCGGCGGGGTGAATGTCTACCCGAGGGAGGTCGAAGATGTGCTGCGGACGCACCCGGCCGTCGCGGATGTCGCTGTCACCGGTGTCGCCTCGCAGCGGTGGGGCGAGGAGATCGCGGCTTGGTTTGTCGCGCTGCCGGGCCAGCAGATCCGACCGGAGGACCTGGCCGCACACTGCCGGCAACGCCTCGCGGGCTTCAAAGTACCGAGGCGGTGGCACGTCGTGGACGCGCTGCCCCGCAACGCGGCCGGAAAGGTGCTCAAGCGCAGCCTACGCCAGCAGGCCTCCGGGGCTGGTGCCCGGTGAACGGGGCCCACGGCTGGACCTTCGAGAACCTCGCCATCGTCCTGCACCTCGTCCTGTTCGCGTACTGGTTGGGCGGCGATTTGGGCGTCTTCTACGCCAGCCGCTTCGTCATCCGGCCCGACCTCTCCCCTGAGGCGCGTGGCGTCGCAGTCAAGGTCATGGAGGTGGTCGACATGTCGCCGCGGATCTGCCTCGTGTTGTTCTTGCCGAGCGGCGTGACGCTCATGGCCACCAGCCAGTACGGTCGCGACATCTTCGGCGGTTGGCCGCTGGCGGTAGTCTGGGTCGCCGGGCTGTGTTGGCTCGCCCTCGTCATCGCCGACCACCGGCGGCGGCCCGGCCGGACGGGCACACTGGTGCACCGCGCAGACCTCGTCGTCCGGGCCGGTCTCGTTGTCGGCCTGCTCGGCGTAGCTGTCTACACGGCTCTCGCTGCCCAGCCCTTCGGCGTCCCCACCACTCAGGTCTGGCTGGCCTGGAAGGTGGCCGCGTATGCGGCGTGCATCGCCTGCGGGCTGGCCATCCGGATCCGGCTCGCGCCCTTCGGGCCAGCCTGGGCAGCCCTGGTGCGCGACGGGAGCAGCCCCGATGTCGAGCGGCGCATTCGCGCCTCGGTACGGGGCGTGCTGCCGTTCGTCTACGCGATCTGGGTGCTCGTCTTTGTCGCCGCTTTCCTCGGCGTGCTCAAGCCGGGCTCCACTGCGCTGTGAACGACGCGGAGCGGGCCGAGGGCGCTCAGCTGGTCGGGGCGGGGCCGAGGTAGGCCGCCTGCACGCGCGGGTCGTCGCGTAGCTGTTGGGCTGTGCCCTCGGTCACGACGCGACCCCGCTCCAGAACGTACCCCCGCTCGGCGAGGCGCAGCGCGGTGAGCACCTCCTGTTCGACGAGCAGCACGGCCAGCCCGCGTTCGGCATGCAGCCGCTTGAGGTAGCCGAACAGTTCCGCCTTCTTCAAAGGCGCGAGGCCGAGAGAGGGCTCGTCGAGCATGAGCAGTCGAGGCGTGCTCATGAGGGCACGCGCCACCGCGAGCATCTGCGCCTCGCCGCCGGACAGCGTGCCAGCCAGCTGAAATCGGCGCTCCCCCAGCCGGGGAAACAGCTCAAGGAGTTCGGCGAGGGTGCGCTGGATGCGCTGCCGGTCCCGCCGATGGGTAAAGGCGCCCAGCCGCAGGTTCTCCTCCACGGTTTGGTCCGGGAAGATCTGGCGCCCCTCCGGCACATGGCCGAGCCCAAGCCCGGTGCGACGCCAACCCGCGATCCGGGCGATGTTCCGGCCGTCCAGGTCAATGCTGCCGGACATCGGTGGCAGCAGGCCGGACGCGACACGCAGGGTGGTGGTCTTTCCCGCGCCGTTGGGGCCGAGGAGCGCCACGAACTCGCCCTCGCCGACGACGATGTCGACGTCACGCAGGACCCGGACGCCCCCGTAGCCGGCGACGACCCCGCGTATCTGCAGCAGCGGACGGCTCACGATGCCTCCCCGATGAGGTCGGGCCGGCCGAGGTACGCCTCGAGGACGGCGGGGGAACGCCGGACGTGCTCGGGTAGGCCACGCTCGATCACCTTGCCGCTTTCGAGGACGGTGATCTCGTCACACACTCCCATGACGAACTCGACATTGTGCTCGATGAGGACGACCGCGAGCCCGCGATCGCGCAGCGCACGACAGAGTCGGGAGAGCGTGGCCAGTTCGGCGTGTGTGAGGCCGGTGGCTGGCTCATCGAGGATCAGTACCCGCGGCCGGGTGGCCACCGCCCGCACGACCTCGAGAAGGCGTTTCTGGCCGTGGGACAGGGAATTGGCCGTCCACTGAGCGCGAGAGCCGAGGCCGGCGAAGCGCAGCAGCTCCATCGCTTCGACGCGTTCGGAGTTGTCCTGCCGCCGGTAACGCGGCGTGCGCAGGACCGCTCCGAGCCAGGTATAACGCTCGCGCATGCGCATCCCGGTGAGGACGTTGTCGAGTACGCTGACCCGCTCGAACAGGTGCGGGGCCTGGAACACGCGGGTCACACCGGCTGCGGCGACGGCGTGCGGCGCGCGAGGCGCGCGTTCGCCGAAGATGCGCACGTCGCCGCCATCGAACGGGCAGTAACGAGTGAGGCACGCGACGAGGGTCGACTTGCCCGAGCCGTTGGGGCCGATGATGCCGTGCACGGTGCCCGGCATGATCCGCACGTCGATGCCGTCCACCGCGCGGACGCCTCCGAAGAACTTCATGATCCCGGCGCCCTCCAGGGCCGCCAAATCCTTGGGAGCCTCCGGCGGCGAGACGGCCGCCGGGATCGTCCCGGCTGGCTCGCCCTCGTCGGTCAGTGTCGCCGGATCGCGGCCGAGCCTGCTGGACCGCCAGGAACCGACGATGCCAGCCGGGATAACCATGATCGCGGCGAGGAGCCCGAGGCCGAGGATCAGCGTTGTGTACCTGGGGTACTCGCGGATGAACTCCACGATGGCGGCGATGATCCCGACCCCGATGAGGGGACCGACGAGCGTGCCGATGCCGCCGAGGAAGAGTCCTACGAAGAAAATGAGTCCGTTATCAAGCAGCCCGACGTCGGGATTGATGAACCCCATCTGCAAGGCGTAGAGGCCGCCGGCGAGCCCGCCGATCCCTCCAGCGAGGCCGAAAGTCAGCAGTTTTGTCGCCGTGGGGTGGATTCCCATAGCGGTTGCCGTGTCGATGGACTCGCGAACGGCCATCGCGGCGCGGCCGGATCCGCTGCGCACGTAGTTGCGCTGCACGACGTAGGTGACGGCCAGGAATGCCAGCACCACGTAGTAGAACTGCGTCTTGGACATGACGGTATCGCCCACCATCGGTGCGACACCGGCGATACCCACGACTCCGCCAGTCAGCGGGTCCGCAGACCGGCCGGCCTCAACGACAACGAGGTCTGCGGCCAGAGTGATCATTCCGAAGTAGAGGTAAGTCGCGCGGATGCTGACGAGGAGCACGATCACCGCGAGCAGGGTGCCGACGGCGACGGCGATCACCAGGCCAACTACCCAGGACCATTCCATCTTGACGACCGCGATGGCGACGGCGTACCCGCCGACAAGCTGCAGGGCGGTATGCATCATGGACAGCATCCCGCCGTATCCCATGCACAGGTTCAGCGAGATGGTGAGGATCGCGGCGATCGCGGCCGAGGAGACGACGCCGTTGTAGTACGCCGCGTTGTAGCTGTAGTAGTCGGTGATCCGTGGCCAGGCGAGCAGGACGACGATCAGAGCCGCCGCGAGCGCGTACAGCACGACAGCGCGCGCTCGCACGAGGCCGTCGGAGCCGAAGGCGCGCAACATGATCCGGCGCATCTAATGTGCCTCCATCGGCTTGCCGAAGAGTCCGGTGGGAAACGCGACGAGAATCACTGCGAGCGCCGCGAAAACGACGAAGTCGCCGGCGGTGCCGCTGATGGCGGACCTGACCACGGTGTCGAGCAGGCCGACCAGGAACCCACCGAGAAGTGCCCCACGCGGCGAGCCGAGGCCACCGATCACTGCGGCGGTGAAGCCCTTGATGGACCACAGCAGCCCGGAGGCCGGGGCGATGAAGAGCACGGGCGAGGCCAACAGCCCGGCGAGCGCCGTGATGACCGTACCGATGACGAAGCTCAGCATGATGACGCGCGGGACGGGAATGCCCATGAGCACCGCGGTGTCGGCGCTATGGGACGCGGCGCGGATCGCCTGCCCGTACACCGACCGGCGCATGAAGAGGTCGAAGGCGAACGTCATGGCGAGAGCGGCGACGATGGTGAGCAATTCCTGCCATGCGATGTGATTGCCGAGGAACGGGACCTGACCGGCGATCATCGGTTCGGGCCGCAAGGCAGGGACGTCGATGTAGCGCAGGGTGAACAGCGACTGGAACACCAGCGCAACGGCTAGCGTCGCGATGATCCACGCATAGCGCGACCTGGACAGGCGTAGCGGAAGGATGGTGAGGCGTTCCATGAGAAGTCCCATGACGATTCCCAGCACGATGACGAGTGCCAGCGCGACGAGCCAACTGAGCTTCCACAGCGCGACGACCTGGTAGGAGATCGCGGCGCCCAAGACGAGCGCCTCGCCCTGGGCGAAGTTCATGATGTGAGTGGGTCGGAACACCATCGCCAGGCCAAGCGCCACGAGCGCGTACGTGGCTCCGGCGAAGAGTCCGTCTAGGACCACGTTGATGCTCACGTTCGTTTCTTTCCTGCACTCCGGGTCTAGGCACCAGGACACGCCGGGGTGCGACGCGCCTACGCAGCGGACTGGTCAGCGGGGCGTCACGTCGGAGGTGAACCAGCCCTGGCCGTCCTTCTGCCATTCGTAGCTGCGGATGCAGGGCAGGGCGTAGAACTCGTGCGCCTTGCCCGGCGTGATGGCACATCCCGACGGGGTTTCGGTGTCGGACAAGGAGATGTTGGTGAGTGCGGTGGCGACCTTGGTGGGATCGAGGGACTTGGCCGCGTCGGCGGCCTTCCAGTACGCGTACATGCAATCGGCCGCGATGGCCGTCCCCTTGGGCGATTTCGCACCGGTCTTCGGGCCGGTGTTGACGCCGTACTTGGCCTCGATGGCCTCGATGTGAGTTTTGTAGCCTGCCTTCCAGGTCGCCCGGTCACGGATCGGGAACTCGTAGTTCGGCGCTGCGAAGACCGTGCCCACAGCCGAATCGCCGGCCGCCTCCAGGAAGGAGATGTTCTGGATACCGGAGCCGCCGACCAACACGCCCTTGTACCCAGCTTCGGCGGCGGCGGCCATCGTCTTGGCGCCGCTTACGTTGCTGGAGATCCAGATCGCCTCTGCGTTCGCCAGCTTCTGGACGTAGGGCAGGTGGGTCTGGTCATCCTTCCGGGTCTGCTCGTAGCCAACCAGTTGGACACCGTACTTCGGCCCCATGCTGGACAGCAGGCTATTGACCTCCTTGCCCGTGTCGTCGCCCTCGTAGATCTCGCCGATGGTGGTGACGTTCTTCGACTTCAGGTACTGGAGTGTGCGCTCTACGTCGTCGGTGATCCGGTCCTGTGAGCGGAAGCCGTAGGTGAGGTTCTCGAAGGTTCCACCTGCGACAGCCGGCTGGCAGTTGACCTTCTCGTTCTGCTCGTAAATTTTCTTGGTCGCGTCGTAGAACGAGGTGATCGACGGACCGACCACGAGCTTGATCCGCTGGTCACCCGCGAGTTCGGTCGCTGCGGCGACGGCCTTGGCCGGGTCGATCCCGACGTCGCGGGTGACGATCTCGACGTTGGCGCCGCCGATCCCGCCGGCGGCGTTGATCTGCTCAGCCACGATCTGCATCGAATTCTGCTGCGAGACGCCCAAGACCGCGAAGGGCCCAGTCATCGGGGCGATCAGCCCGATCTGGACCTTTTCCGCACCGGCGCTCCATCCAGCGGCGCCGGTACCTCTGGAGTTCTCCGACGCCCGCTCCTCTTTGCTGGTACATCCTGCGGCGACCACCACGAGGATGGCCGCCACGGCCGCAAGCCTGAAAAATCCTTTGAGCACGCGCTGAGCGTAGGTACGCGACTGCTCACATCCGGTGGTGAATTGCCCTAATGGCCACGTGCCGATGCCCAAAAAGGCATCGGCGTGACTCTTTGTGCGATGGACGTCAGCGCTGCGTCAATCTACAAACTACAAATGGGATCGAGCGTCAGCTCGGCAAGACGAGGTGAGTGGGCGGGCGGGATCGCACCGCCCGGCTCTCTTATCCGGCTCGTGCCGTAGTCTGCGAACCGCTCGAACCCTTGTCGGTCACCTCGCGCTGCGGCACCTGGTCGGCGTAGAACCGGATCGCCCTGAGCGGATCGACCGGGTGGCCGTTTCCGCCGTGGCGATTGCTCCACTGACATGGGTCTTCCCGTGGGGCGCAACGACGCGTGAAGCGCTTCAGCCTCGGTGCAGCCCTACCGGAACCGGCGGATCGCAGACGATTCGGGTGTCGACAAATTCCCACCACTCGTCCTGCGAGACCCGCTCGCGCTCCCAGCCCTCGTCGGCCTTCAGCATCGCGAGCGCGGCCCGGTACTCGCCCCACCCTGCCTCGTCGTCGAAGGCCGCCCAGTTCTCCAGGGCGTAGACGTCGCCCACCACGCTGTAATACCAGCGGACCGCCTTAACGCTGGGCAGATCGCGATAAAACCAGCGCTCGCGGTCCGCCAGCCACCGCCAAAAGCCCTTCATGTCCTGTCGCGCCCGAGCCGTCAGCCGCATGCGGTAGACGAGGTAGATCATGCTGCCCTCCTCCAGTGTGGCGGCCCGCGGACACGATTCCACGGATCGCCTCGTTCTCCGCGCACAGTAAGGCTGTTTTCATCGGCCCGGTAGACCGATCAAGCGGAGGGTGCAGTTCCGGCCGTCGCCCAGCTGGCCACGTACCTGCTGGGACCGCACCCGCGGGAGTCCTTGACCGAAAGAGTCTGACGACCAATGATGGACGGTGGCCAGGCAGAAACGCCATTCCGGTCAATGGATTCCTGCTTCACGGAAGAGGTCCTGTGCGCCCCCATGTTGAACTGATCCAAGAAGACGACTACGTCTGGCATTGCGCGGAACTGATCGGCGGCGAGGGACGAGCCAGCGAGCGCCGCCTGTCGGTCGATGAGGAGGACGGCTCCTCCTCGCTACGCATCGACTTCCACACCGACTGGGGGCGCGGCCCGGGCATCCACCACGCCAGCAGCGAGTACTACGTGCTCTCTGGCTCCATGACCTATGACGGCCGCGAGATGAGCAAGGGCGCCTACGTCTACGTGCCCAAGGGCGTGCCCGCCGGCGCGATCACTTTCCGCGAAGGCTCGCGGATCCTGCACTACCGGGAGTACGGCGACGCCGGGTTCGACCGCGTCGACTCGCTGGCTGCGCCGCGGTGGGACGACGCGCGGGAGGACGTCATAGTCGTCGACAGCGAGTCGATGGAATGGGACGCAGTGCCCAACGCGGGGCCCATGCCCGGGCTGTTCATCAAGTACCTGCACATCGACCCGCTCACCGGTTTCTACACCAGGTTGGTGCACGCGCAGGAGGGCTGGGCCGACCACCGGCTGGCTCACCACCCGTGCTACGAGGAGGCGTACACGACGCAGGGACTGATGGAGTACAACTTCGGGACCCTGGACCTTGGCACGTACTTCTTCCGGCCCGCCCGGGTCAAGCACGGGCACTTCACCTCGCTGGAGGGCGGTGCTACCTGGCTGCTGCGCTCCGACGGAGAACTGCGCAACTGGTACACCCAGAACGAGTGGGTCCGTTGGGGTGGTGAGGCGATCAACTACGGCGAGGGCGACGGGATGCGGTGGTCGCAATCCTCGCACGACCTAGCCGACCGGCCCACCCGCCGCAGCGATCCGGACCTGCGGAGGCTGCGCCAGGCTCTGGAATACCAGCGGGAACTGGGCGCGAACGACGACGACTACGTGCCGCACGGCCAGGGAACCGACCCAAGCCTGACAGCGATTGCGAAGGCGCTGGACATCGTGCGGCTACAAGGCGGCCACGACGGTGAGCACGACCACCATCACGAGCCGCTTTCGGCGGACTGGGGTGCCGACCCCGTGACGCTAGAACATCCGGACCAGCGGACGGACGCCCACGCGCACAACTGGGGCCAGGGACGGCCGTGGAAGGAGGGGGAACCCATCCCTGGGCCCATAATCTCGTCGCTACCGGTTCGCAGCCGCTCGCGCGGCCGGTGGGACGGCGACGGGATGTAAGCGCCACGTCCGACGGCGCCGAGCGCTGCTGCCGGGACGTCCTGATGTCCGTGGGTCGGGTCCGGGGAGGACAGCAACGCCCACCTACGCCATAGTGGGCGATCTCCTTTACCGGTCCTCGGCAGAAGATCCACATCGGACGATTCGACGACCAGCACCGCATGCCGTAGACCGCTTGCGCGGGCTGCTCCGATACGTGTCAATCGGCAAAGAAGTCAGTGAGCGCTGCGGCCAAAACCGCCGGGTCCGGGAAATGCGCCTGGCCCCCGAGAACGCCGCGTTGGCCCCGCGGCAGCGCGGCGACCATTGCCTCTGCCGCCGGGTCCATTGCCGCCAGCCATGCGGCGGCGTCCGGGGCATCCCCTGCAGTGCCGGTCAGGACTAGTGTCGGCTGCTGGACGGATGCTAACCGCGCGGGGCTCGGCTGACCGGAACCCAAGCACGACGCGTCATAGGCGAGGGTGTGCGCGAGCGATACCACACGGTCCGAGAACGGTGCCGATCGCGCTGCAACAACGTCCTCTTCGGACGCGGCAGTGGTTCGCAGGAACAGCTCGAGCGCAGCGCCGCGCTCACCAGCCGCGAGCGCAGTCTGCACGGCGTCGACGTAATCACGCCACTGCGGCAGCCACTCCGCGGACATGTTGTACGGCACCTCGTACACCGCGATCTTCGCGATACTGGTCAGCCCGGCGGCTGCCGCCTCGAGGGCGAGCGCACCACCTGAACACCCGCCGTACAGGTACCGCGGTTCGTCGACGGTCTGGATCACTGCCGCCAGATCCTCGAACTCCCTCTCGAGGGCGTACGGGAGGGTGTCACCGCTGCCTCCCCGTCCGCGGCGCGCGTAGTTCAGCACCGTGAACCGGCGGCTCAGCTCGACGGAGAGGGGGGCGTTCTCAGTGCCGTCGCCCAGCGCCGCGGACACGAGCACGACGCCAGGTCCGCTGCCGCTCCGCTCGTAGGAGATGAGTGTCCCGTCTTGCGACTTAACGCGATCCACGGCTAATTCTGTCCCTCCTGCGGTCGCCACACGCTCCGCGCACCGGTCGAAGTCGGCGAGCTGCCGGCGACTCAGCTTCTGCCGGGTCACATCAACCGCTTCGCGTCCGAGAGCGTGACGCAGCAGCGGTTCCAGCGAGCCGACCACGGGGATGGTGGAGCGGGCGACGTGGTCAGGTTCGTTGGTCTGGTTCCCGGCGAGATCCGCGAGCCGCTCGAGCGCGTGGCCGACGCTGGAAGCGCAGTCGGTGCTGAACTGACTGCGAGGCTCGTCATCGGTGACCTCTTCGAACGGTCAGAACATGCCGAAGCCGATCTCGTTTACGTAAACGTCGAATCTGCCGTCGTCGGCGACCGGCATCGCCACATCACTGCCCGGCCCAGACGAAGCACTAGCGATCAACCAAGCCCGATCGAGCAATGGCATGCCAGAACGTTCTCCATTCACACGAAGACTTCGGCCATCCGTGGTCATCATACTTGGTGGACAGAAACGTACAAGCATCGAAGGGCGATGTCGACAAGAGCCATGAACCGCTTGAGGTGGTGACTCCTCGATGGGCAGCAACCGTCGACCTCGAGCAGCCGTGAGCCGCTGTTGGGGATCACCGCGTCGCGCGCGAGCCGATGACCTGAAGGTACTCGAAAACGTATCGGTTGGGACCGCCTTCAGGGCCGGAGTCTGCTGCACGGGCGAACGCCAGCAGGTCGGCGTCCAGTGCTGCGGTGCGCTCGGCGTCGCCTGCTATGCCCGCGTAGGCGGCGATCACCGGAGCGAAGTGCGCCTTGTACAACGCGATCAACTGCTCCGGCGACTGGTCGAACCGCGCGGTCACGGCCCGTGTAGCGGTGACCAGGTCGGCGCAGCCGGCACCGAGTAGCCGGGCCACGTGCTTCGGGTCGCCCCACGCGGCCGGTGGGTGTGCGCCAGAGGGCGGTGGCGGAGTGTGCTTGGCTAACACCTTGAAGAAATGCCCAACGGCCCCGCCGGGGGGCCAGTTCGCCATGGCCAGCCTGCCACCGGGACGGCACACCCGCAGCAACTCGCGAGCCGTGACCGCGTGATCAGGCGCGAACATCGCCCCGATGCACGACAGCACCACATCGAACTCGCCGTCATCGAACGGCAGCGCCTGCGCGTCGCCCTCGACCCAGTGGATCTGCAGGTTCTCGGCCTGCGCAACACGCGCGCCGATCTCCATGAGCCGCGGCGTGACGTCGGTCGCGGTCACCTCGGCCCCGGCGCGCGCGGCGGGAAGAGTCGCATTGCCGGTACCGGCGCCGACATCGAGGACACGCTGACCCGCCCGAATGCCCGCCGCCGCCACCAAATCCTGGCCAAGGTCGCTGAGCAACTCGGTGATACGTGCGTAGTCGCCGAGTGTCCAAAACTGCTGTGCTGCACTGGCAGATTTGTCTGGGGTGGTCATCGGTGTCTTCCGTCATTCAGATTTGCTCCGTTCAGTACGAACCCTAGCCGTAACATCAGCACTACGGAAGCTCGAAATCTGAAACATGTAACGGTGGTTGAAGATACCGGGGACACAGCGCTCAGAGTGGACATTCAATCAGGAACGCTACATCGCCCGCGAACTCTTCCCATCCTTGCTCGAGCAATCGCAACACCCCAACGGTGGGCTCGGCGTCCACAGGGGCATCTAGCACGACCCAGCCGGCCGCAACGGCACAAGCCTGGTCAACGAACAGGTGCCAGAAAGGCTGCGGCCCCCGGTGCCGGTGGAAGCAGACGACGTGCGGTCATGGCGCCCACCTCGGCAAACCCACCGCCGCCAACGAACTACGCGTAAGGGGCCGGAATTCACTCTACTCGGTCAGCCACCCCATCCGGAACACCTCGAAGCTGAACGCGAACGTGCACCCCAGCTGTGCGCCCGCCTTCCGGGCGAACGACTCCAGGAACTCGTCAGGTTCCGGGAAGGCGGGACCCAGACCCGCGAGATAGGCCTCATGCGCCTGCAACGACGCTATGCCCGCGGCAAGGTGGTCGTCGACGTTCACGGCGTGCGTCGGCGTCGGCGAGCCGGCGATCAGCACGTATTTCACGCCGTCCCACGGTTCCAGACCGGCGTCCAGCAGATCCCTGAACACCCACCGGTTGGCGGCGTCGCGGATCGCGTCGATTACGGCGCGTCCGGTGGCGATGTGATCGGCTTGGTTCGGCATCGTGCCGCCGTACGTCTCCCGGTGGTTGCCTGTGATCACGACATCCGGACGGTGCCGGCGGATCGCCCCGGCGAACGCACGGCGTAACGGCAGCCCGTACTCGATAATCCCGTCCGGGAATCCGAGGAACTCGACGTCCGACACCCCGACGAGCCGGCACGACTCCCGCTGCTCGGCCTCGCGTAACGGCCCCGCCTCGGCCATCTTCATGCCATCGATCCCCGCCTCGCCACTCGTGGCGAGCGCATATGCCACCCGCTTGCCCTGCGACGTCCAGCGAGCGACGGCAGACGATGCCCCGTACTCCATGTCGTCCGGATGCGCGACGATCGCGAGCGCCGAGGACCAGTCCTCGTCCAGGTGGGGAAGTTGCGATTCACTCATGGCTTTACCTTCTCTTGATGACCTCGGCGCCGCGGTCGGCGAGGTGCACTCTGCCGAACAGGTCGGCGCCGTACTGCTCCGGCGAGACGACGCGGATGCCCGCGAGCGATTTCATGATGCGGTACTCCCTGCCAGATGGGAGATCAAGTCGAAAATACGGGTCTGGACGGCACGGGTCTCCTCGGCAGCTAGCCCGTGGATCGGCGGTGTCAGCTTTACCGAGTCGGCCAGTCCCTCGTACGCGGCGAGCTGGGCGCGTACCTCGTCCGGCGTACCCGAGATCGTCAACCGATCGAGGGCCTCATCGCTCACCAGTGCGCCGAGACTGTCGGCCGGCATGCCGGCCCGGAACGCCTCGCTCACCCGGCTGTGGTCCTCAGCGAGCCCGTGGAAGGCGAAGAAGTCGGCGTACGTTCGGACGGAGGCGTAGAAGCCGACGAGGCCGGCCGCGCGCCGCTTCGCGATCACCGAGTCATCGTCGATCGAGCAGCAGGCCGAGACGGTGACGTCTAGCGTCTGCATCGGCCGGCCGCTGCGCTGTGCACCCTGACGCAGCCGGGGCAGGAGGCGTTCGTTGAGATAGCGCGGCGAGCACAGTTCGTGCGAGATGAAGCCGTCGCCGACTTCTCCGGCGAGCGCGGTCATGGCCGGTCCCATGCCTGCGACGTAGATCGGAAGAGCCGCCCGCGGCTGCGGGAAAGGCCGTTGGAAGCCACGCATTCGCAGTCGTTCCCACTCGCCCTCCACCAACATGTCCGCCCCGGTCCGCGCGTTCGCGACGACGTGCCGCACGATGGCGATCGTCTCCCGCAGATGCGCGACTGGCTTGCCCCACCGTGCGTTGTGCCAGTTCTCGTTGAGGCGTTGGACGCCCGAGCCAAGACCGAGCCGGAACCGGCCGCCGGACAGGTCGTCGATGTCGAGAGCCTCGAGTGCCGTAATCAGCGGGCTGCGCACGAATGCGAGCGCGATCGCGGTGCCGATCCCGATCTCCGACGTCGCAGCAGCCGCCGCGGCGGCGGTGACGGTGGCGCTGCGGTGCAACTCCGGGAACCACGCGACGGTGGCACCGACGCGCTCAGCAGCCAGGGTGGCTTCTTCCAACTCGGCGAGCGTCTCACCCCACGGGCCGTACGTGATGCGGAGGGTCACGATGCCTCGATGTCGAGCGTGAACGGCCCGGTCTTCGCCGCCGGGAAGTAGCCCTTGTCGTGGGACGTATCGCGATGATGAACCACGCCGCGGACCCACGAGATGCACTCGTCTTCATGCTGGTTGAGCCAGCGGGTGCGGACGGTGGTGATCTCAGTGCAAGGGCGCGACGCTGATGGCTGGGCGGCCAGCACTGTGGACTCCGCGTACAGGGGACGGCCGACGAACACATGGTGTGTAAGTTTGATGTCGCTCCACCCGAGGTTGAGTAGCGTGGCCTGACTCACGTCGGCCACGCGCTGTTCGAGCATCATCGCCACGGCGACGCCGGAGTTCACGATCAGCCAACCATATTGGTCCGGGCCGCCAACTCGGCGCTGAACTGGTTCTGGCTGGTGTTCATCGTCAGCAACGTGAACCAAGTGTTATCCACTTCTGAAATCGTCCGCCCCAGGCAGTGTTGGTAGACGTCTCCCGCCTTGTAGTCCTCGAAGGACGGGCTCAAGGCCGACGTACAGGCAGCATTTTCTGGCGACGGCAAGGCTTCTCCCATCCTCGTGGCCTGGGCACCCGGATGCCTGAACTGTAAAGATCAGAGTTTTCATAGTCAAGGATCCGGGACCTCCCGAACCCGGCGTGCGCCGCTATGTAGCTGGTGATCGTCTCGCTCGGTGGCGGGCGGGGTTTGAGGACATGTTCGCGCTGGTAGCGGGTCGTTTCGCGCAAGCGGACTCGCGTCGGCGGGCCCGGTGGTATGTGCTGGGGCTGCTCTCGGGTACGGAGCGGAAGAACTCGTGGACGCTCGCGGAGCAGGCCGGGGATGTGACCGTCGACGGCATGCAGCGACTGCTCAACCTCTACCGCTCGGACGCCGACGAGGTCCGTGATGATCTCCGGGAGTACGTACTCGGCAATCTTGGTGATCCCAGCGGGGTCGCGGTGGCTGATGAGACGGGTTTTCTGAAGAAAGGCACCTAATGCCGATCTCGGCATTAGTACCGGTTTTCTCCTGCCCGGACTCGTCCAGCGCCGCCACGACCAGCGGCTGATCACGCAGCTGCTCGGCCACGAACCCGCGCACCACACCTTGGGTCGCGTCGTGGTCCCACACGGCGTGATTCAGCAGCCGCTGCATCCGGTCCGGCGTGGCGTCCCCCGCGTGCTGAGCCAGCGTCCAGGCGTTCTTGCGCGGCAGGTGTTCGCTCATCAGCCCCGCCACATACTTCCCGGCCTGCGCCAAGGGTTCCCGCCGCGCGAAACACGGCGCCAACCGCGCGTGCAACGCGGCCAGATTCGACACCGCCAGCTCACCCTCTGCGCGGCTGCCCTTGTGATCAACAGGCCCCCGGTCAGCCCCTCTGACCAGCCACGACCAGCTATTGATGCGCAGGGCAAATATGTGATGTCAGACACCCCATGATTTTGTTTGTCAAGCGGCGGCTTGCTGGTCTCGGTTGTGGTGTGCCCAGGCGGTGTGTTCGTCGTAGGTGCTCCGGGTCTTGAGGCAGCCGTGCAGGATGCCGACGAGTCGGTTGGACAGCTGGCGTAAGGCGGCGTGGTGGTTCATGCCGCGGCCGCGGAGCTCGTCGTAGTAGGCGCGGGCGCCGGGTGAGGCGCGGAGGGCGCAGAAGGCCTGCTGGTGCAGGGCGTCGACGAGCCGGTCGTTGTGGACGAAGCGGGCCAGCACGGTCTTCTTCTTACCGGACTGGCGGGTGATCGGGCTGGTGCCGGCGTAGTTCTTCCGGTTCTTCGCGCTCGCGTAGCGGTCGGCGTCGTCGCCGAACTCGCCGAGGGCCCGGGCCCCGAGGATCTGTCCCATGCCGGGCTGGGACAGGTAGATCTCAGCGTCCCGGGCGACCCTGCTGGCTAATTCCTGATCATGCTGCGAGGGCGAGTTCGAGGCGGGTCAGATGGCTGGTGCGGGTCCGGTCGAGGGGGTGGCCGTTCCACCAGGCATCGAGGCGGATCAGGTTGAGTGCGACCGCGGAGAACACGTGTTCCAGGTGGGTCTTGGCCAGCCCGCGGTAACGGGCGTGGCGTAGGTCGGTGACCGCGATGCCTTGGCGGATGGTGCCCTCGACCCCGGCCCGCAGCGCGTATTTGGCCTGCCAGTCCTTGGTTTCCTGGTCGGCGCGGGCAGCGCGTTGAGCCTCGTGGACGGCCCGCGGGTGCACGGTGATTTGGCGTCGCCGGGTCCGGGAGGTGGTGCACTGCTCGCGGACTGGACAGGGCCCGCAGGTGGCGGTCGCGAAGGTGATCACGATCGTGTCGGTGCCGCGCTGGGTGGCCGGGTTCCAGGTGGAGCTGGTCTGGCCTTGTGGGCAGGTGGCCTGCTCGCGGTCGAAATCGATGGTGAACGCGGCCCGGTCGAACCCGGTGCCGGCCCTGGCCTGGGGCGAGTGGTCGGCCAGCAGGGGAGTGATCAGCGTGACACCGAAATCGGTTGCGGAGCTGACGATCAGCTCGGCCGAGGGGTAGCCGGAGTCCAGGTAGTGCTCGCCGGGCAGCAGGCTACGACGATCCAGCGCCTGGTGGATCGGTTCGGTCATGGCCACGTCCGGGACACTCGCGTCCGTGGTCGCCACGTTCGTGATCAGGTTGGGTCGTGGCACGGTGGCATCGGCCGGCTGGGTGCTGGGGCGTTCGCAGGTCTCGCTGACGTGCACCTTGTAGCCGTTCCAGAAGGTGTCGCGTTTGCCGCCCCATCGGGCATCGGTGTCATACGGCGAACTCAGGCGCCATCTCCCTGGCGGGAGACCGTCCGTGTCCGCCTCCCGCCGTGTGATCACCTCCCGCCCGTTCCTGGCCACGGTGCGGGTGTAGTTCTGCAGCAGCACCACCCGCAGCACCTCCACGGCAGGCAACTCACGCAACCAGCCAGGGGCGTCGGGGGAATACACCGCACCCAGCAGCGTGTACCCGTCGGTGCCGTAGGCCAGCGCCAGATCCCGGCGTTTGGCTTCGGAGGTGGGCAGTCGCCAGGAATCCACCCGCGCGGCATACCGCTTTCCCCACGCCGGCACATCGATCGCCCCGGCCAGCCACTCCGGTGCGGCGGCCGCGAGAGCCTCCAGCGCGGCCCGCACCGACTCACCCGCCAGCTCCAGCCGGTTCAGATCCCGCACCGCCGCCACGACGTGGGTCGAATCGGTGCGCTGCTTCCCGCCGGCGGCCACCAATCCCTTGTCCTGCAACACTTTCAACAGCAGATCCAGCGCTCGTTCCTCCAACCCGTGGGCGACCAGCCGGGTGCGGAACTCACTCAAGATCGAAGCATCAAACCCCGGATCGTCCAGCTCCATGCCCAGCGCGTACTTCCAGTCCATGCCGAACCGGACCCGGTGTGCCGCACCCCGATCGGTCAGGTTCTCCGCCATCTGTAACACCGTGACCAGCGCCAACCGTCCCGGCGACCACCCCGGCTTCCCCCGCGTCCCGAACGCCTCGGTGAACTCCGCATCGCTGAACAGCTCACCCAACTCGTCACGGACCCGCATCGCCAACGGGTACTCGCCCGTGCCCGCCGCCGCCCGCGCGGCACGCACGGTCGCCTCCGGAATCCGCGGCCACGGCCGGGGCTGCATAGACACCACACACTCCATCCTGCGGCCAGGAAGCGGGTAAGCCGACCGCAGAAAGATCATGCACCAGATCAACGGACCACGGCGACACCAAACCCAGCCCCTCGCCGAATTAGCCAGCAGGGTCCACGACAGGCGCAAAACGAAATGAGGATGAGCAGCCCAACCCGGCTGATCCTGGCCCGACACGGCCAGGCCCACTGCAACGTCCACGGGATCATCGGCGGCCCACGCGGCTGCACCGGTCTGACCGGCCACGGCCATCACCAAGCCCAACAACTGTCCGAACGGTTACTCAGCGACCACGCCCAGACGCCGATCGACGCCGCTTACGCATCACCGCTCCGGCGAGCCCGGGAAACCGCCGGCATCATCGCCGAACACCTCGACCTACCGATCACCATCGACCACGACCTACGTGAACCCGACTACGGCGACGCCGACGGCAAACCCTGAACCGACACCGTGGCCGAGTTCGGCCGCATCCCCTGGACCGCCCCGGGTTTTGTGGAGACCTGATCATCTGTCTCGTGGGGCTATGCCGCTGTCGGGGGCTGCACGTGTCTGCGTTGCCGGAAGGCTTGCTCGAACTCCATCGGTGGCCTGTCGCCGCACCAGGAGTGCAACCGTTCATGATTATACCAGTAAACCCATTCCGCGGTCGCCAAGGTGACCTCGGCGGCGTCTTTCCATGGGCCGTTCCGGGCGATGAGTTCCTTTTTGTAGAGAGCGTTGACCGACTCTGCCAGCGCATTGTCGTAGGAATCGCCCGTACTGCCAACGGATCGTTCGATCCCGGCGTCGGCGAGCCGTTTCCCGTAACGGATCGAGGTGTATTGAACACCTCGATCGCTGTGATGTACCAATGCTTTACTGAGATGTTCTTTCCGGGACCACAATGCCATATCGAGCGCGTCTAGCGCAAGCTCGGTTCTCAGGTTGTCCGACACCTGCCAGCCCACGATCGCGCGGGAAAACGCATCCGTCACGAAAGCGGTATAGCAGAAATCACCATCGAGAATGTCCACATAGGTCACATCGGTGACCCACAGCTGGTTCGGCGCCGGCGCCCTGAAATCTCGTTCCACCAGGTCACGCGGCCTGGTGTCCGCATTGCCGGGGATCGTCGTCCGCGGCCGGTGCCGTGTGGCCACGACCCCGGTCATGCCTTCGGCGCGCATCAGTCTCTCAACCGTGCACCGCGCCACCTTCACTCCCTCGCGTAAGAGCTGTTTCCACACTTTCCGGGCCCCGTACATCCCTTTGCCCTGCTGTTCCCAGACCGCCCGGATCTCCGGGATCAGTTCCTCATCCCGCGACCGGCGATCCGACGGCTGCCCCTGACGTTTCTTCGTCGCGTAATACGTCGACACCGCAAATCCGATCACCTCGCACACCGGGGCGACACCGAATTCGCTACGGTAGGTATCGACGAACCCAGCTATCTCGGCGGTCGAGGGTCCAGTTCCCGTGCGAAAAAAGCAGAAGCCGCTTTCAGGATCTCGTTCGCCCGGCGAAGCTCGCGGTTCTCCCGCTCCAATTCCGCGATCCGCACGTCAGCCTCCGATACCGAGCCCGCCGCCCGCTCGCCCGAGGGCCGCCGCCCCTGATCGTCCTGACGTAACCAGTACCGCAACGCCTCCGGATTGACCCCCAACTGCTGGGCCACCCGCGCGATCGCCCCACGCCCCGGACCCAGCTCCCGCTCCAGATCACGCACCATCCCCACCGCGCGTTCCTTCAACTCCACCGGGTACTTCCTCGCCGCTGCCATGCCGTTCATCCTCTCCAGAACCAACGGCCTCCAACGAACCCGGGGTGGTCCACCCGCCCAACACTCAGACCACCCACTCGCACCCGGCGCCGAAACCTGGACTTCCTACCTCCAGCGCGCCACCACGGCCCTGCAGAACATCCTCGCCCGCCACGCCGGCGGCACAGTGCTGATCGTCGGACACGGCGAAACCATCACCGCCGCCGCACACCACTTCCTCAACCTCGCCGCCAGCCTCCGCGCCACCGCAGCGTTCGCCGCGAACTACGCCAGCATCACGCGATGGGAGCAACAGCCACTCTCCTGGACCCGCCCCGGAGCCGGATGGCGCTGGACTCTACTCACCCACAACGACACCACCCACCTCACCAAGTAGCCAGTGGTAGTAGGCCTGCCGGGAGATCCCCAGCACCCTGCACGTCACCGCCACCGGCACCCTGACTCGGGCACCGGTGGCGGCCAGTTCACGGACGAGCGGGAAGACTATTTCCCCGCAGGCTGCCTTGCGCGAGATACGCGGCGGCCCTACGCAGCACCTCGTTCTCCTGCTCCAGCAACCGGTTGCGTTTACGCAGTTCCCAACAGAGTGGAGGCCCACGTGCTCTCCACACGCGTGGAGGTGGTTCGCCAGCGACCACGATTCCGATCGAGTCCGCCAACCTATGGTCCGTAGTGACCGGCCGGCGCGCATCAGCCGGTACGTCGGGAATCCTTCGATTCATCCGCCCAACTGACTGGCTTGATGTTTGAATCGCGATCAGTCTCAGCACGAAGGATTGGGAGTAACGATGTCCGACTACGACCCGCGTTCCGCAGATAATCGGGCTCTGACTCCGCTTTATCGGTGAGATGCCCTGGTCAGAGTGTTGAGGCATAGCGGGAAACGTACAAAAGCCTAGTGACACGTCACGGGTCGATCACGTGCTGTGACCTGTAGTAAAGGCTTGCTCTCCTGGTCGGTGGGTGGTTACGTTCGGTGCGCGTACGTGAAGCGCTCGACCCGCAGGACTCGCGACGGGCAGGTCATCGGCTATCTGCAGTTGGCCCATAACGAGTGGGACCCGGTGTCGAAGTCGTCGAAGACGCGCGTGCTGCACAACTTCAGACGTGAGGATCAGGTCGACCTTGAGGCGGTGCGGCGGCTGGTCGCGTCGCTGAGCAAGCTGCTGACGCCGGGACAGGCGCTGGCCGCCGGGGCGCCGGCGGAGCTGGCGTTCACCGCCTCGGTCGCCTTCGGCGGCACGCACGCCCTGGACGGGATCTGGTCCGAGCTGGGGATCGCTGCGCAGTTGCGCACGCTCGGGGCCAAGCGCCGATTCGACGCCCGGTTCGAACGGATCTTGTTCGCGCTCGTGGCGAACCGGGCGTTGGCGCCGTCGTCGAAGCTGGCCGCGGCCGACTGGATCAGCCACGACGTGCATATCGCAGGGCTGGACGAGGTCGGTGAGGACGCCTGTTATCGGGCGATGGACTGGCTGCCGGCCATCGAGCCGGTGCTGGCCCGCGAGGTCTACTTCTCCGTGGCACACCTGCTTAATCTCGAGGTGGACCTGCTGTTTTTCGATACCACCAGCACCTATTTCGAGACCGGGCAAGCCGACGAGGCGGTGTCACGCGATCAGCACGGCAGGCGGGTCGAGCCGGATGCTCCTGCGGCCGCGGGCGAGGCGGGGTTCCGCGCGTTCGGCAAGTCCAAGGATCACCGCGACGACCTGCCGCAGGTCATCGTGGGGATGGCGGTCACCCGTGACGGGATCCCGGTGCGCTGCTGGTCCTGGCCCGGCAACACCGCCGATTCCGCTCTGATCCGCCAGGTCCGTGACCAGCTACGTGAGTGGAACCTGGCCCGGATCGTCTGGGTCGGCGACCGTGGCTTCGCCTCCGAAGCCAACCGCCGGTATCTGCAGCAGGGCGGCGGGCACTACATCCTCGGAGAGAAGCTGCGCGGCGGCACCGCCGCGGCCGACACCGCCTTGTCACGTCAGGGCCGCTACCAGAAGGTCCGCGACAACCTCGAGGTCAAGGAAGTCCGCCTCGATCCGGACCTGGCCGACGATCGCTTCGTGATCTGCTTCAACCCCGACGAAGCCGAACGCGACCGCGTCACCCGCGAGCGGCATGTCAGCACCCTGACCGAACTCATCACCGACTCCGACAAGCTCAGCAAGACCAAACGGGGCGAGCTACGCGGCGTGATCTCCACCAAGAAGCACCTCAACCGCTACCTGCGCCTGACCGCGGGCGGGCTGCTACGCGTCGATCAGGCCGCGATCAAACGCGAGGCCAACCTCGACGGCAAGTACCTGCTGCGCTGCTCGGATCCGAAGCTGTCAGCCGAGGACATCGCGCTGGGCTACAAGCAACTACTCGAAGTGGAACGCGGTTGGCGCGACATGAAGACGGTGCTGGACCTGCGGCCGGTCTACCACCGCCGCGAAGACCGCATCCGCGCCCACGTCCTGCTCTGCTGGTTGGGTCTGCTGCTCATCCGCGTCGCCGAGAACCGCACCGGCCGCCGCTGGCCCGACCTGCGCCGCGACCTCGACCGTATCCACCTGGGCACCTTCACCGGCCCAGCCGGCGTCTTCCGCCGCCGCACCGACCTCACCCCCACGCAGACGGCACTGTTCACCGCACTCGGCATCAACCCGCCCCCGCTGGTCATCGAGGCCGCACCCGGCTGACCAGCACCGATCCCCGAAGCCTAGTGACACGCCCCGCCACCGGGCCAACCAGTATTTCCCCAGCTCACACCCTAAAATCGCGGACTAGACCGTCACCACATCTGCGGAACGCGGGTACGAGTTTCCTTCAACACCGGAACTCGAGAAGGCCTACAGGTCTGCATACACGGCGCTGGCGTCCCTCATACCCCAACACGCTGTGACCCCCGAAGCGGACACTTCCTTCCCTGAGGTGCTCTCACAATTCCGGTTCCTGGTTGACCAAGCAGAACTCTTAACCGTCGAGCAACTCGGCGCGCCCATCTCATGGGAAGCACCGCGCCCGGATGGAGACTGGGATCTGGTCATGGCCGGGATCGATCTTGACGATGACGCGCATGATTTCGGAGGTATCGAGCTCGGCACGGACGCGTTCGAAGGCCCAACGGGCACCTGGCACGGTAGCGCGCTGGACCGCGCAGGACTGGTCTACAAACGTGCGTGTGGATGGGATTTCGCACCAGGCGAGGCCGGCGTGTGGCTGGTGATGCTGGCCCCGCTTTCAGCCAGCGGCGGGGAGAATTAACCCTGGGGCTACGGTGGCCGCCTCGTCGGGTTCGTCGTGGTCTACGACCGCGACAAGGACGCCGCCTACGAATCGGTGGGTCATATCTGGACCGCGACGGCATGGCAACGACGCGGAATCGCACGGCGCTTGCTGACGGAGGCAAGATCACGGTTCCCAATCGCCAGCATCGAAAAGCCCTACACCGACAAGGGCGCCGCGTTTCTCGATGCATGCGAGGGATGATTCCGCTTCGTCTTCAACCTGCTTCTAGTGCTACACCCCTCCATCGGGATCGAGCTGGTCGACCCGCCCCGGCCCGCCTGAGCTGACCGAATCGGCACCCCACCGGCCCGAGCGGAACACGTCGTCCGCTCGGGCCGATTGCGTCCGGGCCCCGTAACCGGCCAGCGCCCGGCGTCGGGGACATCGACGAGGACCGTGTCCCCGGTGCGCAGCGAGCCCTCAGAGGCTAGCCATCACTCCTGCGCGGGGCACCAAAGTTGAACCCGGAGATGGGTCAATTAGGGCCAACAAGAGCACAAAAGTCGCCCTACAGATGGGTAGTCCAAACAACGTCTGAACTGCGATTTTATCAACTGCAGCCGACAAAATCGGCGTAGGACCCGCCTCCCGATCGACTCCGCCGGCGAAAGTTGAATCAGCAGGTGGGTCGTCGTCATCCCCCGCGAGCCCGGCCGACGCTCGTCAAGGACTGAAGCGAGCAGGGGTATACGTAACTAGTCCTCAAATAAGCGAGTCGGTCTCTGTGGGGCGGTGGTAGCCGAAATGATCACGTTGGCGTGAGCGTGGGATACGCCGATGAGTGGTGGGGGACGTTGTGGGGCTCGTATGGGCCGGTGTCGTGGCGCTCGGGTGGGTGCTGGGCGCCGATTTCGGGGTTCGGGCAGGCGTTGTCGCCACCGCGGGTGCGCGGTGGTCGGGTGTGAAGTCTGGTAACCGGTGGTGGGTTAGCCGAAGCGGGTGCGTTCGATGGTGTTCCAGGTGCTGAAGAGTCGGTCCAGGCTGGGTTGGTAGCCGATGAGCCGGATGGTGATGCTGCGGGCGTGGCGGATGACCATGGCGGGGATGAGGATGATGTGGTGGAGGAAGCGGCGGAATTCCATGCGGATGTAGTCGCGCCGGTGGTGTTTTCGGTGCATCATCATCGCGAACCAGGATTTGATGTTCCACGCGAGCGCGGCGATGACCATGTAGGCCCAGTTGGAGATCAGGTCGTATAACGGTACCCGCAGGGCTTGGATGCCGGATTTGAGTTGTCCGATGATGTTTTCCTGATCGCAGCGGTCGCCTGCGCAGGCCACCACCTCGGCGGCGGTGAGGTCGGTGCGGGTGGTGATGTAGAAGAAGTAGCGGATCTCGTCGAACAGGACCTGTTCGCCGCGGGTTTTGCTGATGTTCTTGCGCACCGCGACCACTTGGTAGGGCCGCCGGCATTTGCCGGGCTGGTAGGTGAACTCGGCGACGTCCTCGTGGTTGAGTTCGAGGTTGACATACCCGCGTTCGGTGACGATCCGCTGCTTGTGGTTCTCCCTGCGGGCACGGGTCCCTCCGGTGCGCGGCTCGTAGGCGGCGGGCCGCTGCAGCCGGCTCCAGCAGGCCTCGTCGAGCGCTTCGGCGCGGGAGCGCAGCGCGGCGTTGTTGTCCATGCCGAAGACGAAGTCAACCTTCTCGGCCCAGCGGTCGAAGTGCGCGGTCAACGAGAAGTCGGTATCCCCGCGCAGGCACACCCGCTCGGCGTGCGGGGCCACCAACTCGATCGCCTTGTCGATCCACTGCGCCGCGCCCTGATGGCTGGGCGCGTTGCCGGGCCGGTTGACCAGATACAGCACTTCCTTGGTGTTGGCCAGCGACACGATCAGCGGCGCATACCCCCAGATTCCCTTGTAGGAAATGTCCATCCCGGCCTTGTGCTCCCCGCCGGTGGGCACGATCGTGCCGTCGACGTCGAGGTAGGCGATCGGACCCAGTAGGTCTCGTCCCCGACCCGTCCACAACTGCGGGCGCACCGCGTTGATCGCCTCCATCAACGCCACCACGTCATCCTTGGCGAACCGACGGCAGAAGTCCCCCGCCGTGGTCGGATCCGCCGATCAGGTCCGCGCCCAGCGCGTTCATGTAGGCGGTGTCATGCCGCAGCCGCTCGATGTCCTCCAGCCGGGTGCCGCCGCAGGCCACGTTGTAGGCGAGGTTCAACACGTGATCGGACTCATGGTAGGGCAGGTGCACCTTCAACAACGCCAGACTGTCGTTGATCCGCTCGGCCAAACCGAGCTTGGTCACCAGTCGGTGCACCGCCGCGATCCCGCCGAAGCACGTGGCGTCGACGTTCCCGCCGATCTCGTAGCTCACCGTGCCCGAGTGCAGCATCGGCTTGGACTGCGCGCCCCAGTGTCCCGCACGTGCATGCCGGGCCGCCACCTTGCGCCGTCGGCGTGCCGCGTTCCGCCGACTCTGCTCGTGCGGTATCTTCTTCACCACAAAGGCCTTTCCTCTTGGGATGCGTTGGAGTCGCAAACCCAAGCAGGATAAGGCCTTTGCCTTATCTCAGGCCGGATCTACCCACCCGACACGCTTGATGAAGGACTAGTGTCGCGGTCAGAATGTCTCTGGCACGCGCAGCTGTGTAGCTGGGTTCGGGATGGTCGTTGATGATCTCCCGCTGCCTCTCCCCCGGAATCCCAGCGTTGGAGGAGGTTCATGACGACCACATCGGATCGTTGCGGATCGTGCTCTTCACCCAGCAGCGGTGCTCTTCGGCCTCGGCCGTGCCGACCGCCGACAACAGGTTTGCCTCTACGAAGCGTGTCGGCGCGTAGCGGAGCCCGAGGACCATGTTGGAGGCGGCAAGGGACGTCTCGCGGAACTGCCACCATCGCGGCACGATCTCCTCGAACGGAACGTGATCCGGTCAATGCAACTAGAGCTACATTGAAACCGTGGTTATATCAAGGATCGTTCCAGCAGACAGGACACGGGTGGGGGCGTGACGGTGCAAGGAGACTCCGTATTCGCGATCGACGACGTGGTCCTGCGGCGCCAGGCCACGCCGGTGCTCGATCACGTGAGCGCGCGAATCCCCGCCGCAGCCTGTACCGCCGTCGTCGGGCGCAGCGGGGCGGGAAAGTCGACGCTGCTGCGGTTGCTGACCCGGCTCGACGACCCCGACACCGGGCAGATCGCCTTCCGCGGGATCCCCTTGGCCCGGCATGATGTGCTGGATCTGCGGCGCCGGGTGCAGTTGGTCGCCCAGCAGCCGGTGTTGCTCAGCGATTCGGTTGTCGACGAAATCCGGCTCGGCCGCCCGCAACTCGGCCGGGCGGACGTGGCTTGCCTCCTGTCGCGGGTCGGGCTGCCGTCCTCGCTGCTCGACCGCACCACCGCCGGGCTCTCCGGCGGAGAAGCTCAACGGGTCTGTCTCGCCCGCGCTCTGGCTCTGGAGCCGGAGGTGCTGCTGCTGGATGAGCCCACCGCCGCACTGGACGCAGCCAGCGCAGCCGCGATCGACGACACCGTCCGGGCCCACGTCAACCGCGGTGGCACGGCGGTGCTCGTCAGCCACAACACCGCCCAGGTCGACCGGGTCGCCGACCACGTGATCGTCATGGACAACGGCCACGTCCGCGCCTGCGGACCACCCGATGTCATCCGGAACCAGGAGACCGCTCCATGAACCTCACCAGCGTGACCTGGCTGCACGTAGCGATGTCCGTGGTGCTGATCGCGATCGCGGTCGCCGTCGCCACCCACCAACGGCTCGCGGTGAGCAGAGACATGCTTCTCGCTGCCGTCCGGGCAGCCGTGCAACTGGCCGCGGCCGGCGCCGTCCTGCTCCTGCTGTTCCAGCATGCCGGGCTACCAGGCGCCCTGGGCTGGGTCGCGGTGATGATCCTCATCGCCGGACAGGTCGCCGGGCGCCGAGGCCGCGCCGTGCCCCGCGCCCCCGCACTGGCCACTCTCGCGATCACAGCCGGGTCGCTCGTAGCGTTGAGCAGCCTGCTACTGGTCCGCATCCTGCCCACCCGACCCGAGGTCGTCATCCCGATCGGCGGCATGATCGTCTCCACCGCCATGCAGGCCACCGGCCTGACCCTGCTGCGACTCGCCGAAGACACCCGTCAAGCACGCCCCGCCATCGAGGCCCGGTTGTCACTGGGTATGACAGTCCAGGACGCTTTCGCCCAACACCGCCGCTCCGCCGCCCGCACCGCACTCCTGCCCGCGATCGACTCCACCAAAGTCGTCGGACTGATCAGCCTGCCCGGCGCGATGACCGGACTCATCCTCGCCGGAGTCGACCCCCTGACCGCCATCCGCTACCAGATCGTGGTCATGTACATGCTGCTGGCCGCAGCAACCGTGGCCGCCGCCGTCGCCAGCCACCTCGCCCAACGAGCGCTCTTCGACACCTCAGCACACCGACTTCAGCAACCGCGGTGACCTCTGCGAGGCGGCCGGGCACGCGAGAACGCGAATACAGTTCGGGACGCTGCCGATAGGTGATGGCGCAGCCTGAAGTCGGCGGAGCGCTGAGCAGATCGCCTGTCAAAGTCGCTCCGAAGGCCTACGATCCTCGCCGGCGTCGACCCCGGCGAGGCTCATGTGATCCGCCACGCCTACGCGTGCGAGCACGAGGACAGCGGCTTATCGGGCATCCACGCGGATTCCACCGACGCAGAGATCCTGCAGTACACGAGCCAGCAGTCCGCGAAACCACACATATTCCCGGTCGTTCCGCCCCGTACCTGGATCGTGTTCATCCGGGAGGGCAGCAACTGGGCCCGGCTCTGGTCGGTGTTGGAAAACCACGGCGAGATATCCAACGATGGGACGCTGCGCACGTTCGACCTCGTCGCCTCCGAGCAATTGGCCGACCTCAGGAACCGACTGGTGATCGGCTGGAGATCACCGCGCACCTGGCGGATCAACGCCACGACGGCCGCCGGCTACCCGGTCATGGAGATCGCCGACGCAAAGCCGGAGCCGTTCCCCGGCTTCGACCGGCTCGCTCTGGACTACGCCCAACTCCAGGCCGTGATGCGCGAACATCGCTACACCTCCTGGCGCACCGCACTGACGTCGGTGACAGGCGTCTACCTGATCACCGACACCCGCGACGGACGTCAGTACGTCGGCAAAGCCGACGGCGCAGAGAGCATCCACCAACGCTGGGAGGCCTACGCTGCCAACGGTCATGGCGGCAATGTCGAGCTGCGCAACGTCAATCCGGCGACCTTCCGATTCTCGTTGCTGCGAGTGTTCGACCCAGCGACTCCCACCCGGCAGATCGACGCGGCCGAGAGCCACTTCAAGCACGCCCTCGACACACGCAGGCACGGCCTGAACCGCAACTAACGGCCAAGCCCTTTCCCCGTCACGAAGGGAGATCACCCTCGCGGCCGAGGTCGAGGGGATCCTTGATGCGCACCCTCTTGCCGAGGTCCTGACGTCCATGCCCGGCACCGGAGTCAGGCCCCCCACCCGCATCCTGCTGGAGATCGGCGACGCCTCGGCATTCGCCAGCTCCGCGCACCTGGCCGCCTACGCCGGCCTCGCCCCGGTCACCCATCCCTCCGGCAGCAGCATCCGAGGCGAACACCCAGCCCGCACCGGCAACCGCAAGCTCAAACGCGCGTTCTTTCCGCCACGTACGCTGCCTTGTCCGACCCGGTCAGCCGCGCCTACTACGACCGGAAGAGAGCCGAGGGCAAAAAGCACAACGCCGCCCTGATCTGCCTGGCCCGACGCCGCTGCGACGTCCTGTTCGCCATGCTCCGCAACAAGACCCTCTACCAGCCGACCCGACGCACAACCCAAGCAGCAGCACCCCCAGCCGCCGCTCGACAAAACCATAGAAACACCCCCACGGTGCGGCCACGGCGATAGTCACCTTCAGCCGGCTGCTCCCGAGCTTCGCGATCATACGTTCGGGCACGGGACCAACCTGCCTAGGACCGTTCCTCAGCCGACTCCCTCCCGCCATCCGATCCACTTCCCGGCTCCACACCGGTGAGGGGACGGATTTGTCGACGCGATTCGGCCCGGGAGGGCCTCCCATGTCCGTTCTCTTGCCGTCCTTTACCGCCAGTGCCCGACCGCACGGATTTGATTCCGCACTAGCCCCACGGTCAGGCCCGCAGCGAGATCGGTCCGCGTCCTCGTGAGACGCACGAGGTCATCACCTCCTTACGTTCATCCTCGCTCAGACACAGATCTCTGTGGTCGATCTCCCCGTCGACCACTTCGAGGACACAGCTGCCGCAAGCACCGCCCTCGCACGAGTAGTCGACGGGCACGTTCTCGCGCAGCACCGCTTGCAGAAGCGACTCGTCCTCAGGGACGCGAATCACTCGCTTCGACAGGACCAGCCATGCGTCGAAAACATCGCCGAGCTTCTCCCCCGGTTCGGTTGTCACACCGGTAAAACTCTCGCAGCGAACGCGCGCCGGGTCGAAGTCGGATGTGGCGTCGGCGATCGCGGCCATGAGGCTCGGTGGACCGCAGTAGTACAGGGTGGCCTCCCGAGGCAAGTCCTTCACGAAGGTCAGTACATCCAGCCGGCCACCTGCGCTGGACTCGTGCAGGACCAGCTTCGCACCTGAGTGCCCCAGGACATCCTGGTAGGCAGCATCGACGCGGTTGCGTACGCAGTAGTGGACTTCGCTCGCCGCTCCACGAGGCAATCCGCCCAGCAGCCCCAGCACCGCCGTGACCCCGATCCCGCCAGCGACGAACACGTGGTGCGCAGCGGCGGAGTCGATCCGCATACCTTCTTTCGGGTAGGATACGAACACCAGATCCCCCAGCGCCAACTCGTCCTGGAACAAGACTGAGCCGCCGCGGCCATCGCTCTCCCTGCGAACCGCGATGCGGTAGGTGGAAAGATCGTTGGTCGACCCTATGAGCGAGTAATCTCGCGTGGTCCCGTTCTGGTGCTGTAGCTGGACGTGATCTCCCGGGATGAACGGGGGGAACTCGGTTCTGTGGACTGGCTCGAAGGTCAGTTCGCGGACGTCGGACGCTGGCCACGATTCGGCCTTCAGCCGAGCGGCCATCAACAACCGCACACTCATCCGGCGTCCTTCCCCACCAAAGCCACAGGAACCTCGATCGCGTTCTCCTCGCCAGGGCGGAGAGGGCGCACGACGTCTCCGGGGCGGACCGTGCCGCCACGCAGGATCTGGCAGTTGAGGCCGGAACACCCGAGCAGCGGCTCGAACACCTTCTTGTCGATCAGCCGTTCCAGGTATCTGCACGGCACGTTGAGTCGACCGCCGTAGACGATGGCTTCCCCCACGGCGAAGTACTTCTCGACTAGCGAGTTGAGGGGAACTCCGCGGGTGACGACGTTGCGCCGCAACTCGACGCCTTCGATCGGCTCACCGATGGCACGGGCGACGTCGTCGATCACTTCTTGGGCGATCAACGTGAGCTGGCGGTCGGGGTGCCACAGGTGCGAGTAGTGGCCCTTGCCGAACGCGTACCTGTCCCCCGACATACCCACACCGGCAACCAGTTGCGCTGAGGTCACCGCGTGCATCTCGACACCCGCCGTTTCGGCGGCGAAGACAGCGCACACCTCTCCGCGCCATGGTTGGCCGGTAGCTTCGCCTCGTGTTGGATCGTTCATCGCGGTCAGTCCTTGCCCCTTCCCGATCTCGTACCCCGGGCGTGTCGCTCGATCGCGGGCCGACGCCTGATCGGCCAGCACATCGTCTGCCACGCGGTTCACGCCAGCGGGAACAACGTGTCAAGATTTGCCCATTGGGATCTTGTCCGGTCGTGCAGTGTCCCGGTTGGCAGGCAGATCACTACTGAGCGGCGAACGCGCCGTCTTGACCGCCCGTCGACCTCTGACCTCGAGCCGGTTCGCCAGCAGGGTCAGCAATCCGCACAGTCCGATGTAAACAACTGCGATGACCATGTACGTCGGAATGTAGGGGAACCCGAACTCCTGGCGAGCCCCCATCTGCCGCCCCACGTAGAGGAGTTCGTTGTAGGTGATGATGAAGCCGAGCGAGGTGTCCTTCAGGAGGATGACCAGCTGGCTGATGATCGCTGGAAGCATCGTTCGCACTGCCTGCGGTAGCAGGATCGTCCGGACGACCTGGTTCTTCCGGAAGCCGATCGCGTACGCGGCTTCTCGCTGTCCGACCGGGACCGCCACGAGGCCGGCTCGGAAGACTTCAGCGAGTACCGATCCGTTGTAGAGGGTCAACCCGAGCACGACCGCCCACATCGGTGACAAACCGAGGTCGTACTGCAGGGATCCGTAGTAGAAGAAGAACATCAGGATCAGCATCGGAACCGCGCGGAAGGTCTCGACCACCACCGTGGCCGGTACCCGGATCCAGACATGGTCGCTGATCCGTGCCGATGCGAACATCGCACCGAACACGATCGCGAGGACCGCCGCGATTCCCGCTGCCCGCAGCGTGTTCCACAAGCCTTCGAGAAGCTGCCGCTGAATCGCGATGTACTGGAACTGCTCCCACCGGCGCAGCTCGAACTGCCCGGACTCGTACAGCCGGTAGATGATCCAGCCGATCGCGACAACCAGGACAGCCACCACCACGACATCGGCGATCCTGTTCCTGACCACGGCCCGCGGGCCGGGTGCGTCGTAGAGCACGTGGTTCATGCCGGCACCGCCGCCCGTCGTTCGGCCCACCGCTGAGCGAGCATTAGCGGAAGGATCAGGATCAGGAAACCGACCGTGATCCAGAACAACGTGACCATTTGATTCTCCCCGCGCTCAGCCATCGCCGCAGGAATCGATCCGGCCTCCACCACCGAGAATCCAGCAGCGATAGTGGTGTTCTTCAGCAACGCGATCGCCGTACTCGTCAGCGGTGGCATGATCGCGCGGAAGGCCTGCGGCAAGACCACGATCCCCAGGACTTGGAGGAATGTCATGCCGACCGAGCGCGCGGCCTCCGCCTGCCCCGCAGGCACGGTGTTGATACCCGACCGCACCACCTCGCAGATGAAGGCACTCGTGTACGCGGTGAGCGCCGCGATCGCAGCCCAGAAGAAGGAGGGCAGCTCGACTCCCATCTTCGGAGCGGCGAAAACGAGGAAGGCGAACACCAACACCAGCGGAGTGCTGCGCATCGTGTTGACGTAACCGGTGCCGACCGCTCGCAGTGCCGGTAACGAGGACACTCGGCAGGCCGCCAGAAGCGTTCCCAGCACCAAGCTCAGCGCCCCGGCGACCAGGAACAGCTTGATCGTGGTCAGGAAACCGATCCGGAACAGTTCCCAGTTGTCTAAGAGAACAGAGGACATCGCCGCTCCGTGGTGAATGAGGACAAGATCTGCAACGGGTACAGGACCGTGCGCGGGCCGCGGATTGTCAGTACCGCTCGGGCGCCGGCGGAACTGCCGGGATCCCGGACTTGCCCAGGGTCGAGTCGTACAGCTTCTGCCAAGTGCCATCAGCGCCGGCCTTGGCCAGCACATCGTTCATCGCTTCCCGCAGCGGTTTGTCCGACAGCGCCAGGCCGATGCCGTACTTCTCCTCGCTGAACGTCTCCCCGACCAACTTCAGCTCGTCCGGCGAGGCCGCCGCATACCCCTTCAGGATCGCGTCGTCTGTGGTGTTGGTGTCCACTTTGCCGTCAAGCAGCTGGGAAACACATTCCGAGCCGGTCTTGAACTCGACGATGTTCCCGGGTTCGGTCAAGCCCATATCCCTCACCCGCTGGATCGAGGTCGTCCCCGTCGCGGAGCAGACCTTCTTCCCCTTGAGGGTGTCCTTCCCGGTGATGTCCTTCTCGTCCTTACGCACGAGCAGGCTCTGGCCGGCAATGATGTACGGCCCGGCGAAGGAGATCTGTTCCTTGCGCTTGTCGTTGATGGTGTAGCTGCCGACGTAGTAGTCGACCTCGCCCGCTTGGATCGCCGCTTCCCGGTTCGCCGAGGGGATCTCCTTGTACTCGATTGACCCGGGATCGAAGCCGAGACCTGCCGACATCAATCGTGCGATCTCTACGTCGAAGCCGCAGCGATTTCCACTCGCATCCTTGTAGGCGAGGCCGGGCTGGTCCGCCTTCACACCGACCACCACGTGCCCGCGGCCCCTGATCCTGGCGAAGGTCGGACTGTCGGCGAGGTTGATGCCGTTGGCGACAGGCAACGGTGCCGGCGGACCGCACGCACCGGCTGCCGATCCCCCTGGAGTGCCCTCTTTCCCGCACCCGGTGGCCACGAGGATGACAGCCAAAGCACCTGCGATGGACAAGTTTCGGATCTTCATGGGGCATGTCCTTTCAAAAATGGACAAGGATCGCGGGAACTCCAGCGCTCAGTGGGTGAGGATCTTGCCCAGGAAGTCCTGTGCGCGCCGGGACGACGGGGCGGTGAAGAACGCGTCGGGATCCGTCTCCTCGACGATTTCACCGTCGGACATGAATACGACGCGGTCCGCGGCGCGACGCGCAAAGCCCATCTCATGGGTGACGACGACCATCGTCATGCCTTGCTCCACGAGGTCTGTCATCACGTCCAGGACCTCTTGGACCATCTCGGGGTCCAGTGCAGACGTCGGTTCGTCGAACAGGAGGACTTTCGGGTCCATTGCCAGCGCCCGTGCGATCGCCACCCGCTGCTCCTGGCCGCCTGAGAGCTGGGCCGGGTACTTGTTCGCCTGATCGGCGACACCTACCCTTTCCAGCAACCGCACGGCCTTTTTCTCGGCCACGGTCCGATCGACCTTACGTACCTTGACCGGCCCCAGCACGACGTTCTCGAGAACGGACTTGTGCGCGAAGAGATTGAACGACTGAAAGACCATACCGACGTCGGCACGAAGTTGGGCGAGCGCTTTCCCCTCAGCGGGCAGCGGGTCGCCATCGATGGTGATCACACCCGAATCGATGCGCTCGAGCCGGTTGATCGTGCGGCACAGCGTGGACTTCCCGGAACCAGATGGTCCGAGTACGACGATGACGTCGCCCCTGCCGATGGTCAGGTTGACGTCCTTGAGCACATGGGCTTCGCCGAACCGCTTGTTGACGTCGGCCAAGGCCACGAGACCAGTCGAACCGCCCACGGGGAACTTCCTCATGATGCTTCCACCAAGCCCTTCGGCCACGCACTGGCGGCCGCATCGGAAGGAGATGACATGGCCCGCTCCACCTGTGCGATGCGGGACGTGAAGTTGGACAGAGTTTGCCTCTCAGACAAACTCTGCACAAGCCCCAGAGGCAACAAATTTTGCCTAGATGGAGATGAGTGGGCGTCCTACAAGTGAGCCGTCACTGAACACACGCAGGCCCCGCACAGCAGAGGACTAGGCACTACTGCCGACGGGTAGCCGAACCCCTCAACACTCATCAGGTCGCGCGACGGCCGCGGCCGAACCGCGTCCGCACAGCCTCATCCCACGCTGGACCATGTCAGCCTTCTTCGAACGCCAGGCACTCACGCGGAGGACTCAACCTCGACTCGCCAACCGGGCAACTGGACAAGATCCAGCCCGTGAATACAGCCCTGCGGCCCCTCCTACCACGCGCCGAGGTCCGGAATTACGACGGTCCGCAGCTCGAGCCCCGCAACGCTGCTGTCACTTGTGACCGTTTCCCCTCCTTGCCGGGGAGCCGGCCGAGACGATGAAGACGGTCGCGCGCGCCCGCCCGCGATTGCAGATCCGGTGCGGGCTTTGGGCATCGAAGTGGGCGGCATCTCCGGGTTCGAGATCGAAGCTCTCAGAGCCGATCTCCACGCGGACTCGGCCAGAGCGCACGAGCAGCCATTCTTCTCCAACGTGCTGCGCAGCCCGGCTGGTCCGAGAGCCGCCAGGGAGCTCCAGGCGGATCGCTTCCAACAGGTTCAGTCCCGTTATCCCACTCAGTGCGGCGTACTTGTAATCCGGACCGTCGTGCAGCGGAGCCTCGTCGCCCCGGAAGACGTGGCAGGCCGTTTGCGGTTCTTCGCCGACGAGTTGTCCCAACGGCAATCCGTAGGACCGGGCCAGCTGGATGAGGACACCGATCGAGGGCTGTCGCTCACCCCGCTCCAGGCGCGACAGGTGAGTCACGGAAACCCCATTGGCCTCAGCGGCTTCGGCAAGCGTCCAACCCCTTCGATGCCGCGCCTCCAGCAAGCGTTGGGCGATCAGCTTCTCGGTCTGTCCCGGATCCAGCACGTCCTGCATTATGCCTCTCAGTCAAAGCGACTGTCCCGCAAGCGTCTGCTTCCCGGGTTGACGTTTCTTGCCTCGTAGTCAAAACTGTTCGCCAACTAGGCGACCTCGTATCCGCACCGGGAGAGGCCTAGCGGCTCGCTGGGCAACGCCCAGGAAATGGGCGGCGAAGTTGGCGGACCGGCAGACCGCGGATGCCGAGCGCGAGAGGCAGCTGACGACAGCCTTCTGATCCCCACACGGTTCGGTTCCGATCGAAGGAGAAACGGTGTCCAACGAGGCAAGCCGGACAGGCGAGATGGCCGATGAATCCCCCCGTGAAACGACAGCGTGGGAGCTTCGGCCGGAGACGGTCCTCATCGAAGAGGGTCGGCCGGACAAGGACGCGGGCAACCCGATGAATCCACCCATCACCCTCGCCTCGAACTTCCGCTCCCAGAAGGGCGGCAAGCTCGGAACAGAGGATGACGGCGACCACGGTTCCAACACCGGAGGGGTACGTGGACCGCGGCGCTACGCGCGTACGGACGGCACGGCGACATGGGTGGCCTTCGAGTCCGTGGTGGGGCGGTTAGAAGGCGGCTCCGCACTGGCCTTCTCCTCCGGGATGGCCGCATGCGCGGCTGTGCTCGAGACACTCCCCGCCGGGGCCAAGGTGTTGCTTCCCCGTGACGTGTACATGGGGACCCGCCACCTACTCGAGGAAGGCCACGAACTCGGCCGCTGGCGCTTGGAGGCCGTAGACCTCGCGCAGCCGGATTCACTGGCCGATCACCTCGACGGCGCAGACCTCCTCTGGGTCGAAACTCCGAGCAACCCACTACTCGAGATCTGCGACCTCCGGGCCATCACGACTACTGCACACGCATCGGGAGTGCAGGTTGTTGTGGACAACACCTTCGCCACGCCGTTGCTGCAACAGCCACTGAGCCTCGGCGCCGACTTCGTCGTGCACAGCGCCACCAAGTTCATGGGCGGCCACTCCGACCTGCTGATGGGTATCACTGTCACCAACGACCCGGCGAAGCAGGACGCGCTTGCCCGGCGCCGCTCCTTCGCGGGCGCAACCCCGGGAGCGCTGGAGTCCTACCTGGCGCTGCGAGGAATCCGCACCATGAGCGTCCGCCTGACCGCAGCCCAGGCTTCGGCTCACGAGCTCGCACAGCGGCTTACCGCGCATCCTGCGGTCAAGCGCGTGCACTACCCGGGATTGCCCGACGATCCTGGCCACAAGCTCGCGGCCGAGCAGATGACCGGGTTCGGTGCCGTTCTCAGCTTCGAACTCGCAGACGCCACGACTGCGGACGCGGCCTGCGACGCGGTGCAGATCATCGCGTTCGCCACCAGCCTCGGCGGGGTGGAGTCCACGATCGAACGACGAGCCAAGCACCCTGGTCAAGAGCACGTTCCGGCAGGGCTGCTGCGGCTGAGCGTGGGATGTGAGCACGTCGAAGACCTGTGGCAGGACCTCCTGCAAGCCATTCCCACCACGGCGTAGCCAGCTGGTCCCCATGCCGATGTCGGCGACTGGCCCTGGCCAGATCACAGCGAGGTCTTCCCTGCGCTCTTGACACGGCGAGACATCTCCATATCCGGCTCAGCGCGATGCCCCGTCGCTGGATCGCAGAATGCCTGATTTCGAAGGTGAGACATCATGAGCAGCCCAGTGCTTACCTCCCACCCGTCCGATGCTGAGCACGAAGTGCTCCGCGAAATCGAGCGCCGTGTTCTGTGGCTGTCGAGCGCGATCATCCACCACGCCAACCTCGTCCGTCCGAACCCGTCCGGTCTCAAAGTCGGTGGCCACCAGGCGTCCTCGGCCTCGATAGTGTCGATCATGACGTCGCTGTGGTTCAGACATCTGCGCGCGCAGGATCGGGTGTCGGTCAAACCGCACGCCTCGCCGGTGCTCCATTCGATCAACTACCTGCTCGGTGAACTGGATGCCTCGTACCTGCCACGGCTTCGGGAGTTCGGCGGTTTGCAGAGCTATCCGAGCCGTCTTAAGGATCCGGATCCCGCCGACTACTCGACCGGCTCAGTGGGCATCGGCGCCACCGCGCCGCTCTGGGGTGCGGTGTCACGTCGCTACGTGGACACCGCCTTCAGCGGCGCCGGCACCGGTCGGCAGTACTCCCTGGTAGGCGACGCCGAGCTCGACGAAGGCGCGGTCTGGGAAGCCGTGCTCGATCCCGGTGTCGCCGACCTGGGAGAGGTCGTGTGGATCGTCGACCTGAACCGCCAGTCCCTGGACCGCGTCGTGCCCAACATCGCCGCTGACAAGCTGCAAGGCATGTTCGCCGCCGCGGGCTGGCAGGTCATCACGCTGAAGTACGGAAGCGTGATGGAGGGCCTGTTCGCCAGGCCCGGTGGCGCTGAACTGCGGCGGCGAATCGACGAGATGGCCAACCCCGAGTACCAGCGGCTGCTGCGTTGCGACGCCGACGAGCTGCGCCACCGGTTGCCGGGCGACGGTCCCGACAACACCGCGATCGCCGCGCTCGTCGGACACATCGATGACAACACGCTGGTGGAAGCCATTGCCAATCTCGGTGGCCACGATCTCGAGGCGTTGGACGGCGCCTTCGCATCGATCGACGACACCCGGCCCACGGTGATCTTCGCCTACACCGTCAAGGGATACGGGCTGGCAACGAAGGGCCACCCGCAGAACCACTCGGCGCTGCTCAACGATGCCCAGATGCGGGACCTCGCCGAGCGGACAGGAGGTGATGTGGACGCCCCCTGGCGTGGGTTCCCTTCCGACAGCGCGGCGCAGATGCTGTGTCAGCAAACCGCCGAGCGCCTGCGTCGCCCTGAGCGCACTCCTCAGACTCCCCCGTCCCTGCCGACCGACATCGGTCGCACGCCGGCTGGCACAGCCACGACCCAAGCGGCGCTGGGCCGAGTCCTGCTCGATCTGACCCGTGCTGCACCGGATGCCGCCCGCCGGGTCGTCACCGTCAGCCCGGACGTCAGCTCCACGACCAACTTGGGCGGGTGGGTGAACAAGGTTGGTGTATGGTCGCCCAGCGAGCGCCGGGACTGGTTCGCCGACGACGCGGAGACCATCCTGCACTGGCGGGAGAGACCGACCGGTCAGCACATCGAGCTGGGCATCGCCGAAACCAACTTGGTCAGCCTCCTGGGCGAGCTCGGCGCCACCTGGAGCCGGTGGGGACAGCCGTTGCTGCCCATCGGAGTCCTCTACGACCCCTTCGTCGAGCGAGCTCTCGAGCCGTGGTCGTATGGCATCTACGCCGGTGGGCAGTCGATCCTGGTCGGGACTCCGTCAGGTGTGTCGCTGGCACCGGAAGGCGGCGCGCACCAGTCCATCAAGACACCGTCGATTGGTCTCGAGCAACCCGGATGTGTCACCTACGAACCCGCGTTCGCCATCGACACCGAGTGGACCCTGCTGGCCAGCCTCAGCCGGCTCGGCAAACCGGACGGCAGTTCGGCCTACCTCCGACTGTCCACCCGCCCCGTCGACCAGACCTTGGCGTCGGTCCCCACCGATCCCGCCGCCAGGGAAAGACGGCGCCGCCAAGTAGTGGCGGGTGCCTACTCGTTGCGGCGCTCGGACAATCCGACCGTCACCGTCACCGTCGCCGCGATGGGTGCCGTGGTGCCGGAAGCGCTGCTGGCGGCTGAACGGCTCGAGCAGCTCGGCGTCGCCGCTGACGTCGTGTGCGTGACGAGCCCCGACCTGCTGTACCGGGCAGTGCGGGCCCGGCAGGGCCACGAACAGGCCGAATCGTGGATCCTGGACCAGGTGTTCCCCGCGGACCGGGCAACGCCCCTCGTCACCGTTCTCGACGGTCACCCGCACACGCTGACGTTCCTGGCCACCATCAACCGCGTCGCCACGACCGCGCTGGGGGTGACCCGCTTTGGCCAATCCGGATCCATCGAAGACGTTTACCGCTACCACGGACTGGATGTAGACAGCATCGTCCGCGCAGCGCTCGACCTGTCCGACTGAATCTTCCTGAAAGCGCAGCGAGGAAAGAGAACGATGACCTCTCGCGTTGAGATGCCCGCGCTCGGTGAGAACGTGACCGAGGGCCTGATCACCCGCTGGCTCAAGAAGGTCGGCGACACCGTCGGCAAGGACGAACCACTGCTGGAAGTGGCCACCGACAAAGTCGACACCGAGATTCCTGCACCGTTCGCGGGCACAGTCGAACAACTGCTGGCCGAGGAGAACTCCACGGTCTCTGTCGGCGAGCCCCTGGCCGTCATCACCCCCGTGGCCGTGAGCGGGGCCGTATCAGTCCCCAGCCCACAGGTCGTGTCAGCGCCACCCGCGTCCGCCCCCAAACCGGCCAAGGCCGCACCGGTTCCCGGCCCAAAGGCTGTGTCGGAACCGCCCGCAACCGCGCCGGAACAGGCCGAGCCCGCCGCTCCCCCAACGCCGGTGCCCAACAGCAGCGATCCCCGGGTCGAGAAGATGTCCCGGCTGCGCCAAACCATCGCCAAGAGGATGGTGGAGTCCCTCCAGAATTCCGCGCAGCTGACCACTGTGCTGGAAGCCGACGTGACCAAGCTCGCCCAGTTGCGGGCCCGGAGCAAGGACGAGTTCCACCGGCGCACCGGCACCAAGCTGTCGTTCCTCCCGTTCTTCGCCAAAGCCATCGTCGAGGCGTTGAAGGAGTACCCGATGTTCAACGCCTCGGTAAGCCCCGACCACACCGAGGTGACTTACCACGCGGCCCGCAACCTCGGCATCGCCGTCGACACCCCGCGCGGCCTGCTGGTCCCGGTCATCCGCGATGCCGACGAGCTCAGCATCGCCGACATCGCGCTGACGATCGCCGACCTCGCCGACCGGACCCGCAGCGGCAAGATCAGCGCCGACGAGCTCACCGGCGGAACCTTCACGCTCACCAACACCGGCAGCCGCGGCGCACTGTTCGACACCCCGATCATCAACCAACCGCAGAGCGGGATCGTCGGTACCGGCGCGGTCGTCGACCGCGTCGTCCCAATGCCCGACGGCCTGGGCGGGCACAGCTTCGCCGTGCGATCGATGGTGTACCTATCAGTGAGCTACGACCACCGCCTCGTCGACGGCGCCGACGCGGCACGATTCCTCACCACCATCAAGAACCGGGTCGAACACGCAGACTTCGACACCGAGTTGTAGCAGCTCAGCAAGGCCTTCCACGTCGCGTGACAAACACCAGAACGTTCGGCTCTTGTGACGTTTCTGTGGGCGGTTTGAGTTGGGTTTTTGGGTCCGGAGACGGGGGCACGCCGTTGCTTCGTCTAGGTTTCTGGCTTGTCCAGAGTCAGGAACCGAGGAGCGGAGAACGGCGTGCCGAAGGCCGGTTTGGCGTGTTGTGGTGGGCGTCGACCGGCGCACGGTCATCGAGGATGTCGAGTTCGACGAGACCGCCGAAGTGGTGGTGCACGTGCGTAGGCGGGGGCGGGACCGCTGTGGCCGGTGCGGCCGTAGATCTGGGCGCTATGAGCGTGGGGTCGTGAGTACCAATGCCGGTCCTTACCGGAACAGCCACTCACGACAGGCGCCCGCTCGGTCGAAGGCCGGGGGCCCGGCTACCCCGCGATCCGCGCCTGCGGCGGTTCTCGCGCTGGTCGCGGGGCTGGCCAATGGGCGCCTTGATGTTGCGCCGGGCCAGGTGGGCGCGGATCGCGGACGAGGAGTAGGCCTTCTCGCCGAGGAGGCGGGCGTACGCGGTTCTGCTGGCGGTCGGCTCGTCCGCGTGCGAGGGTTTGTCGTCGCCTGGTGCTAGAACTATGGGGATTCGTTCCCGATTCGATCAGGTGTTGCTGATGCGTCCTCCGCTTCCTTTACCTCCCGGCGACGGTGAGTCCCGTGTGCCCGGGATCCTGCTGGTGCGCACCGACAGCGACGACGACGTCTGGGAAGACGTGCTCTGGCGCATGGGCGAGCTCCCCGGCATGCGCCGGTCCGATCAAGGGGACGCGGCCGAGGCGGTGGCGCGGGCGTCGATCTCCCGGCGCCTGATCGTGGCCGAGGATCCCGCGTGGCGGGGCGCCACCTCCGAGGATGTCTCGGTGCTGATCGCCGACGCCACCACGATGCGCGAGCCCGGCCAGCGCGTCCTCGTGATCCCTCTGGAAGACCAGATCGGGTTCTCCTTCCGGGTGGACCCCGAGGTCGTGGGGGGCATGGTGGCCAACCTGGCGCTGCGCAACATGGACATCCGCGACTGGCGGGACGACGAAGCGTAGGCCGCCGAAGGGGAGCGCCATGCCACCGGGACGTCGGTTGGTGAGCGGTGAGACCGGCCGCGCCCGGCGGCTGGCGCGGCGGATTACCGTCGCCCGGTAATCGTTCTACCCGCGAGTTCCCGGCCCATTGCCCCTTTCTGGGAGTCTGTTGCGTTTTCGGCGAAAGCGGTGGAATCGACCCACCAAATCAGCCTCGGTTGTCGCCGTTCGACCATCAGCGACCATCTCAGCCGTGATCAGTCGATCACGGTCCGCAGTCGGAGCGATTTTGCAACGGGCTCCTGTGGCGGTAAACCAACCCTTCTGTCGGGCCTGGGCCAGCGCGGTCGCCCCGCGCAGCGCGCCCGGCTTGCCGGCCAGCACCTCAAGGTAGTGATCCAGCACCAGATGCTGCCCGCCTTTGGTGGTCAACCGCGGATGCCTGGCGACCTCCTCGACGCCGTGCAGCACCACCAGTTCCTCCGCGCCGAGCTTCGCGCGCACGGTCTGCCCGATCAGCCGGGCGGGCACCGAGTAGAGGGCCTGGCGGACGGTGATCCTGGATTGACATCCTCTCCGTCCTAAATCTAAAGGACGGAGATTCCCTCCACGCTGCGCGTGGACCGCGCGGCGTCCGGGTGGGTTACCGCTTCCCTGCGCGCCGCCCGGACGAGTCCCGGTCTTACGTGCGCTCCACGGTCGTTTCCGTTGTCCGCCTGCCCGGCGGCCAACACGTTCTTCGCTGCGTTCACGTCCCGGTCGTGGTGACTGCCGCACGGGCGGTCCCACGATCGGACGGTGAGGGCCATCTTGTCGTTGATGCGCCCGCAGGCCGAACACATCCGGGTGGACAGGAAGTACCGGTCCACCCGGCCGAACGTCCGCCCGTACCGGGCGCGCACCCGAACGCCCGAGCCAACTCGATCTGCCGGCCCGGCGTCGGATACACGCGGTAGTTGAAACGGAGCCGCACGAGTGCACTGCACCATTGGTTTATGGCTGAACTCGAAGGCATTCGAACCGGCAAACACTGTATATTCGCGATGCACGTTCACTTGGTCTTCGTGACGAAGTTCCGGCACAAGGTGTTCGGCGACCGGCACCTGTCGAGGATGGAGCAGATCATGCGGGACGTGTGTCGGGACTTCGAGGCTGAGCTGGTCGAGTTCAACGGCGAGAACAACCACGTCCACCTGCTCGTCAACTACCCGCCCAAGGTCGCCGTGGCCCGCCTGGTCAACTCCCTCAAGGGCGTGTCCTCCCGGCGCCTGCGCCAGGTGTTTCCCGACCTCGTACGCCACTACTACCGAGCCAACAAACTCTGGTCGGGCTCGTACTTCGCAGGCTCCGTCGGCGGGGCACCGCTGAGCGTCGTGAAGCAGTACATCGAGCAGCAGAACCGTCCGGCTTAAGGCACTGCTCGGTCCTTGACGGTCCTCCCAGCGCGGGCCTTCACCCCCGCCCTGAGGGCGGAGCACTGGCCCGCATTCCGGTAGCGGGCGACCCGCGGTGTCGTGGTCAGCGCGATGTCGAACTCGTCCACCGGCAACGCCGCCAGCAGCGGCGCCTCCAGCGCGAAGTCCTGCCCGATCGTGCCGGCCCGTTGGTCGATGTGACGGGCGTCCTCGGCCAGATCGGCGGCGGCGAGCTTCTCGTTCAGCTGCGCCAGGCCTGAGATATCGGCGATCTTCGGGACGGGACGAAACAGCGGCGCCGGAACCGGCCGCCTTCATCTTCGACGCCGCCCTTCTCGTGCGCACCTTCTTTGCCTGGCATGCAATAGAAACTCGTGATGCCATAGGCAGATTTGAACAACACCCAGCGCTCTGTCTCAACCCTCGACCATCCAAAGCAGACTCGCCGCACCGCCGACGACACGTTGTCGTAACGGATCTCGCCTGCCGGGACCCCGCCTAGTCCTTGAGCAAGCGTGTCTGTTGTGGTGGATGGGACCGGAATAGGGCAAAGGCCTTATCCTGCCTGGGTTTGCGACCTCAACGCAGCCCGGACAAGAAAGGCCTTTGTGGTGAAGAAGATACCCCATGAACAGAGCCGGCGGAACGCGACACGGCGCCGGCGCCGGGTGGCGGCGCGTCACGCGCGTGCGGGGCATTGGGGTGCGCAGTCGGCCCCGATGCCGACCTCGGGAAAGGTGTCCTCCGAGGTCGGCGGAAATATTGACGCCACGTGTTTCGGGGGGATCGCGGCGCTGCACCGGCTGGTGGTCAAGCTGGGCCTGGTTGATCGGATCAATGACGATCTCGAGTTGTTGAAGGTGCACCTGCCGTATCACGAGTCTGATCATGTTCTGAACCTGGCCTACAACGTGGCCGGTGGTGGTACCCGGCTGGCGCCAAACACCGACCAGAGCGCCACAACAACAGCAAATCCAGCTCACCAGCGCGCCTTCACCCACCCACCAACACATCCCACATCAGGCACAAACAAGATCAACACAGCTACGGCCGCGCTACCGAGACCGACTCGCTTATTTGAGGACTAGCGTGCTGGACACTGACATGGCTTCCTGGGGAAGCCCCGGAGAGGCGGTGGCCAGCCTTCGCTTCGAGAACAAGTTCGCGTACTCCTGGGCCGGGACGGGCATCACCGCGTACGAAGGCCGGAATCCACATGCCTCGGGCGCTGGTGGTCTGAGTCGGTTCGGTTGCAGCTGTCACGAGGTCGTCCTCTTACGCGTTGTCCAATCCGATGGCGACCATGTGCGCGGCGGTCTCCCGCTCGGGGAGGTTGCCCTGCTCCAAGCCGCGAATGACGCCGGTGCGGTCCTCGGCGGTGCGGTTCTGGTTCAGCTTGGCCTTGGCCACTACACGAGTGATCGACAACTCGATGCCGACGATTCCCTTCAGCTGCGTCGCAATGAACTTTTCAGGTGCGTCAGTGACCTTCCACGGCGTCGGGCGGCCGTTCTCGTGGTGGTCGGTCAGATTGGTGACGTGATCGAGCAGCCAGTCGCGGTCGTCGTGGGCTCGCAACTGCCCGAAGACGTTGAGGATCTGGTAGTTCCAGGTCGGGACGACTTTCTGGGTCTCTTGCTTGCTCGGGTAGTACTCCGGCGTGACGTAGGCGTCAACGCCGGGGATGACCACCACCGATTCCGCCTCGGCCGTGTACTGCCAATGCGGGTTCGGCCGCGACATGTGCCCGACCAGAGAGTGACGGTCGGCGTCGTAGAGCAGCGGCATCGAGGTCACCTCCATGCTGCCGTCCGGAGCCGGGGTGACCAGGTGACCGAATCCCCCCTTGCGCAGCAGGTCCGCGGTGTCGTCCTCGGACACCTCGAAGTGCTTCGACAGGTACATGACCACTCCTCGATCGTCGCGTGGGCAGGGCAACCGTCAACCAGCCCAGTTTGTCACATGACAAAGACTTTACAGGGTGAGTGCGACTTCTGTCACGTGCCATACACTGGCGAGGTGACGAAAGACGCCGCGGATCGTGCGCCGGTCAAGATCATCGGCGCCTCAGCAGGTGAGATCTCCGATAGCGTGCGGAACCTCGTCAGCACAGGTCGACTGCAGCCTGGTGATTCGGTCCCGCCGATTCGTGACCTCGCACTCGAGCTCGGCGTGCATCGCAACACCGTGGCCGCCGCCTACCGAATGCTGGTCGCCGCCGGTGTGGCCGAAACCCATGGTCGGCGCGGCACCGTCATCACGTCCCTTCCCCACCTCGAGGGCGAGATGGCCGTGAATACCGAACTGGTCGACCTGTCCAGCGGCAACCCCGATCCGGCACTGCTACCCAACATCGGATCGGCGCTGTCCCAGATCGACTACCAGATGCAGATGTACGGAAGCCCCGTCGTCGATCCCAGGTTGCACCAGTGGGCACGCAACACGCTGGCACCCGAACTCGACTGCCCCTTCGAGATCTCGGTGACGCACGGCGCTGTCGATGCGGTCGAGCGACTGCTCACCGCCCATCTCACGCGTGGCGATTTGGTCGCTATGGAAGACCCGTGCTTCTACGCAAGCGAAGGGACGGTACGACTCAACGGATTCCGCGCGGCTTCCGTCAGCGTCGATGCCGCGGGGATGGAGCCAAAAGCCTTGCGGGTCGCCCTGGCTGCGGGAGCTCGGGCCGTCATCGTCACGCCCCGGGCGCACAATCCGACGGGCGTCAGCGTGACGGCCGAGCGGTCCCAAGAGATCAGGTCCGTGTTGCAGCGCTATCCACACGTACTTGTGATCGAGGATGACCACTTCTCCGCGATCTCGCGCAACTGCTACAACCGGGTTACCCCAAGCACCACGCAACGCTGGGCGCTCGTGCGGTCGGTGGCGAAGTTCCTCGGGCCAGACCTACGCGTCGCGGTCGTCGCCTCCGACGGGGGAACCGCCGATCGGCTCGGGAGCCGTTTGCGACCGGGCGCCACCTGGGTGAGCCATCTGCTCCAGCAGCTGGCGGCGAATCTCCTCGAATCAGATGCCGTTGCACGACAACTAGATCACGCGCGTCATGCGTACGCCGAGCGCGTGGACGCACTGCGCGAGGCGCTGACCGAAGCGGGAATTGACACCCCATTCCCCACCGACGGCTTCAATGTCTGGGTACCCGAGCCCGATGGTTGCGCCGCCATGGTCACAGCGCTGCGGGAGGCCGGCTGGTCGGTTCGGGACGGTTCCCCGTTCCGAACCCCGACAAGCAAAACCCCGCACGGGATCCGCATCACCGCCTCGAGGCTGACTCGCCCCCAGGCCCGCGAGTTCGCTCAGTGCCTCGCAGGGCTACGTCAGTCGATCACCAGCTGACCGTCCGTCCAGGAATTGACCGCGCGGCGAGCGGCCCCAGCCATCGCCGGACTGCTCAGCTACCACCCCAACACCACCGGGTGTATCCAGTCGCACTCAGGTCAGCAGGCCTTGAAGCCGAGAGGTTCTGGTTGACCTGGTGGAATGGCCATCCCGTGCATGGTGGCCGATATCGTCATCCAGGCGACTCCTGGCCCAACTCCCTAGGGACGGTAGGCCGTCGCGACGATCACGACTTGTGCCTCCGATTCAGAAGTGCTGCGGAGGCGATGAGCGCGAGTAGCGTCCAGGTAAGCGCTTTCGCCAGTCTCAAGTTCAAACTCTTCGCCATCGTAGTGCAGTTCGATCGTTCCACTGTGTACGAAGATGAACTCTTGTCCGGTGTGAGTAGGCTCGTGCTTGACGAACTCGGCGGTCGGGCGCAGCACGAACGGCGACATCACCTTGCCGAGCATGTCCGCACCGAGTGGCTGTAGCCGTGCCCCGGCCTGGCGGTCTCCGATTCGGTCGATCGTGATGGCCGAACGCCCCGTCTCCCCAACGAACAGCCGGCTCACGTCGACATCAAGCGCCTCCGCGATCTTGAGGGCGACCGCGATCGACGGCGTACTGAGCTCGCGTTCCACTTTTGACAGGTAGCTCTTGGTCAGTCCCGTGAGGCCACCAAGCTCCTCGAGGGTAAGCCCCCGCTCCCGACGCAAAGCCCTGACCAGCGACGCCACCGCCGCCCTCCTCTCCGCCTGACCACCCGCACGTCGTGCCCACCCTTGCCTCATGACACAAGGTGTCCTATCGTCACTCTCGTTTCCAGGAGTGTGGTCCGATAGGAGTAATCGATGGCCTCGACCTTAAACGACAGCAAGAGCGACCTGATGGATCGGGCGCACGAGAACATGCGGTCGCACCTCGCCGCCACTTCCTGAACCATCCGGCAGAAGGTGGCGCTCACCTGCCGCGCTCTGTATGACGCCGGTCATGACTCCGGGCTGGCTGGCCAAATCACGGCGCGGGCCGAGAAGCCCAACACCTTCTACACACAACAACTCGGTCTGGGTTTTGACGAGATCACCGAGGAGAACCTCCTGATCGTTGACGAGGACCTGAATGTCCTCGAAGGAACCGGCATGCCCAATCCCGCCAACCGGTTCCACAGCTGGATCTACCGCGCACGCCCCGACGTCCAGTGCATCGTGCACACCCACCCCTTCCACGTCGCGGCGCTGTCCATGCTGGAGGTCCCGTTGGAGGTCTCACAGATGGATATCGCTCCGCTGTACGACGACTGCGCGTTTCTACCGGACTGGCCCGGCGTTCCGGTCGGCAACGAAGAGGGCGAGATCATCACCGCCGCCCTGGGGGACAAGAAAGCGGTCCTGCTGGCTCACCATGGCCAGGTCGTGGCGGGTGCATCCGTCGATGAGGCCTGCTCCTTGGCGGTACTGATCGAGCGCGGCGCCAAGCTCCAGCTGGCCGCGATGAGCGCCGGCGAAATCAAGCCCCTGCCTGAACGGCTAGTGTCCTGAGTCGTTGGTCAGTTGATTAATTCGTGTGCAGTAGTTGGCGAGTGTTCCGTACCGGGTTTGATGGAGACCATCAAGCCTGGACGGATGAGGAGTAATGGCCGCACAGAAGAAGTACCCCGATGAGCTGCGTGAGCGGGCGACCCGGATGGCCGTGGAGGCGCGCCGGGACCCTGCGGTCGCGACTGGGGCGATCAGGCGGATCGCCGAGCAGCTCGGGATCCACCCGGAGGCGCTGCGGACCTGGGTCAAGCGCGCGGAGATCGACGCCGGGGACCGGCCGGGCACCACGAGCGGTGACGCGGAGCGGATCGCGCAGCTGGAGCGGGAGAACCGTGAGCTGCGGCGGGCGAACCAGATCTTGCGGTCAGCGGCAAGTTTCTTTGCGGCGGAGCTGGACCGTCCGTCGCGATGAAGGTCGAGTTCGTCGAGTCCCAGCGGGAAGAGCACGGTGTCCAGCCGGTCCTGGAGGCGCTCGAGCAGACGCCCGCCGAGATCGCACCGTCGACGTACTACGCGGCCAAGTCCCGCCCGGAGTCGGCCCGTGCGGCACGAGACCGGGAGCTGGCCGAGAAGATCGAGCGGGTGCACGAGGACAACTACGGCGTCTACGGGGCGCGCAAGGTCTGGGCCGAGCTCAACCGGCAGGGCACCGACGTGGCCCGGTGCACGGTCGAGCGGCTCATGCGCGAGATCGGGCTGCGTGGCCTGCTACGCGACAAGTCCTCACGCACAACACGGCCGGCAGCGGAGACCGGCAGGCCAGGTGACCTGGTCAAACGTGACTTCACGGCCACGCGTGTGAACGAGTTGTGGGTGGCGGACATCACCTACGTGCGCACCGCCGCCGGCTGGGTTTACGCGGCGTTCGTGCTCGACGTCTTCTCCCGCTTGATCGTCGGCTGGCAGGTCGCCACCAGCCTCTACACGGATCTGGCGCTGGACGCGCTGCAGATGGCGATCTGGCGCCGCTAGGCCACCGGCGCCGACCTGGCCGGGCTCGTCCACCACAGCGACCGTGGAGTGCAGTACCGGGCGGTGCGCTACACCCAGCGCCTTGCCGAGGCCAGCGCGGTCGCATCCGTTGGCAGCAAAGGAGATTCCCTCTTAACCGGCTAATAGTTGTGTTTGGGCTGGTCAGCGACATGCTGCGGTAGTGGTACTTGCCTGCTCGAAGTGGTCAGTGCTGGTACGTCTGTCCTTATGAACACCGAGGCCGGTATTCGGCTTGAGGAACACGACGGTGGCTGGGCGTTGGCCGGGCCGGCCGCGTCGGGGTTTGGGTTGGTGGATGAGTACTTGGCTCATCTGGCCGATCGGAACTACTCACCGAAGACCGTGCGGGCCTATGGTTACGACCTTTTGGCGTTCTGCCGGTGGCTCGTTGCCGAGGAGCAGCCGTTGCCGGAGGTGACCACCGAGGTGCTGTTGCGGTTCTTGCGTGCCTGCCGTGAGGCGACGGTTCCGGGCCGGCCGGGGCCGAACGTGATCACGTTGTCGGGGCGTCGGATGGATCAGTACGCCGTCACGACGATCAATCGTCGGTTGGCGGCGATCTCGGGTTTGTTCGGGTTCGCGGCGATGCGGGACCCGGACATGAAAAATCCTGTCCCCAAGGGCAAGGAGGCCCGCTGGCGGGTAGCGGGTGAGCGCAGCGGGATGCTCGCACATACCGTTCGTCGGCCGAAGAACCGCTCGTCGCTGCGGCTTCGGGAGCCCGGCCGCCTGCCCACGGCGCTGTCGCAGTCCGATGCGGCGGAGCTGTTGGCGAGCTTCCACACATGGCGGGACAGGGCGATCGCGGGCTTGATGCTGTATTGCGGGCTGCGCTCCGCCGAAGTGCTGGGCCTGAACATCGCCGATGTCGATATCGGCGGCCGATGGCTGCAGGTGCTCGGTAAGGGCCAGCGGGAACGCCGCGTCCCGCTGGACCCTGATGTCGGCTCGGTCATCCAGGTGTATTTGCTGGCCGAGCGGCCGGAATCCGGCAGTCCTCGCCTGTTTCTCGTGGCCAAGGGACCGAACCGGGGCCAGCCGTTGACCGCGGCCGGGCTGCGCACGATCTTCCGCTATCACCGTGGAATCACCGGCATCGTCGGAGGACATCCCCACGCGCTGCGACACACCTTCGGCACCGCCCTGGCCGAAGCGGGGGTTGATCTCGCGGTGATGCAAGCCCTGCTCGGCCACGCTCATGTCGACACCACCGCCCGCTACATCCATCTGGCTCCGGCCCACGTGAAAGCAGAATTCGATGCCGCTCGCGATCGCCTCCGCTCCCAATCCCAGCAATGATCTGCACATCGCCTATCTGGACTATCTTCAGCAGACAGGACGGGGAAACGCTGCCTACTCGTGGGCGGCTCGGGTGTTCTTCGGGCGCTGGCCGGACCCGCGAGGGTGGGTGGCCGAGTCGTTGGAGACTCGCTTGTCGGCTGGGAGCTCGACTCGGCCGATCATCACGTTCCTGATGCTGCACCGGGTGCTGCAACCGGGCTATGACTATCTGCTGGAACGCAAACTCTCCAGCATCTGGCGGGAAATCAAAGACTCACCGCTGAGACCAGACCTCGATCGGTTCATGACCGCGGCCGCCGAGCTCGGGTTCACCGAACGGGTCCGGTTCGCCACCGGCTCCCAAGTGCCGGTCCGGCTGCTCATCCAGACTGGACGGTCGCTGGACCGGATCACCGTGGCCGATCTGGACGAGTTCCGGGCTGCGTGTCAGGAGCGCGAGACGCGAACTGGCAAGGGCAACAAGCACTATCTGGCGGCGGCCAGTAACGCCCAGCGCGTGCTGTTTCACCTGGGAATCGTCGATGAGCTGCCACGCTCGGGCGGCCCGGTCCCGTTCACGCAAAGGCTTTCCGGCCTACAGCCACCGATCCGCGAGACGATGATCGCCTATTTGGAACGCAAACGGGCAACCTGCCAACCGAAAACGGTGTCGGCGATCGCAACCCGGCTCAAACACTTCGGAGTGTTCCTGGCCGACATCGACCCCGAACTCGGGTCCATCGCCGAGCTCGATCGCCGCAAACACATCGAGCCCTACCTGACGTCGCTGGTCGACGCGATCAGCGCGAAGAACAATGAGCTCATCACCGTCGCGGACCGGTCCCGGCGAGTGCTCACACTGATGGGCTTTCTGACCGACATCACCGAGTGGGGCTGGCCGCAAGCACCACCCCGCAAGCTGATGTTCCGCGACGATGTCCCCAAACTCCCGCATACCCTGCCCCGCTATCTACCAGTCGACATCGACCGACGACTCACCGAGGTGCTCACCGAAGGGCCCGGCAACGAACTGGCCGCAACAACCCTGCGACTGCAACGCGCCTGCGGGCTGCGCATCGGAGAGGTCCTCGACCTCGAACTCGACTGCGTCCACGAAGTCCCCGACCACGGCCACTGGCTGAAAATCCCGCTCGGCAAACTGGAAACAGAGCGGATGATCCCCATCGATGACGACATCCTCGACCTGATCGACCACATCACCGCCATCCGCTCCCACGGACGACCCATGCCGCACCCCCGCTACCGGCGTCCCGCCCAGTTCCTGTTCACCCACCACGGCCGGCGACTGTCCCAAAGCGCAGTCCGTCACGAACTCAACCGCGCTGCTCAGGCCGCGGGACTTGACCACCTCACCCCGCACCAGCTCCGCCACACCTACGCCACCGCCCTGGTCAACGCCGGGGTCTCACTCCAAGCACTGATGGCGCTGCTGGGCCATGTTTCCGCCGAAATGAGCCTGCGCTACGGGCGACTGTTCGATACCACCGTCCGAGCCGAATACGAACGAGGCCTCGACCTCGCCAAACAACAGGCCCGCACCTCCACCACCGGCAGGATCGGCCTGCCACTGGCCGACATCACCGGCGGAGCCGACTGGAAAGACACCCCACTGCTCAAATCCCGCCTCGCCGGCGGATTCTGCCTGCGCGCACCCGCCCAAGACGCCTGCCCCTACGCCAACATCTGCGAGCACTGCCCCAGCTTCCACACCGAAGCCAGCTCGCTGCCCATCCTCGCAGCCCAGCGCGTCGACGCCGAAGCACTGGCCCGCGACGCCGAACAACGCGGCTGGATCACCGAAGCCCAACGACACCAACGACTCATCGCCCGACTCGACACCCTGATCAACGAGGCCCAAGCAGGATGACCAAAACCAGCACTCTCAACCGCGTCGAACGCGCCTGCACACAACTCATCCACGACGGCCACGCCGTCACCTTCACGGCCATTGCTGCTCGCACCGGACTGGGCCGCACCACCCTCTACCGCAACCCCACCCTCCGCGCCGTCATCGAACACCACCGACACCAGACCAGCACTAACGGCACCCTCACCGGCTTCACCGACGAGATCGCCACCCTCCGCACCGCACTCGACGCCCTCGCCACCCGAGTACGCCACCACGAAGAACAACTCCGACGCCTCACAGCCAGAAACGACTGAAATCGTTAACCGGTCAATCACCGGAAACCGAGATCATTAGCCGGATAATCCTACGACAACGCGATGGCCGAGGCGTTCAACTCGTTGTACAAGGCCGAACTCGTCCGCAACCGTGGACCATGGCGCGGGATCGACGACATCGAGATCGCCACCGTCGAGTACATCGACTGGTACAACAACCGGCGCCTGCACGGCGAACTCGGGCACGTGCCGTCCGCCGAGTACGAAGCACTACACGCGATGACCCACCCGGTCACCGCAACCCTGGAAACCAGCTAATCCAGTCTCCATCAAACCCGGTACTTGACAGAGGTTGTCCAGGATCTCGTCGGCGGTTTTGGTCCACACGAAGGGTTTCGGGTCCTCGTTCCATGCTTCGATCCACGCTTCCACGTCCTTCTCGAGTTCGTTGACGCTGCGATGGGCGGATCGGCGCAGCTTGCGGTTGGTCAACTCGCCGAACCAGCGTTCGACCAAGTTCAGCCAGGAACCACTGGCAGGGGTGAAATGCAGCTCGAACCGTGGGTGGGCGGCGAGCCATTGCTTGATCGCGGGGGTCTTGTGGGTGGCGTAGTTATCGCAGATCAGGTGCAGGTCCAGCTCGGCGGGAGTGTTCTTGTCGATGGTCTTGAGGAACCGCAGGAACTCCTGGTGGCGGTGCCGACGCTGGTGCTGGCCGATGACCTTACCGGTGGCGATGTCCAGTGCGGCGAACAGACTGGTCGTGCCATGGCGGACGTAGTCGTGGGTCTTGCGGCCGGGCGCACCGGGCATCATCGGCAGCATCGGGGCGGTGCGGTCCAACGCCTGCATCTGCGATTTCTCGTCCACGCACAGCACCAGCGCTTTCTCCGGCGGCGCGAGGTAGAGGCCGACAACGTCGCGTACCTTCTCGATGAACTGGGGATCGGTCGACAGTTTCCAGGTGTCGACCAGGTGTGGTTTGAGGCCGAAAGCGCGCCAGATTCGGGAAATCGCCGTCTGGGACATGCCCATTTTCCTGGCCATGGACCGGGTCGACCAGTGGGTGTCGCCGCCTGCAGGCTGCTTCTCCAGGGTTTTGACGATCACCGCTTCGACCTGCTCATCGGTGATCGTGCGCTTCGCACCCGGCCGGGGCTCGTCGGACAAGCCGTCCAGTCGGTTCGCGATGAACCGGGTTCGCCACTTGGACACCGTCTGCGGCCAGATTCCCAGCCTGGCGGCGACATCCTTGTTGTTCAAGCCTTCCGCGCAGGTCAGCACGATCTTCGATCGCAGCGCCAACGCCTGCGATGTCTTCGCGCGACGACTCCACCGCAGCAGCGTGTCATGCTCCACATCGGACAAAACAAGCTCCGCCTTCGGACGGCCAGAACGCACCATCGCCCGATCATACACTACATATTCAACGAATCAATGACTCAGGACACTAGGAGGCCGCTGATTTAGGGCGGTTCTGGGACTGGTCGCTGCACGGGGGGAGGCGCGGGTTTGGCGGGCTAGCCGCGCGTGAAGCCGGGGTCGGTGCGTAGCACAGCGGTCCGGGCTGTGAGCGGGGTACGTGGGTGACCGTAGGGTGGTCGTCTCGGTCGTGTGAGGGCCGTTCGAGGCCCTCGTGTGTGGTGTTGTCAGGTGGTTTGGGCTGTCAGAACCCAGATTCCTGCTGTGCGAGAGTGAGTCCACGGCCGACGAGGTTACGCAGGTTGAGCCCGGCGGTGCGGCGGGTGAGCCAGGCGTGGTTTTTGGTGGTGCCGTGGTAGTGGAGTTTGAGGCGGCGGCCGCCCAGGTTGGCGATCTGGGAGATGACCCGTTCCACGTTGGGCCGGAACGTGCGGTACTTCTCTCGCAGTTCGGGCTTGTCTGCCCAGTCACGGCGGGCTTGGCGGAGCAGGTCGTCACGCTCATGGAGGACGATTTTGCGGCCGGTCTTGGAGGTGGTGCACCGCACACGCAGCGGACAGTCGCGGCACAGTGCGCCGAAGGTCGCCGTCCGGGTCTTCTCGCTGATTGGGCGGGTGTGACCGGCCGGGCAGTCCACCGTGCCCGCCTGCTCATCCACGGTGAAGTCGTCGACGGTGAACCCGCCCTCCACAGGCGCCTGCAACGGTTTCGGCTTGATCACGGCCTCGGCAGCGTCGGTGTCGTCGATCGCGCCACGCAGATCCCCTGTGCCGTAAGCAGAATCTCCGTACCACTCGCACGGGTCATCCTCGGCGGCCAGGAACTCCTCGGCCACCGCTGGATCGGAGTTCTCCGCACCGGCGGCCTTGGTCAACTTCTCGCCGGTGATGATCCCGGTCTCGGGTTCTGCCACCACGTGCGCTCGGTACCCGTCCCGCCGGTTCTCCGGCGATTTGCGGGTATGCCGCGCATCCGAATCCACAATGGACACCACTCGGTCCGGGGCGACCTTCCGGGCGATCCGCCACCGCCCATCGGTGCCATCGCTACCTTCGGCGGGCTCGACGTCCTGCCCGGCGACCAGCGCCAGCAACGCCAACGCGAACTCCGCCTCACCCTCCAACTCGGCCTTGGCCAGCGCCGCCAACAGCGCCTTGGCGTCGTTGACCAAAGCCGACACCAGTGCGTCCTTGGCGGCCTGGTCGTCCCAATCGATTCTCGGTTTCCCCGGCGCGGAGTAATCGTGGCCGGTGCACACCTGCGCGATCTGCTCATCCGCGCCGGGCACTTGCCGGGCCACCCGCCGGATCGCCGAGATCAACTGGTGACGGTGTCCTGAGTCGCCACCGCATCAGCCAGGATCGTGGAATCCACCGCCCGCTTGCGGCGGCCCCGCAAGACCCCGGTCTCCTCCACAACCGCGCGGACCGCCTCGTTAATCCGATGCGACCGATCCGACTTCGCCAACCGCTTACGCCAATACACCAACGTCGACGGGTCAAACCCCGCATGGTCCAACGTCATCCCGGTCGCGACCTTCCACCGCAGATCACACCGGAACGCCTCAGCCGTCTCCCGATCCGACAGATCATGCAACGTCTGCAGCACCAGCACCGATGCCATCACCGACGCCGGGATCGACGGCCGCCCCTTACCCGAAGGAAACAGATCCTCAAACTCCCCATCAGGGAACACATCCTGGCGATGCCCGGCCAGGAACGCGAACATGCTCCCCGCCGGGACCAGATGCCCCACCAGAGCCTCTGCGTCCAGCAACTCCCGATCCACCCGCTCCACACCCTGCACAAACCGATTCTCCCAGACCAGACCCACATTCTTGGGAGACACGCCGATTATTCAGCGGCCTCCCTAAGCGAGGGAAGCCCATGACTGGACACTGACCCCGAAGCGCAGCATGGCATGGCCAACTTCGCCTACTACGCGCGCCGTTCTCTGGCGAAGCACCCAGACGTGCTGAGCGCATAACGCCTAGACCCGACGGGGCCACCAGCACCGGCCATCCCAGTCTGAATGACTCCGGAAGCGCACCGCCCGGAGCAATTGATCCTTTCCGGGTAACCAGTGGTGACGTCGGGTAGTGGTAGTTGATGATGCGCCGAAGGTGTTGCGGTGCAACATAAAGACGCGGAACCTCGGTATGAAGATGGTCCTTCCACAGATCAACTTCATAAAGGTTCCGCGTCCTGATGAGTGTCACATACACCGCCGCGCTGCCCGTACGCGACCAGACGGTGCTGTTCATGTCCACCCTGCTCCACGACGAACGCCGCCGCCGTGGCACCCGGACCGGCAGCCGGGCACTAGATGATTGATTCCGTGAAGTTGATGTTTAGTGGTCGTAGGCGATCAGCGATCGTTTGCTGGTCACGCCGGTCGTCCAGTTGTGCCAGATGGCTGTGGCCAGGGCAAGCAGGCGTTGCGCGATGCGGGTGAACACCCCGGCAGGGGTGCGACCGCCGTGCCGTTCCAGGCCGAGTTGACCCTTGAGGGTCTGGTTAACCGATTCGACCCACTGGCGGACACCGCCGAGGTTGCCGTCGCGGTAGGTCTCGTCCTTGCGGTCGGGGCGCAGCAGTCGTACCCCCTTCGACTCGGTTAGTTTCTGGAACGGCTTGCCAGAGAAACCTTTGTCCGCCAACAAGATTTGGCCTTCATGGATGAGGTGGTGGTTGTTGTCGAGCAACGCGGCCAGCACCTCACGTTCGCCGATCTTGGGGTCGGCCAGGCACCACATGACCGGCATCCCGTCCCCGGTGCAGACCAGGTAGAGCTTCAGGCCCCAGTACCATCGCGAGTGTGACGCACAGTAGCCGTAGTTGGCGTAGCCGGCCAGGTCGGACCGCTTGACCGTCTCTCGTGACATGCCGCACGGGACCGGGGTGGCGTCGGTGATCCACATGTCGTCGAACCAGGACCGGCAGCAGGCTGCGAGGGTGAGGATGGTCTTGCACAGCAAGGGTTGCGCGTTGCGGAGACGTTAGTTGCATCCAGGTTGTTGGGGCACATTCGGGAACATCGCGCGCAGTTCGGGGTTGCTGTGCACATGCCGCATCCAGCGGCGCTCGCCGTCGTAGCGCAGCAGTACCTGGGCCACGGCCAGGGTGAGCAACTCACTGTCGGTGAACAAGGGGCGTCGGCGTCGTCCGGTACGGGGTGGCACGACGTGGTCATCGATCAGCACATAAAGTGCGGTCAGGAGGGTGTTCAGGTCTTTCGCCACAGTTCGATCTTGAACACCCTCCTCCCATGTCCTCTCACTGGGGGCCTACTTCACGTGATCTTCACGGAATCAATCATCTAGCCCGTTCAAGCATGCCGTCCTGATCCTGCTCTGGTTCCTCGACGGCACCCGCGTGGCGCAGTTAGCCGGCGACAACGCGATCGGTAAATCCACGGCCTACGACTACCTTCACGAGGGAATCACCGTCCTGGCCGCCCGCGCGCCGAAGCTAGAATCAGCCCTGCTCGCAGCGAAAACGAGAAGATCGTCGCGGCCGCCCTCGTGCTCCTGCACCTCGATCACGACCGCACAACATGATCACCCAGCGCAACTAAAAGTTACGCGGAAAGGATCATTGACAACACCATGCCGGTGCTGCCACCGTCCTTGATCGCAGCGGTGGCGCCGCATCCGCGAGGGCAGGGAGGCCCGCATGACATCCATCCACAGCCGTTCCCGTCACCGTGGTGCCGTCCTGACGGCCGTCTTGGCTCTGGCGGCCACGGCCGTCGTGGTGAGCCCGGCCCCCGCCCAGGCCGCCCCCGGTGACCTGCTCTGCCCGGACTCCAATGGCTATGCGGTGTTCGAGCCGCCGCTCCAGTCCGGTGTCACCTCGACCGTCACCGCCCATGTCTCCACCAACAACCCCACGCCCTGTCACTCGCCCAACGGCAGCCACCCCGAGCTGGCCTGGTATGACGAGGCGGTGAACGGCACCGCTACGGTGAGCGGCGTCGTCGATGGTGGCGGCATCTGCAACTTGCTGTTCACCATCGCCGGCACCGGAAGCCTTACCTGGTCCGACGGCACCACCAGCGACGACGAGATCACCTTCCAGACCGACCCCGCCAAGCCCAAGACCCTGGGCGGCAGCGCCACCATCACCCGCGGCACCCTGCAGGGCGACACCGTCACCTTCGCCGAGGGCGTTATCACCCCCAACACCGACTGCGCCACCGCGGGACTGTCCCGCCTGGACTTCCATCAGGCCACCAACACCTTCTCCTGATCGCCCGATGGGGCAGCACCGGGAGCGGAGGCAGGACGGTTCCATGGCCGCCGTCGTCATGCAGTGCGGGCGTATCCTTCCTGGCCACTGGCTACATCAATTTGCCGAGTGAGCCTCAGCTGACTCCACGAGCGAGTCAGCGATCTGCCGGAGAGAACCCAGCACAACCGACACCGCTCGCCGGGTTGTCTGTTCAGGACGAGCGAGGACGTCGACGTTGCGCACTGCTCGTACCCCTGCGAGCGGCCGCAGCGTCACAGCGGACCCGGCTGGTGGGCGGGCCGTGTAGCGCGGGAGCAACGCCAGCAGATCGCCGTGAGCAGCGACCATCGCCGCAGCGGTCGTGAAATCGTTGATCCTGTGCACCACCCGCATCGGTTGGCCTGCTGACGCTGCGATCACTTCGAGCATGTCGGCAGGCGAGAACCCGGCATGCGTGGAAACCCATGACTCGTTGACGAGTTCCGTTGGGCTAACAGACTCGTACTGGGCAAGGGGATGATCGGCACGCATCGCCACATCCATTGGCTCCCGCAGGAGGGGCACCGCGGTCAGTCGTTGGGACGGCCATGGATACGTGTGACTCATCCGGTGCGCGATGACGATGTCGTAGGACGCCGTCAGCGCCGGAAACGCATCCTGGGCGACGTCCTCGTCGACACATTCCACAGGAGGATGGTCAGCCCCGTTGGACATCGCGGCCAGTGCGGGAAAGAACGTGACTGTGGCGCTATGGAATCCAGAAACCCGGACGATTGCCGACAAGTCCCCCAGGTACTCGTCGACGGCCACCTGGGCCCGGGCCATTGCCGAGGCCACTGACACCGCGGCATTGGCCAATGCCCGACCGGCGTCAGTGAGCTCGACCGACCGGCCACGCTTGTGCGTAAGCGGCGCAACGAACTGGCGCTGCAAGGCCGTCAGCACCTGCGAAACGGCAGACGGGGTGACCGATAGCGCCCGGGCTGTGCCCGCGATACTGCCATGGTCGGCGAGCTCACGCAGCACCCGAAGCTGATGCAGATCCATTAGGAAAATCTAAACCATTGCTGTTGTTATTGGCGGTTTGTCTTGCGGGTTGGCCGCTCTAGCATCGGGTGTATCCCCCGTTCCGCAGCCCAGGGGCTCCTCGCCCGTGGGTGCACCACCGCCCGCTCGTCGGTTCGGTGAGCTCCAACGCCGAATCCCGATGGAGACTCGATGGAGAACTGCGCGCTGCAGATCCGCGTGCCCACAGCACCTGTTCCCCTGCCGGCCGTACCCGGCTCACACCGAGTCAGGTTCAGCGCCAGGCCACGAGCTCGCCCGCAGTTCGCCGGCGTCGGCTCGAAGATGGCGCTCCCGGTAGATGGCGACCCCACCAGGCAGAACTCCGTCGTCGATAACCTGCGCCTCATTACCTCCGCGATGTCACTTGGGTACGACGAGTCGCTCATCGTGCGCGTCAGCACCAGAGGGCGGGCGGAATCGCGAACGACCCCGAACCCCTTCCAAAAATGCGGGCACTTCCGGATTTCCGTCGGCACCGAGAATGCGGACGAGCTCATCACCGATGTCGCGGCGCGCTCGATGCGGCTTCCTCATGCTCTGCCCACCCGCTGATCCGCTGCTGCCAGGACGACAGTCCCGGTAGCGAAGCAGCTCCGGCTGCCCGCTTAGGCCGCCCCACTACTTGCCGTGCACCCCACAAGGAGCGAGATGACCCGCCTGACGCCCACCTGCCTGCTGCTCGACCTCGATGGCACCCTGGTGGACTCCGGTCCTGGCATCAGCGCCAGCGTCACCAAAGCCCTGCTATCAGTCGGTGCTGACATTCCCGAGGCACCCACCCTGCGCACCTTCATCGGCCCCCCGATGTACGAGTCCTTCCGGCATGTCCTCGGCCTTGACGAATCGACCGCCAGACGAGCCCTCGAGAGGTACCGAACGGAATACGCCGAGACAGGCGCCCTCGACAGCAGGCCATACGATGGCATTCCCGCACTGCTGGACGCGCTAGCCGGAGCCGGTCTTCCGATGGCGGTGGCGACCTCGAAGGTAGAGGACCAGGCAGAGCGGATCACGCGCCACCACGGGCTAGCGTCCCGTCTAGTGACGGTGTGCGGCACCTCCGATGGAGCAGGGCGCGAGACCAAACGTGCAGTGATCCGGGAGTGCCTGGACCGGTTTCGAACCTACGGTGTCGATATCTCCAGACCACTCATGGTGGGTGATCGAGGCTACGACGTGGACAGCGCCGCCGCCGAGGGTATTGCCACGATCCATGTGCGATGGGGCTACGGAGACCCGGCCGAGGCCGCCGGGGCGGTGGCATCCGCCGATTCTCCAGAAATGCTGGCGAAGATGTTGTTGGACGCGACACTGCGCCCTGGACAAGCCTCGCCGGCGCCCAGCTGACCCTCTGCTGCTGCATGCATAGCTGACCGGGAAGACAGTGTGTATCAAGCTGTGTCCGAGCGGTCCATGTTCGGCCACCTGTCCCCGAGCTGGCGACCCGAGGTGGTCTACTGGAACCTACCGCCGTCGATAGCACGATCGCGCTGGCCTTTCGGCGCTCATCCGGAGTGCGACGTTCCCATGAGGGCTGGTCCAGGCGACGTGTCGCACGTTGCTTGGCTGTCGCCCAGATTAAACGCATGCCCCCGGGGCCGGAACCTGGCCATCCTGGGGCAGCGCAAAGGAGATCACCTGCTGTGGATGCCATCGACGAGAAGATCATTGCCGAGCTGTCTCGCAACGCGCGTATCTCGCATGCCGAGTTGGCCCATCGAGTCCTGCTGTCCCGTAACGCCGTGCGCCAGCGGATCGACCGGCTGGAGCGTCAGGGACACATTCGTGGCTACACGATCGTGCGCGATGAGGACAGCGACACCGGTGATTTCGTGTCTGCGCTGGTGCTCGTCTACCGGCAGGACCGCATGCGCGGTGGGGAGGTCCTGGCCGCGCTCAAACGCATCCCAGAGGTCGTCATCTGTGAGGTCCTCAGCGGCGATTTCGATCTCATGGTGCGGCTGGAAGCGCGGTCCCTGGAACGCATACGCGGCATCTGGGAAGACATTGCACAGATGCCTGGCGTAAGCGACACGGTGACCGCATTCGCACTGTCCCGGGTGATCAACCGCTCACGGAAGGCACGCTCTGAGGAATCGGAGCCATGAGCCCAGTCGCCTGCTCCCGGCTGAGCAGGCCGGTCTGCTCGACCAGGTCAGCCACGCTGGATCCGGTTGCCAGGGCCTGCTTGGCGATCGCGGCAGCGGCCGCATAACCGATGTGCGGGGTCAGCGCTGTCACCGAGCCGACCGAGCCGGCCACCTGGCGGGCGAGCCGTTCTTCGTTGGCGGTGATGCCCTCCACGCACTTAGTGCGCAGCGCGGCACAGCCACGGGTGAGCCACTCGACCATGGTCAGTAGCAGATGTCCGATCAGCGGCTCAAACGCGTTGAGCTGGAGTTGGCCATTTTCAGCGGCCATCGTGATCGAGACATCGGCCCCCGCCACCGCGTAGGCGATCTGGTTGACCATCTCGGGGATCACCGGGTTGACCTTGCCCGGCATGATCGATGAACCCGCCTGGCGGGGAGGCAGGTTGATCTCCGCGAAGCCGCTCTGCGGACCGCTCGAGAGCAGCCGCAGGTCGTTGCAGACCTTCGACAGCTTGACGGCCGTCCGTTTCAACACACCCGAGACCTGCAGGAACACGCCGGTGTCGGCGGTCGCCTCGACCAGATCGGTGGCCGGTCGCAGGTCCAGCCCAGTCAGAGTGCGCAGGTGACGCACTGCCGCCGCGGCATATCCGGGCTCGGCCGTGATACCGGTGCCGATCGCCGTTGCACCGAGGCTTGTCTCATGCAGCAGCGGCAGGGTCTCCCCGATACGGGCACGGTCTTCAGCCAGCGTGACACCGATGGCGGTGAATTCCTGGCCAAGCGTCATGGGTACGGCATCCTGGAGCTGGGTGCGACCGACCTTGACGATGGCAGCGAATTCCTGACCTTTGGCGTCGAACGCTTTTGAGAGCGAACCGAGCTCGGCCAGCAACCCATTCAAGACCATGCTCACCGCGAGTCTCAGCGCCGTAGGGTAAACGTCGTTCGTTGACTGGCAACGATTGACATCGTCGAGCGGAGACAGCATGTCGTAACGTCCCCGCCCGTAGCCCATGTGCTCTAGTGCGAGGTTGGCGATGACCTCGTTGGCGTTCATGTTGGTGCTCGTGCCGGCACCGCCCTGAATGACATCGACGCGGAACTCGTCGTGGTGACGGCCCGCCTCGATGTCCCGGCAGGCTGCGACGATCGCATCCGCTTTGTGCGGCTGGATGGCGCCGATCTCCTTGTTGGCCAGAGCTGCAGCGTGCTTGACGGTGGTCAGTGCCCGCACCAGCACCGGGTGTGCGGAAAGTCGTATTCCGCTGACTTGGAAGTTCTCCACAGCGCGGGCGGTGTGCACACCCCAATAGGCCTCCGCCGGGACCGGCAGCGCACCCAGCGTGTCGGATTCCGTCCGGTACACAGTCACCGCACGCCGTCCTTCTGATTGATGCAGACCACCTTCGTCTGGGTCATCTCCTCGTAGGCGAAGCGCACACCCTCGCGGCCCATGCTGCCGTATTTGAAACCACCGAAGGGCATCGCGTCGAAACGGTAGTCGGACGAATCGTTGATCATCACTCCGCTCGCCTCCAACAACTGGGCGGCCGACAGCGCGCGGTCGAGGTTCGCGGTGAAAATCCCGGCGTGCAGGCTGAAGTCGACCTCGTTGGCTCGTTGGAGCGCGTCATCGAAGGAGTCGAACGGTTGGAGGCACACCACCGGCGCGAACGCCTCCTCCTGCCATATCGCGCACTCCGCCGGGACGTCCTCCAGAACCGTCGGAGTGTAGAAGGAGCCGTCCAACTGGTTGCCGCACAGCAGTGTCGCGCCGCTGGCGATGGCCGTGTCCACCTTCGCCCGGGCGGTACGGGCAGCGTCCGCAGTGATCATGGGGCCCACGTCGGTGCTCTCGTCGGCCGGGTCGCCGACGCGCAAGCGCTTCGTGCGGGCGACAAACGCATTGCGGAAGGTCTCATACGCCTCACGGGCGATCAAAATTCGTTGCGTACCAACACAATTCTGACCTGCTGCCCAGAATGCGCCAGAGACGCACGAGTCGACCGCCAGGTCCAGGTCGGCGTCCTCCATGACGATGACAGCGGCGTTCCCGCCGAGGTCCATGGCGAGCTTCTTCAGTCCTGCCGACCGCGCGATGGCCTCGCCAGTTGCGAAGCCGCCCGTGAACGACACCATCCGCACCTCGCGGGCGGTGACGATCGCAGCCCCCACCTCAGCATTACCGTTGACGACCGTCACGACTTCTTCCGGCAGGCCCGCCTCGACGAGCGCGCCCACCAGGCGCAGCGCCGATAGCGGCGTGAGCTCGGAAGGTTTCAGAATCACCGCGTTGCCGCCCGCAATCGCCGGGCCGAGTTTGTGCGCGACCAGGTTGAGCGGGTCGTTGAACGGCGTGATGGCTGCGATGATGCCAAGCGGCTCCCGGGTGAACCATCCCTTGCGGTTCTCCGAGCCCTCGAAAGCATCAAAGGGAACCATCTCACCAGCGTTACGCCGGGCCTCAGCCGCCGACAGCGCCAGGGTGTTCACCGCACGTGCGGTCTCCTTGCGAGCCTGGGTGATGGTCTTGCCCGATTCTTTCACGATCAGCGAAGTGAAGAACTCAGCGCGCTGCTCGACCAGCCGAGCAGCCCCCTCCAGCGCGGCCGCCCGCGACGCGCGCGACATGGCCTGGGCGGTACGGCTGCCGTTGCGGGCACGCTGGAGGATGCTGTCGATGGCAGCGGCGTCCACCATGTGCACCGAGCCGATGACCTCACCGGAATAGGGGTTGCGGACGGCCGAAATCTGGTCGTCGAAAGTGCGCTCGGCTTTTAGGGCGATGTCAGCCATGAACGGTCTCCTCAAGGGCGTGCCCGCAGGAAGCGGCGGCGTCGTTTGCGTGTCGCTGGTGGATGGCGATGATGTCGGACAACAGGGCGTAGGCAGTCTCGATACGCCCAGCGCCCGGACCGGAGACGGTGACGGTGCCGAGAAGATCGGTGCGGAAAGCCACGGCGTTGACCGGCCCAGCGATCCCGGACAGCGGGTGATCGGTGGACAGGGCGATCGGTGCCACCCGGGCATCCACACTGCCGTCGGCGCGGCGGGTGGCTGAGCCGACCAGCTTCCAACGCAAGCCCTTGTCGGCGGCATCCTTGATGTCCTCCGCGGTGATCCCGGAGATCCCTTCACGGAAGACGTCCTCGCTTCGCAGGTCAGCACCGAGGACCTCGTTGGCAAGGATCATGACCTTGAGCTGAACGTCGTGTCCCTCGACGTCAGCCGTGGGATCGGCCTCCGCATATCCCAGGTCCTGGGCCTCACTGACGGCAGCTTCGAAGTCGGCACCGTTTTCCAGCCGGCCCAGGATGAAGTTGGAGGTACCATTCATGATGCCTTCAACGCTGGTGATCCGGAGGCCACTGAGCAGACGCTGCGCGGTACGCAGGACCGGGGTACCGCTGAGAACTGAGCCCTCGAACTCGAAGCTGACACCGTGCTCGGCAGCCAGGTCCCGGAGCTTGCGGCCGTGCAATGCGACTGGTCCCTTGTTCGTGGTGCACACGTGCTTGCCTGCTTCCAGTGCCCAGCGAACGTGGGAAACGGCGGGCTCGCCGTCGGCGGGGTTGGTGAAGGTGGCCTCCGCGACGATGTCGGCAGGGACTTCGCGGATCACCCACTCGTTTCGCGGATCGGGGCTGCCGCCCTTCATGTCTGCGAAAGCCAGCTCGCCGGGAGCCGTGGCCAGCAGCGGGGCGAGGTCGAGGCCATCAGCGTCGACCAGTGATCCGGCACGTAGGTCGGTGATCGCAACGACCCGAAGGGCGAAGCCGAGCTCCTCGGCGAGCTCATCGCCACGCTCCTCGATCAGCGCGGCGAGCGCTCGATTGACACCGCCGAATCCGATGAGCGCAAGGTCATATCGCCTCATGTGATGTCTCCTTCGCAGTGCGCCGCAACCCTCACAGTGCGACTACGCAAAGTCTCGCCGCCAGGAGCGTCACCGCGACCATGCCGCAACGGCCGAAGCCCATGTCTATCTGCACTGTCTCGATGACAATTCGCCCCTGGGCGCCGGCATCGACGTTCTCGCCACCGACGCCCACAACGCCAAAGCGTCGGCAACCGAGCGATTCAAGCCGAAAATTCCTGGCTCTCTCAACGCACACCAGCTGCTGTTTCCCAGCCCTGCGAGGCTATGGCTTGCTGGCGTGTCAGCCCGACGACCGGCTACGGCTCAGCAGTGACTGTGGTGGCTCAGCTGGCGGAGGTGAAGCCCGGTAGCACGCTCAGCAGTGGAATGGTGATGAGGGTGCAGACGGTCATCGACAAGACGTTACCGATGAAGGGGTGAAAATCGGATGGCAGGCGTTTCGAGATTTGGGCGGCCAGCGGTGGTCCCGCGATAGCTCCGAGGGCAGCCCCGACGACGATGGCCTGCACTGTTGGTCCATACGTCAGCACGGTTGCCGGCGCGACGGAAACGACCGGGACGAAAGTGGGATACCAGCCGGCTTCGACCCAGCGGCGGTGGTAGACGAGAACACCGATCGTCGCAGTGAGTACCTGGGCCGTCAGCACCGCAGGCAGTAGGCCGGTGCCGTAGACCGGAGCCAACGGGTTGAGCACATAGGCCAAAATGGTTCCGGCGATCAGACCGACTGCGGCGATCTCGTTGCCGTAGAAGGGTGCTTCGGTGAAATCGGCGAGAACACGCCGGACCACCCATCCTGGCCCCTGTCGGGAAGGCACGGCTGGTGTGCCAGCCGGGACGTCTTCCTGCCCGGCTGCCTCGGGCGTGTCCGTGGACGAATCGCCGCCAGGTTGCGGCATCCACGGCAGGTGTCGGCAGAACAAAAACGCGATCAGAGCGCCGGTCCACATGCCAGTGACGCTGCCGATCACGCCAGGAAGGCCAAGCGGAGCACACACGAAGTTAACCACCAGCAGAGCAACCGGGGTTGTCAGGGCGGCCCCGAGCACGGCACCGGTGACCGCCACCGCCCACCCTGCGCCGTAGACGAGGACGATCGCTGGCGGGACGGAAACGAATGGCACGAAGGTGGGCTGCGACGTGCTGGTGACAGTCCATGCCCAGCCCCAGGCTATCTCCGACAGCAGCAGTCCCAACAGCGCGGAGCCGACTACCCAAGGCCACAGTCCGGTGCCGTAGCTGACGGGAAATCCTGCCCAGCGGCGGCCTCGTTTCCAGGCCATATGGGCGACCCAGCCGCCGACGAGCATGCCCAGCCCGCCGAGTTCGGTCTTGAAGAATTGCGCTTCGGTGGTGTCGCCGACCCACCAACGCAGGAACTGCGGGATGCTGGTGTAGGCCTCGTTCTGCCAGTTTTCGTAGTCAGGCAGCAGATGTGGCACTACGCTGGCGGCGCCCGGGAGCACGATGGCCAGCGCGGCCGTAATCGCTACCATCGCCAGCCCGGCCAGCCACCGGGCGACCGCGGTCGGTGTCGGTGACAGCACGAGGTTCGTGGGGAGTTTCGCGGGGCGGGTCATGAGGGCCTTCCGTCAGCGTGGAGCGCGTCGCAGCGGCGGTAGCCAAGGCTGGTGTCATCGAGATCGGCGCGGCGCGGTCGCGGGCGAGGTCGTTGAGGTGTTTCAGATCAGCGCCCGGGGCGGCGAGCACGTCACAGAGGCCATGGTTGATCGTTTTATTGGAGGGCCTTAGCGCGCTCTTCGACCAGCCGAGCTGCCCACGCTGGCGTGCAACGTGACCGGCGCCTTGTTTGTGGTGCATACGTGTTCGCCCGCTTTCAGCGCCCAGCGCACCTGTGACACGGTGTGCTCTCCCCTTCGAAGTCGGTCGCAACCTTTACCGTGCGACTGCGCAAAGTCTCGCCCCGAGTAGCGTCACCTCAGCCATGCCGCAACGGCCGAAGGCCATGCCGATCTGCACTGTCCTGATGCCAATTCGCCCCTCGGTCGCCGTTCTGCGTGCACGTCACGAGGAAGATCCCGGGCGGCCAGAGTCTTTTGAAGCCCCCGGATTCGGACAACGCTACTGCCCAGGTCGCTTCCATGACACCGGCGGCCAGCAACACATCCAGGCCACGAGTAACGTCGTCCTTTCCCGTAAACTGAGGCGAGCCGCCTTTTGCCGCTTGACTTAGTTGGTTCCGAATGTGGCGTCAAGAGCCGCCGAGAGGTCGGCGATGAGGTCGTCCGGATCTTCCAGGCCAACCGAGAGGCGCAGGTGACCATACTTCTGGAAAAGCTCGGGATAATTTTCCGAGCCGCCACGCGCTTCCCCTGCGACGTGGACGATGAGTGATTCGTCATGGCCAAGAGACACCGCGGAGGTGATGATCTTGAGGTTGGAAACGAACCGGTTCTGAGTGTCGGGGTCTCCCTCGACAGCGAACGCCATCATCGCGCCGTGGCCACGACCGCAGAACTGACGTGCAGCGACCTCGTGCTGAGGATGCGAGTCAAGCCCCGGATAGTAGACGTACGCGACTCGAGGATCGGTCTGCAAAAACGCAGCGACCTTCTCCGCGGAGCTGAAATGCTGACGCAACCGCAAGGACAGCGTCACAGACCCGCGCATGATGAGCCAGGCGTTGAACGGGGAGATGGACCCACCGACATCGACCAGGGCCTCCGACTTGATGCGCGAGACAAGCTGACGGGAGCCGATGACAACTCCACCCATCGAGTCGCCGTGGCCATTGATGTACTTCGTCAACGAGTGGATGACGAGATCGACGCCCAGTTCGAGCGGACGGAAGAACGGAGGCGGAGTGAACGTGGAATCAATCGAAACCAGCGCCCCATGTGCGTGTGCGATCTCAGCGATAGCAGCAACATCGGCGACCTTCGTGGTCGGGTTCGCAATCGCTTCCGTATGCACCAGACGCGTATTCGGACGCATCGCCGCCCGAACCGCATCAAGATCACTCATGTCGACGAACGTCGTCTCGATCCCGTACTTCTCGGGGAGCAACTCCGCCATCAGGCGCCACACCGCCTCATAGGTAACGTCCCCGACCACCACATGATCGCCGGTCTTCAGCAGCGAAAAGAAGACGGCATGCAAAGCAGCCACGCCTGTAGCGAACACGGCCGCATCCTCGCCACGCTCCAGAGCAGCCAGCTTCGTCTGAAGACAGATCTGATTAAACCCCGAGTTCCGCGTGTACGACAGCGTCTCGGTGTCAGACCAGTCCATCTCGGACGGGTCATCCGGAAGCAGATACGAGTTCGCCATCACGATCGGAGTACGAATCGCGCCACCGGCCGAATCCGTCGTATTCCCACCATGAACAGCCTGAGTGGCAAACGTGAGACTCGCCAGGTCATGCTTGTCAGGCCGAGAACCGTTGCGAACGTTCTCACTCATCAAGATCAATCTCTTTTCGGTAGGTCAACAAGCCGGTATAAGATCAGCCGAGGCAGTCGTGCCTTCGAGTTAGAACTTGGTGGAGCATCGCTCGGCTCTCCACCAGCAACAGTCAACTCCGACCACGCCCGAGCGCCCCGTGCACGGCAAGCCTCGCGCCGTACTGCAAGCTCACGAGCTCCACCGCGCGGCGCCTGTCGAGGTTTCGAAACCTGCAGCTCAGCGCCCAATGTCGCGTTGCATTCTGCAGCGCCAACACCCAACGCGCCCACCGCCGACGCCAGCTGCGGCATTGACACCGGCGACGCGCTGCCCGATTCGCGCATAGTTGCATCATACTGCACTTGGAGTGCATCGCAATACCTCGAGGTGTTCTGCGGGACACACGACCGCAGTGCACCCCTCACCCCGCCGATAGCTCAGGTGAGGGATTTTCCGTGTGGGCAACAGTTCCCGGAACCGCGTTCTGTCAGCGGCGGGGTCTGCTGCTGCGGGCATGGACGACCAGCAGCCGGCACATCTTCACTATCACCAAGTTGGTGCCGGATCAGGGCGCCAGAAGGCGGGAAGCGAACCGGGCTTGCGGACTGAACCTGGCGAGAGCGGCCTGCAGCTCCTCTCCAGCAGTCATCAACTCCGACGCCGCCGTAACATCGAGCAAACCGTCAAGGATGAACAGGGCGCGCACCGTGCGATCCCCGATATGAGTCCGCGTCGACTGGCGCCAGTTCCATCGCCTGCACGTCACTCCAGCATCGTCCTTCCAGACGACCTCGCCGGTCTTGGGCGACTCGATCACAGGTTGGCCTTCGGCGAACGTTTCGAACTCTTCCTCACCGGTAGCGCGCGCGAGCTGTGGTGGACCGACGTACTTGTCGGCATCTTCCCCACCGAGCGGCAGCAGGTGGGCGACCGAGATTGCGTTGTATGTGTCAGTAATCCGGTCGATGCGCGGCAGGCCAGCGTCGACCCGGCGGACCAGCGCTTCCACGCTGGGTCGAGTGCGTTGCGGTTTCGCACCGAATGCGCGGTAGGCCTCGCGCCATGCTGCGAGCTCCTCGAGCTCCTCGGGGCGGCGTCCGTCGAGCTTCCGGGCGATCTTCAGTTCAGCGTCGGACAGCAGTTGGTCGCTCAAGGCGTCACTCGAGCCAGGGACGAGACCTTCTGCAAGCACGAGCAAAGCCCTGTAGTCGGGTCGCAGCCGGAAAACGCCGTCGGCGACGGATGCGGAGTTCAGCCACTCCAGATCGATAAGCCCGGCTTCCATCAGTTTCCTCCTCCTACGCCCGGCTGCAAGACCGTCATCGAGAAATGCACGTCGTCGCTTCCCGCACACGCGTACCCGTGCAACTGATCGCCGTAGAGAACAACCGAATCGCCCTCGGCGATGCGTTCCACATTCGAGCCGACGTAGACCTCGAGCTCGCCCGCGTGCACGAACAGCACTTCCCGTGTACCCCGCGAATGGGGCTCGCTGTCGAGCCGTTCACCAGGCGCCATGTCCCAGTCCCAGAGCTCAACGACCTGCGGCGGCTCAGTCGCCCCTACGAGGACACCGCGGCCGCCGCTGGGCCCCCGCCACAGGGTGTGTGATTCCCCAGCCCGGTGAACGCGAATAGGACTGACCGCGCCGTCCTCGACAAGATCGGACAGCGAGACGCCGAAGGCGCTCGCGAGTCGAAGAAGGACCCCGATGCTGGGATTCGACTGACCCTGTTCGATGATCACGAGCGTCCGTCGGCTCACGCCGGACCGCTCAGCAAGCGCGTCCAGTGTCCAGTTCCGTTCGGAGCGCCAGCGTCGGACGCGCCCGCCGATGGCCTCAGCCACGGCATTCGTATTGACGGCAGGCCTGTCTGGTTCGCCCATGGTGGCATCATACTGCACTTTCAGTGCAGTCGAAGGCCCCAGGGCGTGTGGCGCCGAGCCCCACCTGCCAAGCAGACTGACGAACGTCCCCACCTCCCCAGGAGGTGTGCGATTTCAATGGAAATCGAAGGTCCGATTTCCATTGAAATTGCGGATTGTCGCCAGCGGCATCGGAACCGTCAGAGGTCGAAACCGCCCTGGTCGAAACCGCCCTGGTCGAAACCGCCCTGGTCGAAACCGCCGTCGCCGTCCACCTCACCGCACGCGGCCAGGGCCTCGACGTCGCCGCCGCGCGCCAGCAGCACCGCCGTCTGCACCGCGCCTGGCCCGTGCGGGCCCGGACCTCGATCCCGCACGCAGGAACGGAAAACCCCGCTTACGTCCGCCTTTCACCTCGCCCCCGGCGAACGCAGGCGCCTGCCTCCAGATCCTTCTCACCGTGGTTGTCGCCGCCACCGGCTTGCGCGGCCACGAATCCTGGCGTCGCACCGCCTCCGCGCGGGAGGAACTGGAGCAACTGCTCGCCCGGGACGGCCACTTCTTCAAGACCGCGGCGGCAGAACTGCACGACGTGCTCGCCCCGCACACCGAACTACCGAGACCCGCGGGCCCGATGCCCGCGCGGCGCAGCGCGCGGGCATCGGGCCCGGCAGTGGGGGCCGGCAGTGGAGGGCGGCCCCAGTGGGAGTCCCACGGTGGTGGCCTCCGGTGACTGTTCCGCGGTCTCCCCTGTCACGCTGAGCGTCGATCGGTGCATCGTCACCCGCATGCAGACGCGGCATCGCGGGCCTCTGCAGCTCAGCCCAGCGTGGCTGGTCGCTCAGTCGGGCTCAGCGCTCGAGCGGGCCAAGTGCATCGCGTGTGCCTCCTCGATGGAATCGGTCGCCGGCTGCGAGCCTGGCAGGGCCTGTCGCGCGGACTCCCGCAGCGTCGCGACAACGAGGATGCCGACAACAGACATTGCCATGAGGTAGTAGGCCGCAGAAAGGTGGTCACCGCTCCACCGGATAAGCGACTCGATAAACAGGGGCGCAGTGCCGCCGAAGAGTGCGACGCTGATGTTGTACGACATACCGAGTCCGCCGTAGCGGTGGCTGGTCGGGAAAAGCGCTGGAAAGGTCGAGGCGAGCGCTCCCATGTAGAGAGCGACGGGGATGCCGATCATCGTAAGTCCCAGTACGACGAGGCCGATCTTGCCCGTGTTGAGCAGAAGGAAGGCCGGCATGCTCAGCACGACGACCCATCCCGACGCGGCCCAGAGCACGGCCTTTCGTCCGATCCGGTCCGAGAGCATGCCGACGAAAGGCATGGAGCACGCCATGGCGATGAGCAGGGGCACGCTCACGAGGTTGCTCGAGACGGCATCGAAGCCCGGGACACCGGACAGGTATGTGGGCATGTAAGAGGTGAAGGCGTAGCCGACGGTGTTCGCGGCGGCGACGAGGCCGAGGACCTGGAGCATCTGCCGCCAGTACCGCCGGAGGAGACCGAACGGTGCGAGTGCGCGCGGCGGTTCCGTGGTTCCTGACGCCCTGAGTGCCTTGACCTGCTCGAAGTGGGGAGTCTCCCCGACGCGAAGGCGGAAGTAGATGGCGATGACACCCAGGGGTGCGGCGACCAGGAACGGGATCCGCCAGAGGCCGTCCTCCATTGCCTGCTGTCCGAACGTGACTTGTAGGACGGTCACGAACACGGCTCCGAGTGTGAAGCCGAGGTAGCTGCCCGCGTCGAGGAACGCCGTGTAAAAGCCGCGCTTGCGGTCGGGTGCGCTCTCGCTCACGAAAGTGATCGCCCCCGTCAGCTCGCCGCCTGCGGAGAAGCCCTGCACGACCTTCAGGGTGATGAGCAGGAGCGCTGCCCAGATGCCGACCGCGTCGTAGGACGGCAGCGTACCAATGAGGAAGGTTGCGGCGACGACGAGCGCAAGGGTCGCGAAGAGCACGCGCTGGCGTCCAATGCGATCACCCAGCCAGCCGAAGAACATCCCGCCCAGCGGCCTGAACAGATAGGTGCTCGCGAAGGTGCCGAGCATGAACAGGACCTGTGCCGCAGAACTGGCCTGGGGAAGGAACACCGGCCCCATCGTGACGATGAGATAGCCGAAAACGCCGACGTCGTACCATTCCATGAGGTTGCCGACGAAGGTACCGCGGACAGCGCGGCGCAGGCGTGCCCGGTCGATGACGAGGATCGCGCCGGTATCGAGTGCGCCAGGGCTGCTGACTCTCGACGCATCCGACGAGTCAGTGGGAGTGGACATGACGACTCCTTTGTCTGTGTCCCGGAAGACCGCTCACGCGGGTATGTCAGCCGAAGACGGCCGTGTAATAGGTGAGGTAGGCGGCGAGGTTCGACGTGAGATCACGGTGATCGGTGAGCGGATTGACCTCGGTCACGGCGAAAGCATCGATGTGGGGTGCGAGCGCGCGTACCGTGTCGATTGCCTGCCTGGAGGTTAGACCGCCAGGCTCATGAGAACCGGCCCCGGGTGCGTGCGCCGGATCGATCGCATCGATATCGAAGCTCAGCACGATGTGATCGGCTCCGCGAACGCGATCGAGGACGCGTTCCACCACGGATTCGACGCCGATTCGGTCGAATTCACTGGCGGTGATCTGTGCCGGACCGAGTTCGCACACGGCCGCACGTGAGCTGGGGTAGTTGAAGTGCCGCAGTCCAATCTGGATCGCGTGCTCGCGATCGACACGCTCGAGCTCAAGCCCGCGCCGCATGCCGCTGGAGTGGCTCCACGAACCCTGCCGCTGGTTGTGGTTCATGATGTCGAGATGGGCGTCGAAGTGGATGATGCCCAGCCGTCCCGTCGTGGCCCTGTGCACTCCCTCGACGATGGCGTAGAGGACGCTATCGTCGCCTCCCAGAACCAGCGGCACCGCGCCTGCACGGACAGAGCTGGCGATCTGCTCTGCTGAACGGTCGAGTGTCTCCGAGACATCATGCGGCACAACAGAAACATCGCCGACATCGTCGATCTTTGGTGCCGGGTGAAGCTCTCCGGTCTCAAGCGAGTAGACCTCGCCGTCCTCCGATCGCATCGTCATCCACGCGAGCTGCTCACGAATTCGCGCAGGCGCGTAGCGCGATCCCGGCCATCCAAGAGTTGCCGCACCATCGAACGGGATCCCGATGAGCTCGTACCGCCGTTGTTCTCGCGCTTGCATGTGCCCGGCTCTCCTCCTCGAATCACGCCGAACCGCTCCGTTCGGCGCTCATCATCTTGAGGAGCACACGCAGACGTGTCATACACTATTTTGACGATACCGATATTCGCGGATCGACAGATTAGTGATCGAAAACGAGGGTCAGGTTGAGCGTCACCGTTGGCGATCTGCTCGGTGCGGCAGAGCTCAAACTTCGCTGCATCGCAGGCGCCGCGGGGCTGTCGAACGTCGTGCGCTGGGTCCACGTCTCCGAGGTCGCCGACCCCACTCCGTGGCTGGCAGGCGGTGAATTCCTCCTCACGACGTTGTTCGTTCGCCGGCCTGAGGCAAACCCTGAACGGATCTTCGATGCGTTGGCCAGGGTCGGCGTGGCCGGTATCGGATGCGGCGTCAATGAGCAGCACCCTGATGTCCCCGATCGATGGGCAGAGCTGGCTGAAGCCCGAGGTATCCCACTGCTGGTCGTGCCTCTGAAAACGCCCTACATTGCCATCTCGGAGTATGTCGCACGCGCCCGGATCGACGCTGCGCAGCGGCGTCTGCGCTCGCTGATGATCGCCGAGACGGCACTCGCTAACCTCAGCCTCACTGAGGACACTTGCGAACCACTCGTCCACGAGCTCGCCCGGCGGCTGCGCTGCCGCGCGGCGGTCGTCGATCGCAGACATGCCACCCTTGCCGCCTCGGGGGCTGGGGCGGAGGATTTTGCCGACGAGTTCGCCGAAACTTTCAAGCGATTCCAAGCCGGCTCGGAGCCCGCCTCGGGCGCCATCCGCGAGTCGGACCGGGACGTCGTTGTCAATCGCGGGCCGGGCGCCAACGCCCCGACGCTGCTTGTTGTGCGGGAAACCCGGTTCGATGACCAGGAACGGCTTCTCCTGGCAAGCACTGCCTCGCTTCTGGCCCTGCAGCTGTCGAGAAGTCACGTACTCCGTGATCCCGAACGGCGCCTGCGTACTGCCTCGCTGCGGGCGATCCTCGATGCAGACACGTCTCCTGAGACGCGCTCGGGTCTGCTTGCCGCGCTCGGCATTGGCCAGTCAGACAACATTCGGGTCGTTGTGGCCAAGGTCGGGGCACCGACCGTCCCGACTGATGTCGAGACGCTTGAGCGCTGTGTTCGCGACGTCGGGTGGTCGGCCAGGGCCTGGTCGACGAATGACACGATCGGCGCGCTCGTAGTACGACGTCCCGAAGCCGACTCGCCGACGCCAGAAGAATCAGGGGTGCTCTCGACTGCGCTCCGTGGCTGGGCGCAGTCGTGCGGATCCTCGAAGGCAGCCACGCGCATCGGCCTATCCCACAGTGAGCGTTCAGCTCAGGTCCTGGTCCTGTACGACGAGGCAGCCGGTTTGGCCACACTCGCCGCGCGAGGGCGCCAAACAGTCATCGCCGCCGGTGACCTCCCGCTCGAAAGTGTTGTTCCTGCGGCGCTCCCACCCGAGACAGTTCGGTACCTCCGCGCCGCGACATGGGATCGATTGACCGACCTAGCCCTGAAGCAAGCCCTCGAGGCCTACCTCGACGCGAACGGCGTCGTGGACATCGCCGCCCGCTCGCTCGCCGTGCACCGCCAGACCCTTCGACGACGGGTGCACGGCGTGGGCGAACTGCTCGGGCTCGACCTCGATTCAGCGAGCGTGCGCGCACTCCTGGTGATCGCAAGGGAGGTTGACCGGCATTGATCGATGCTGGCTGCAACCGTGCGGCGATCGCATGAGCGTGACGCTGCCTGGGCGCACGGTGCCTGGGCGCGCGGTCTCGTGCACACGGGATCGCTCGATGGCGGCGTCGCAGGTGGCGACCTGCTTGCCGCCGGGAGTTGACGACAACAGTCCGAGTTGACCTCTTGACTTCGACCGCTGGGCAACCCAAACTCAGATCTGTGATCACAGATCACAAATGCGTCCTGCTGGTCATGATCGGCGTGCGGGCCGACGGCCGCAAGGAACTCGTCGCCCTGGCTGACGGCTACCGGGAGTCCACCGAGTCCTGGGCTGATCTGCTGCGGGACTGCAAACGTCGCGGGATGCGCGCCCCGGTGCTGGCCATCGGCGACGGGGCACTGGGATTCTGGGGCGCACTGCGCGAGGTCTTCCCCGGCACCCGTGAGCAGCGCTGCTGGTTCCACAAGATCGGCAATGTGCTCGCCGCTTTACCGAAATCGGCGCATCCCGGTGTGAAGAAGGCCCTGGCCGAGATCTGGAACACCGAGGACCGCCGGCACGCCCTGGACGCGGTGAAGGCGTTCGAGGCTGCCTACGGGGCGAAGTTCCCCAAGGCCGTCACCAAGATCACCGACGATGTCGACGAGCTGCTGGCCTTCTATGACTTTCCCGCCCAGCACTGGGTTCATCTGCGTACTACCAACCCCATCGTTATCTTGAGTTCGGCGGATGATCATTGCTTTGGCCTGGGCGGTTGCGTCGTAGATGGTGTTGTCGACGCAACCGCCGGCGGTTGTCGGGGTGGGTTCAGCAGGGTCCGATCGTTACTGAAGTGCGATGCGGTTTGGCTGGAGGTGGGGGTGAATCGCCGGGGTCTCGCGAATGGGGTGATCGGCGGTGCTCACCGAGTGCACGGGCGAGTTGTCGGCGAAGCCGTTGGTTTTCTTCGGCGAGTTCGCGGTTTCGTTTGAGGGCGATGTCCAGTCGTGCCAGGGCAGATTCCTCCGAGGTGCGCTGACTTGCAGGAATCGGCGCTGCGGGAGCGCGCCGGGTTGCCTCCAGTAGGCGTTGGATTTCGGCCCGGATGTCGGGTTGGGCATAGAGCCAGGACCGGGACACCTCAGCTGCTGCGGCCACTGACTGGAAAGTGATCGGCGCGCCGGTGCGGTCGAGTTCGCGCGGTGCCTGGAGGGCCTTCGCTCGGGTCAATTCGCGGCGTCGCTGGGCCGCGGCGATGATCGGGGCGGTGTTGTCAGGACGCATCGGCTGACGTCTCCCTGCTGGTGTTGGCTTCGCCGTTCTCGAGGGTTGTGATGATCTTTGCGAGGTTGTCGGCGACCTGGCGATTCATCTCCACCATGCGGGTCTGGCCCCGCGCCTCGGCCGCGGTGATGATCTGCAACACCTGCTGCTGGTGGTGCCGGTGCTGGGGGAGGAACTCGGTGGTAGTGATGAACATCGGACAGGTTAGGCACGAGTTGGCATGCGGGCAGGTCTTGATCAGCGGCAGACTGCAGTAGCCGTTGGGCAAAGCCTGGGTGGCGCGGGAGATCCGCTGCTTGGCCCAGGACGCCTCGGCCAGCGGCCCGTCGGGGTCCAGGGTCACCGTCTCGCCGTTGGCGTTGACCTTGCGTGCGGCTTCCCAATGCCGGCGGATCGTCGTGTCCGACAGCCGGGCGTAGTGGCCTGTCATGAGGTGCGAGTCGTGATCGAGGATGCGGCGGACCACTTCCTGCGGCACGTCCCGGTTGATCAATCTGGTGCCCAGCGAGTGCCGCCACTGGTGGGGAGTGAGATGCACCGGGCGGCCGTGTTCGTCGCGGATGTCGCAGCGTTGCAGCCATCGGTGCAGGGCCTGCCGGTAGGTGGCGCTGTTGACAGGCTTGGAGCCGTCCGGATTGGTCAGGGGGCGGGGGAAGAGCACCGGGACACCGTCGGTCCAGCGGCCCAGGACGTGTTGCTGCTGCTCGCTGATCGACTGCTGGAGTTGTTCATCGATCGGGACCAGTGCCTCCCGGTTCATCTTGTGATTGTGGTAGCGCAGATAGGGTGCGCCCTCGGCATCTAGGACGACACAGTCAAACGGCAGCTTGAGCGCGTCGGAGACGCGCAAGCCACAGCGGATCAGGATGAGCGTGACCAGCCGGTAGGCCGGGTGGTCCCACTGGTCCAAATTGGACGGATGTTCTACCTGGACCATCACGTACTCGGCTACCGCGCGAGGCAGTTGTTCGCCGTGTTTCGGGTAGTCCTCGGGATAAAATGTCGCGGTCGTCGGCAGCGAGGAGTCCCAGCTGTGCTGGCGGATCGCGTTGAAGAACTGGTTGAGCAGCCCGACGTGGGTGCGATGCGCCGGTCGGCCGGTGAACTCGACGTGCAGGTCGGCCAGGTACCGCTCCAGGACCGGTCGATCCACGCTGGCCAGGCTGTCAATGCCGATCTCGTGGGTGGCAAGGAATTGTGCGAACCGCGTGATCGCGGTGACACACCGGGCCGCGGCGGTGCTGCCCAGTCCTGTACTCAACCGCCACCGCACCCACCGCTTGGCTAACTCCTTCAACCACGGCTGGGCAATGGCATTGAATCGCAGGCGAGCGGGAGACCCGCCTCCGGTGGGCCGCCCGAGGCGCCGCAACCGCCACACATCCCGCCGATACTCGGTGTCCCATCCGTGGTCCTCGGCTAGATCCTCCAGCTTGCGCACCCCGTAGATAACCAGGGTCCGCGGTCCCGCGTCCTTCGGCGCCGGGCGACCAAACGCGGTCCGTAAGGTCTCCTCGTCCCAGTCCAGCAGCGAGGCGACCGGCAGGCCCGCCAACAGCCGCACCATGCGAGCGACCGTGGTGACCTGGGTCCGGACCAGCCGCTCGTCGCGGCGGCATTGCAGCACATACTGCACCTCCAGCTTCAGCTGCGGGGCCAGCGCGGCAAGGCTGACCTTGCATTCGCAGGCGGGCACCACACTGCTGGTGGGACTGTCGCTCAACGGGCCGGCGACCTGCTGGTCTGTGGTGGCGATGAACCGCGCGAGATCGGGCTTGCCCTCCCTGCGCCACCACCGCTGATGATGCCCGGGACACAATCCCTGGCTGCGCGCTGTCCGGACGCATCCGGGCACTGCGCATGCCGGACCACCGAACACCGGATCGCGAGGATCGAAAACGACAAGGTCGCTGCGGAACTCCGGGCGCACCGCGGCCATCAACTTCTCCAGCAGCCCGGGAGAGGCCGTGGCTTGCCGCTGCGCCTTGGCAATTTCGCGATTCATGGCGTCACCTGCCGCGCGTCGGGCGGAAGGGTGGCGGTCAGCTTGATCCGGACATGGTTGAACGCCGCCTGCGTGGTCAGCAACACCGATCCGCCGCTGAAGGTGACCTCGTGGGGCTCGGCAAGCCGCAGGGCGGACCGCCAATGCTCGAATGTCGCGCGGAGCTGCTCAGCTGGCGCGGGTCCGTTCACCTGCCCCACCACGAGGCTGCCGGAGGGCGCCAGCGTCCACGCGATGATCGGCAGATGTGGGTGGGCATCCAGGATCGCGGCCAGTTCGCCAGCTGCGCGGCGCTGCCATCCTGCGCGCTGGGCGTGGGTGATCTCGAACAGGCTCACCAGCTCACCTCACGCCCGGTGAACCAACCTGCGTTCTCCAACGCCCGCCGCGCGTCCTCGGCGGTCAAATGCCCGTAAACGGACATCGTGGTGGTCACCGAGGAATGGCCCAAGACCTTGGACACGACCTCGATGGGCACGCCGTCCCGCAGCATCCTGGTCGCCGCCGAATGCCGGCACCAGTGCGGATCGAAGTCGATCCCGGTGCGTCGCCGCAGCCGTTTCACCAGCTCGTAGACCGCCGGGTAGGACAACGCCTGCCCCCGTGGTTCGGCGAAAAGGTTCACGAACACGTAGTCCGAGTCCACATCGCCGTATTCGCCGTGCAGATAGTCACCCCACAGCCGGATCAGCTCCGTGGAGACCGGGACGGCGCGTTGCTCGCGTGATTTGGATCGGGCGCCGTTGTCGTTGACCCGGGGCACGATCACGATCTCCCGTTCCGCGGCGGCGATATCGGCATGCCGCAGGCCCAACGCCTCCCCGATCCGGCAGCCGGAATCCCACAACAAGGACCAAAGGAAGCGATCTCGCAGCCGGTCACAAGCATCCACAATGGACTGCATCTCAGTGACTGTCAGGATCCGGGGCAGCTTCTTCGGTGCTTTCACCGTGATCATCCGGCTCGGTTGGGGTTTGTCCTTGCTGATGTGGTGCAAAAACGGCTTCCACCCGCCCCGCCGACCGGGCACCTGCCACGTGGTCAACAGCTCACCGACATCCACGCCATGCCGCGCCTGATACGCATAAAACGCCGCCAGCGCCGAAAGCTTCCGGTTGATCGTGGACCCAGCCACATGCGGCTGGAGCGAGGGCAGCACGGCCACCTGGCCATCACGGCCGGTCGGCGGCAGCCGCAGCCAGGCGACGTACTCACCAATGTCCTCCAGGCGCACCTCCCGCCAGTCCAGGCCCCGACGCTCCAGAAGACCCAGTAGTCCTTCAAATCATGCGCATACGCCTTGACCGTGTTCGGTGACCGCTCGATATCGGTCAGATAGGCCAGATAACGCTCGATCGGCTCGATCGGGGCGTCGTCATCGCCCAGGACCGTCCACGACGGCACCCGCGAGGCGGGCATCGCCACCCGTTGCACCTGCACCTGCTCCTCCAACGTGATCGACATGCTGGACGAGCCCGGAGATAACCATGTCCACCACGCCGACCGCAGCCCACGACAAACCCGTGGCACACATGGAAGACACACACACGGAAGCTCCAGATAACAACGGGATTTATCGTGCGCAAATGCACCCAGTGCTGGGCGGGATAGTCGTAGAAGGCCAGCAGTTCGCCGAGATCGTCGGTGATCTTGGCGACGGCTTTGGGGAATTTCGCACCATAAGCGCCTTCGAACGCCTTCACCGCGTCCAGGGCGTGCCGGCGGTCCTCGGCGTTCCAGATCTCGGCCAGGGCCTTCTTCGCCCCGGGATGCGCCGATTTCGGCAACGCGGCAAGCACATTGCCGATCTTGTGGAACCAGCAGCGCTGCTCCCGGACGCTGGGGAAGACCTCGCGCAGCGCGTCCCAGAACCCCAGCGCTCCGTCGCCGACGGCCAGCACCGGCGCGCGCATGCCGCGGCGTTTGCAGTCGCGCAGCAGATCGGCCCAGGACTCGGTGGATTCGCGGTAGCCGTCGGCCAGCGCGACGAGTTCTTTGCGGCCGTCAGCACGCACGCCGATCATCACCAGCAGGCAGAGTTTGTGCTCTTCCAGGCGGATGTTCACATGGATGCCGTCGGCCCACAGATACACATAGTCCATTTCGGAAAGATTGCGTTCGGTGAACACGCGGTGTTCGGTCTTCCACTACTCGGTCAGTTTCGTGATCACTGCGGCGGATAATCCCTTGCTGCTGCCCAGGAACTGCCCGAGTGCGGGCACGAAGTCCCCGCTGGACAGGCCGTGCAGGTACAGCAGCGGCAGTACCTCGTGATCTTCGGGGTCTTGCGCGCCCACGGTGGCAGGATCGCGGAGGAAAACCGCATCCGCTCGCCGGTGGCCGGGTCGGTTCGCTTGTCGTTGACCCGTGGCGCGGTGACCTCCACGGCGCCAGCGCTGGTGAGGACTTCGCGGGGCTGGTGAGAGCCGTTGCGGACCACCAGCCGGTGGCCACGCTCGTCGCGGGCATCGGCGAACTGCGCGAGGTAGGCGTCTACCTCGGCCTGTAACGCCTCGGCCAGCATCCGGCGGGCACCCTCTCGCACGATCTCGTCGATCAACGACGCTGAATCCGTGGCAGAGCGGTCATCATCACGGGAGTCAGGGTCAGGGGCTACGCTGAGCATCGGGTCGTACCTTCCCGACCGACGCGCCAACGTCGGCCATGCTTGGAACCTTGCATCCGATCACTGGGAAGGTACGCCCCTTCCCAGCCGATCCACAGGTTTCAAGCATTCCTCCCCCGACGTCCGTTGCATCCCTCCCAGCCGAGCGCCGCGGAGGTACTACGGTACGGCGAGCGCTACGCGGACCTCCGTGACCGGCGCCTCGCACACACCTTGATCCTCGAGGATGCGGTGGAGGAGCGCGAGGAGATTTCGGCTCACGAGCGCATCACCTGCCACGTTCACCGTCGCTGGGCACACGAATGCATCGCTTCGCCGATGCACGTCATCCCCGTCACCGGGCACCGCTGGTGCCGCCGCTGCGAGGCCGAGGCATCCGTCGCGGTCGACGAGGTGACCGGACCGGTGACCGTGGTGTGCACGCGGTGCCGCCAGACCCTCGAGACCGCGGCGACCCGGCAGATCATCCGGACCTGCCGAGCCAGCCTGGCCGCTGCGCGCGAAAGCCGCCGAGCCCGTGTGCAGGCGCAGAATTCCACCTCGGTGATGGCCTCTCAACGCCCCTACAGCGCAGAGAGGCCATCACCGCGCGGATCCGCCTGGCCAGGGGTCAGTCCGTGCCTGGATCTGCCAACAACCGAAACTGCCCGATGTTCAGCTTGCCCTTGTGCACCCGAATGACACCGTGCAGGCCTTGGGCTCGTGCATAGGCGATCAGTTCGACCAAGCGCAGGTCAGGTCGCGCGCGGCCGCGGGGCTGTTCGCCGCCGTCATTTAGTTCAGTCAATAGGTAAACGCGTCATCCTGGCCTGACGGCCCCCGGCTCACCCTGAGTCACCGAACCACGAAACTCGCGCCAGAGCCGATTCACCTGAGCGCCGTCAGAGTGGAAGGAACTCGCATGACCTGCAGGTTCACATCTGCATGACAGACGTCCAATCCACTCTTGCCACGCGTAGAGCACGAAGCTGGAACGTCGATTCGGAGGATCGGAACGCTGCGCGCTTTAAGAACGAAGAGTGTGTTTGCCGGCTCGACGCTGGGTCGGGGAACTTCTCATCGGGACCAGGGCACACACAACGTGACCGACTATGAGACAGACTTACGAGTTCAGTCGTTGCTGGCCAGGTAGACGACCTCGCCCACCATGGCGGGCTTCTCGAAGTCCTCGACTTCTACGCGGACGCGAACCTTGTACCGGATCGACGACCCACCCTCGTAGAGCTGGGCTTCGGCGACCTCAGCGGTCAGCCTTATCCGAGCTCCAGCGGGAACGGCGTTGGTGAAGCGGATCCGATCCAGCCCGTAGTTGGTTCCACGCGTCTGGTCGGTGATCACGATCAGCTCGCTCAGGAGATGCGGCACGAGTGACAGCGTCAGGTACCCGTGCGCGATCGTCGTGCCGAAGGGCCCGGCAGCGGCCGCAGCCGCGTCGACGTGGATCCATTGCCGGTCTTCCGTCGCTTCGGCGAAGAGGTCTACACGGTACTGTCCAATTGCGCACCAATCAGTGGTCCCGAGGTCGCGCGGCACAGTGGCCGCGAGTTCCTCAATGGTCAACTCGTGCTTCGGCACTTGCGCCTCCTGTCCAAGGTTCGGGTGTTGCGGACCGCCTCCGGCCATCTGACGAACCGAGTAGGCGTCCAATGGGTCGGGCGGTCAAGCAGTTGCTCAAGCTTGGGGACGAACTAGGTACTTCTCCCCGGTCTTCACCGCGGCGTACTCCCGGATGTATGTCGGGTCCAGCACATCGATCAGCGAGATCTCATTCGTGTAGGAGCTCGCAAACGTCGTCGTGAGCGACCGAACCACGCGCTCCCTGAGCTCTTGCTCCTTGACCGCGCCCAAACGCACAAGTGTCGGCCAGAGGAGCCACCCGCTCAGCGACCAGGCGAACCCGAAATCCCGAATGATTTGGGTCGGACTCGTGTCGAGACTCCCGTAGGTGTAGACCTGCTTCGGGTGGTAGGAGCCGTAGAGGTTGTACTCCGTCTCCCCAGCCGTGAGAGCAGATTCCATGCAACTCAGGATCGTCCCGGCCATGGTTCCGCCACCGGTCGCGTCGAAGGCAACTGTGGCTCCCGTCGAGGCGATCGCGTCGGTGAGATCAGCTCGGAAGGTTTCAGCACTGGAGTCAACGACGTAACGGGCACCGATCGCCGACAAGATCGCTCGCTGGCTCTCGTTGCGAACGACATTGACGATGTCGATCCCTTCCTCAATGCAGAGGCGGTTGAGCATCTGGCCGAGGTTCGAGGCCGCAGCCGTGTGAACCAAGGCACGATGTCCACCCTCGTGCATGGTCTCCAAGAACGCGAGGGCGGTCATCGGGTTGATGAACCAGGAGGCGCCGTGGGCCGGGTCAAGGCCGTCCGGCAGCGCATGGCAGTTCCTCCGGTCCAAGACCCGGTACTGCGCGTACATCGCTCCGCCGATCATCGAGACCGAGCGCCCCAGGAGGGCTTGAGCCTCGGCAGACGAGCCAGCAGCCACGACCGTACCCGCGCCCTCGTTGCCGGCCTGCATCGACCGGCCGAGTCGTGCCGCACTGCGCTTCACCGCTTGCGGGCTGACCGGCGCAGACACCACTCTGTCCGGTCCGGAGCCTGCGACCTGCAACTCCGCGATGTTCGCCGGTCCGAAAAGTAGCCGCAGGTCAGACGGGTTGAGCGGGGTGGCCTCCACTCGAACGACGACTTCGTCCGCCCCCACGGGTGCGTAGGAGTTCTCCTCGAACGACAAGGTGACGACGCCGTTCTCCGAAAGCAAGGAACGAAGCTCAATTCCGCTGATCACTCTCCCGTACCTCCCCTGCGAGCCCCATGGCGGTCACTCATCGCGGACGTCTCCATCGAGAACGCCGTAGTCCTGGTAGAGCCGAAGCTGATCGACCGTCTCCCAGTGCTCCTGGAGCCGAGCGTTCTCGACCCGGAAGATGTCTACCGACGAGGCGTCGTGATCGTTCCCAGTCGCCAGCATGGTTCCGTCCCATACCGAGCGGACGTAGAACAGATTTCCCTCGGCGACGATGTGGGTCGGAGTCGCTCGTCCATCGGGCTTTCGCGCTCGTGCCGAGGACAGTGCATCGACGAACGGCTCGCGCCCGTCTGGAATCCACCCTGAGTTCGATAGCAAGTCCTGGGCAATGTAGTCCGAATCCAGCTTGGTGCCCGTCGCGAAGACGCCGTCCCACAGCCGGACCTGGAGTTCGCGGGACACCTCTGGGGAACCTTGTCCTCCGTGTTCACCGAAAGGCGTGCCAGGGCGCTCATCGAAGAGGCCCGTGCCCGAAGAGGGCGCACCCAACATCTCCTGCCACTTCCCCGCGGCGCCCTCGATCGCGCCGATCTGGACCAGAATCCGATAGGTATCGACGACCGGCCAGTGTTCGGCGATTAGCCCGTGACGCAGGCGGAAGATGTGCGATGCCGAGGTGCTCACAGCCGCGCCTGAGGCGGCGTAGCCCACGTATGGTCCTGTGTGAATTCCGGTCAGGAGTGTGCGCGCGGCGACGAGATCGCCGTCGACCAGGACGCCCACGTTCTCGTGCATCTCGTATCGGAGTTCCGCGAAGGCCGCTCGAAGACGGCGCTGGTAGCGCTTGAATCCCGTGCGGGTCCTTGTGCCGCGGTAGTCGTAACTCAGGAAGTTCCGCGCAACGATGTCGTCGAGATGCTCCTCGTCCCCAGCGTTCAGCGCACCGAAGAAGCGGCGGACCTGCGAGTCCATGTGATTCGCGACCTCATCGCGATGAAAACCGTCGAGACTGTTCGACGGACGATGTTCACTCATCGACCGCTCCTGGCTCATCGCGACGATAGGGCACGCCGCGTTCGTTCGGACAGATAGCACATGTGTACCACAATGAAACACGTAAGTCGAACGTCCCAATCTGCCTAAGGCCGCGGAACCCTTGTGTGTCCGAGCAGCGCGGCGACGAGGTCGAGTCCGGTCTCGATCTCTGGGTCGGTCCGCCCGAGAAGCGGCGCGTACAGATGTGCGTCGCAAATTCGGATGATGGCGAGGCCGAGGATGTCGGGAGGTAGCGACAGCTCTAGCCGACCGGCCTCCGATTCTTCGGCGAGCATGTCCGCGACGTTTCGCCCGGAGATGTCTTCAACCGGCCCGGGGACGAGCAGGATCCTGACGATAACCAAGGGCTCGCGGCGCGAAAGCTCCTGAAGGGGGCGCGCAGCGGCGACGGCTCGCATGAATCGATCCATCACTTCAACGATTCGCTCAGCGCCGCCCGGTGCGGTCGTGTGCTTTCGCGCGTAAGCGAACGTTCGGTCTGCAGCCTCCCCCAGAACGACGCTGAGTAGGTCCTCGCGAGCGCCGACAAGCCTATAGAGGGTCGAACGGCCGATGCCGACCTCGGATGCCAAGGCGGACATGTCCAACGGACGGCCGGCCAGGTACTCACGCGTAGCGGCGGCGAGCACCGCGTCGCGGGTGAGCGACGTACCGAGCCGCTTCGCATGACCTTCGGAATTCTGCTCCAGGGTGACCACGAGTTCATTATG